>DATKNT010000124.1:0-12121 GCA_035541175.1 Gaiellaceae bacterium
ATCACGCGCTCCCGCGCGCCGCGCGCGCCGTACCGTCGCGCGTGGTACTCGCCGCGCGCCGCCGCCGAGCTGCTCGCGGTCCGCGACCTGATTCCCGCGTACGAGCACCAGGACGTGCTCCGTGTCGTCCTCTCGCGCGCGGCGCGCTCGGCCCGCCGGGCCGCCCACTTCGATCTCGAGGCGCCGCGCGAGCCGCGGACCGGCGAGTACTGGTGCCACAAGCACCGCCGGATGTGCCGCCCCGTGGAGTCGGCGGCCGGCTTCCTCCGCCGCTACACCCTCGACACGCTCGCCCGCATCGAGGCGTTCGCAGCCGTCCGAGACGGCGAGCGCGAGGCGCACGTCCTCCACGGCGACGCACGGACGATCGCGTACGGCGCGACCTTCGACGGCGTGCTGACCTCGCCTCCGTACCCGGGGCTGATCGACTACCACGAGCAACACCGCTACGCGTACGAGCTGCTCGGGCTCGATGACCGGCGCGAGGACGAGCTCGGCGCCGCCGAGGAGGGGACGTCGCGCGCCGCGCTCGACGCCTACCGCGAGGGCATCGCCGCCGCACTCGCCAACGCCGCCGCCGCGCTGCGCCCCGGCGCGCCGCTGCTCGTCGTCGTCAACGACCGTCGAGACCTCTATCCGGAGATCCTCGACCGCGCCGGGCTCGCCCTCGAGGCGCGGCTGCGCCGGCACGTGAACCGCCGCACCGGCCGCCGCGCCGGAGAGTACTTCGAGGACGTGCTCGTCGCCCGAGCGGCGACCTAGACCGTCATGTGGGCGACGACCTCCATCAGGTCGACGCTCGCCCGCTGCCCGATGCCGACGTCGCCGGGGCTCATCGCGTTGAGGATCGCGTCCCCGGCGCGCATGTCCTCCTCGGTCTCGAAGAACGTGACGAAGACCGACTTCCCTGATGCCGTGTCGGCGAAGAAATAGGCCTCGCTCGACTTCATCCCTTCCGGCGGACCATTCCGGGTCGCCTCCTGCATGGCGCTCTTGATGTCGCCGGTCGC
Organism: Gaiellaceae bacterium; assembly: GCA_035541175.1. Classification (GTDB taxonomy): domain Bacteria; phylum Actinomycetota; class Thermoleophilia; order Gaiellales; family Gaiellaceae; genus Palsa-739. The sequence goes on from DATKNT010000124.1 coordinate 1,011, forward strand.
ACCCTCGAACGTCGCGATGCGTGCGTACATGCCAAGCCTCCCCTGTCGGTGACCGGCGGAGACTAACGGGCCGGGATCGTGCTTGTCGATACGCACCCGGTGCCGTAGGCTCGCGCGCACATCATCGACCGGCCCGGCGGCACCGGTCGCAAACGCTAGGGGGAGGGGAGCATGCGCGGACGCGTGAGTCGCGTCGTGGCGCGCCGAACGGTGCGCATCGCAGTGCTGTCGACGGTGCTGCTCGCCGTCGCCGGGGGGATCGCCTACGCGACGATTCCGGACTCGAACAACGTCTACAACGCCTGCCTGCTGAAGGCGACGGGGACGATCCGGCTGATCGACACGTCGCTGCCGAGCCACGACTTCCGGAGCCACTGCACGGCGTTCGAGGAGGCCGTCTCCTGGAACGCGCAAGGCCAGCCGGGAGCCCAGGGGCCGCCCGGGCCGGCGGGCGCGAAGGGGGACCCGGGCGACACGGGCCTGCAGGGCCCGAAGGGCGACACCGGCGATCCGGGCCCGAAGGGCGACACGGGCGCGCAGGGGCCGAAGGGCGACACCGGCGATCCGGGCCCGAAGGGCGACACGGGCGCGCAGGGGCCGAAGGGCGACACGGGCCCGCAGGGGCCGACCGGCCCGATGGGCCCGCCCGGGCTCGGCGTCGGGCAGAAGCTCATTGCCGGAGGCACGTACGGGGTCCCGGACGCGGGCGGCAACGTCCCGACGTACACGTCGACCGGCGGCTTCACGATCACGACCACGGACGGGAGCGGCGTCTACGACATCACGATGCCCGCCGGCACGTGGGCGTGCTACCCGATCGTCAACTTCCAGACGTACTTCGTCGCGGCGACGCCGGTCATCACGTTCGGCGCGTCCGACGGCACGAAGTTCACCGTCGACTTCGGCACGCACGCGAACACGACGTTCAACTTCATGTTCGTCCAGCCCTGCTGAGTCGCCGGAAGCCCGGCGGGTGGCACGACGCGCCCGCCGGGCTCTCCGCGATGATGGGGCCGCATGAACGATCCCGTCGCAGATCGCGCCGCCGCCGCGGCGCTCGCCGCAGCCCTCCGCCGCCTCGACTACGTCGAGGAGACGGTTGACGACCTCGTCCGCGAGGACGGGTTCTCGGGCGGTGCGGAGGAGGTGCTCGTCGCCGAGCGCCGTCTGCCCCGGACGCGGCTCGGGACGGCGGTCCGGCTGCTCGCGCTGCAGCTCCCGGTCTCCCGCGCGGACGCGCTCGCCGCGCTCGGCCGCAGGGGCGTGGACGCGCTCGCCGCCACCGGGCTCGCGGAGGTCGGCGCCGAGGTCGTCCCGCGCGCCCGGCTCGTTCCCGTCGGCGACCTCCTGCTCGCCTCCGACGGCTTCACGAAGGCGGCCGAGGACCCTCCCGACTGGGTCGCCGGCTACACGCTGACCGGCAGGACCTGCGATCTGCTGACGCCGCGGGCGCGGGGCCGCCGCGCGCTCGACGTCGGCACCGGCAGCGGCATCCACGCGCTGCTCGCGGCGCGGCACCACCGCGAGGTCGTCGCGGTCGACGTGAACGAGCGCGCGCTCGCGTACACGGCCCTGAACGCCGCGCTGAACGGCCTCGACAACATCGAGTGCCGGCGGGGCAGCTACTTCGACCCGGTCGAGGGCGAGAGCTTCGACCTGATCGCGTGCAACGCGCCGTACGTCATCTCGCCGGAGCAGAAGTGGGCCTACCGCGACAGCGGCCTCCGTGGCGACGACCTGACGGCGCAGCTCGTCGGCATCGCAGCGACGCACCTCGCTCCCGGCGGCTACGTGACGATGCTCGGGAGCTGGCTCGTCCTCGGCGACGACGACTCCGAGGCGCGCCCGGTCGAATGGGTGCGCGCGACCGGGTGCGACGGCTGGGTGCTCGCGGAGCCCGAGTCCGACCCGCTCGACCACGCATCCGAGTGGAACTCGACCTTCTACGACGATCCGAAGGCGTATGCGGCGGTGCTCGACGAGTGGACCGCGTACCTCGCACAGCTCGGCGCACGCGGCGTCGCCGAGGGAGCGATCCTCCTGCACCGGCGCGAGGGAAGGACGACGGTGCGCGTCGACTTCATCGACGCGGAGGTGCTCGAGCCCGCGGGCGCGCAGGTGCGCCGTGCCTTCGAGAACCGCGCGCGGCTCGCCGGGATGCGCCGCGACGACCTCGCCCGCGCAAAGCTCGCCCGCGCGATGCCGATCCTCGCCGAGCGCGAGCTCGGCCGGAGCCGCGGCACGCTGCTGATCGACGCCGGCACGAACTCGACGCTGCCGGCGTCGGACGCGTCGATGCGGATCGTCGAGCGCCTCGACGGGGCGACGACGCTGACACGCCTCGGCGCCGACCGCCCCGCGCTCGCGCTCTGCCGGACCCTGCTCGAGCTCGGCGCCCTCCGGTTCGCGGCATGACGGAGCTGACGGACTTCATCGCGGGGATGCCGAAGGCGGAGCTGCACCTCCATCTCGAGGGCACGCTCGAGCCGGAGCTGAAGTTCGAGCTCGCCGCGCGCAACGGCGTCGAGCTCCCGTACGCGTCGGTCGAGGAGATGCGCGCCGCGTACGGCTTCGACGACCTGCCGTCGTTCCTCGCCGTCTACTACGAGGGGATGAGCGTGCTCCGGACGGAGCCCGACTTCTACGCCCTCGCGACGGCGTACTTCCGCAAGGCCGCGTCGCAGAACGTCGTCTACGCCGAGGTGTTCTTCGACCCGCAGGCGCACACGCCGCGCGGGATCCCGTTCGAGACGGCGATCGAGGGCATCCGCCGCGCACAGGTCGACGCCGAGGCGTCGCTCGGACTGCGCAGCCGGCTGATCATGTGCTTCCTCCGGGACATGTCCGCCGACTCGGCGCTCGAGACGCTGGAGCGGTCGCTGCCGTACCGCGACTGGATCGTCGGCGTCGGGCTCGACTCGGACGAGAAGGGGAACCCACCGGTGAAGTTCAAGGAGGTGTTCGCGCGGGCGCGGACGGAGGGCTACCGGCTGACGATGCACTGCGACGTCGACCAGGAGGACTCGGTCGGCCACATCTGGCAGTGCCTCGACGAGATCGGCGTCGAGCGGATCGACCACGGCGTCAACGCGCTCGAGGACGCTGCGCTCGTCCGCGAGATCGTCGGCCGCGGGCTCGGCCTGACGGTGTGCCCGATCTCGAACAGCTACGTCGCCGGCGGGCTGAAGGCGGTGGAGCTGAAGCACATGCTCGACCACGGCATGCGCGCGACCGTCAACTCCGACGATCCCGCGTACTTCCCCGGCTACGTGAACGAGAACGTCATCGCCGCGCAGGCGGCGGCGGGCCTGACGCGCGAGGAGGTCGTCGCGCTCGCGCGGAACGCGTTCACCGTGAGCTGGGCCGAGCCGGACGAGCGCGAGCGGTACCTCGACGCGCTCGACGCGTACGCGGCGACGTCCTAGAGCGCACCTCCCGCGGCGGGCGGCGCCGGGGCGCTCGGCGGTGCCGCGGTCGCGCCGGCTGCGCGGACGAGGTAGTCCTCGACGAGCAGCATGTTGTCGATCCCCGCGCGGTCGATGACGGCGAGCAGCGTCGTCATGCTCGCGACCTCCTCGCGCTGCTCGTCGAGGAACCAGCCGAGGAACTGCTCGCCGACGTACTCGGAGTCCTCGCGGGCGATCCTGACGAGGTTCGCGATCTGCGCGGTGACGGTCTTCTCCTGCTCGAGCGCGAGCGCGACGGGCGCGCGGTCGTCGGCGAAGCTCGCCTGCGGCGGGTCGATCCCCGGGATGACGACGTCGGCGTCCGCGTCGAGCAGGAACTGGACGATCATCATCGCGTGGTTCCGCTCCTCCACCGCCTGCTGGTAGAAGTGCGCCGCGAGCTGCGGCAGCGTCTGCGCGTCGTAGTGGACGGCGACGGCGATGTACTGCTGGGACGCGCCGAACTCGCTCGCGATCTGCGCGTTGAGTGTGTCGGTGAAACGGCTCATGTCAGTGCTCCTCGTGGTCTGTCACCGCAGCTTTGCACGAAGCTGTGACTCTCGTGTGACAGGTTGCCGCGTAGCGTCGAGGGGTGCTCGCACGCGCGGTCACCCATGCCCTCGTCGGCCTCGAGCCGCGGCGCGTCGAGGTGGAGGCTCACATCCAGGACGGGGTGCCGGCGTTTGCGATCGTCGGGCTCGCCGACAAGGCGCTGAACGAGGCGCGCGAGCGCGTCCGGAGCGGGATCACCTCGGCCGAGCTCGAGTTCCCGCGGCGGCGCGTGACCGTCAACCTCGCGCCGGCGGAGCTGCGGAAGGAGGGCTCCGGCTTCGACCTGCCGATCGCGCTCGCGGTGCTCGCGGCGTCGCGGCAGGTCCCGCGCGACGAGCTCGAGCGCCACGCGTCGGTCGGCGAGCTCGCGCTCGACGGGCGGCTGCGCGCGGTCGGTGGCGTGCTCGCGGTCGCGGAGGGGGCGCGGCGGCTGGGGCTCGAGCGGCTGCTGTGCCCGTCGGAGTCGGCGGCGGAGGCGGCGCTCGCCGGCGTCGAGCCGGTGCCGGTGCGGCACCTCGCGGATGCCGTGGCGTATCTGCGGGGGGAGCTCGATCCCGACCCGGTCCTGCCGCTGAACGGCTCGGCGCCGGTGTCCGTCCCGGATCTCGCGGACGTGCGCGGGCAGGAGCGCGCGCGGCGTGCGCTCGAGCTCGCGGCCGCGGGCGGGCACAACCTCCTCCTCGGCGGGCCGCCGGGGACGGGGAAGACGATGCTCGCCCGGCGCCTGCCGGGGATCCTGCCGCCGCTCGAGCCCGGCGCCGCGCTCGAGGTGACGCGCATCCATTCGGTCGCGGGGCTGCTGCCGGCCGAGCATCCGTTGATCGAGATCCCGCCGTTCCGCGCGCCGCATCACAGCGCCTCGACCGCCGCGATCGTCGGCGGCGGGCCGGGACTCCGCCCGGGCGAGGCGAGCCTCGCGCATCGCGGCGTGCTGCTGCTCGACGAGCTGGCCGAGTTCGCGCGGCCGTCGCTCGAGGCGCTGCGGCAGCCGCTCGAGGACGGCTCCGTCTCGATCGCGCGCGCCGCCGGCCGCGTCGTCTTCCCGGCGCGGTTCCAGCTCGTCGCGACGATGAACCTCTGCCCGTGCGGCGCACGCGGCGATCCCGCGGCGGAGTGCACGTGCTCGGCGCAGCGGCTCGCCCGCTACCGCGACAAGCTGTCCCGCGCGCTCCTCGACCGGTTCGACGTCGTCGTCGCGATGCCGCGGGCGCGGGCTGTCGAGCTGGCGGCCGGGCCGGCGGAGCCGTCGGCGGCCGTCGCGGAGCGCGTCGTCACGGCGCGCGCGGTGCTCGCGGCGGCGGCGCTGCCGCGGACGGCGGACGCCGACGCGCTGCTGTCGCGCGCGGTCGAGCGGCTCCCGCTCTCCGGACGCGGCCGCGCACGGGTGGCGCGCGTGTCGCGGACGATCGCCGCGCTGGCGGGCGCCGAGCAGGTCGGGGCGGAGCACCTGGCGGAGGCGCTCTCGTACCGCTCGCCGCAGGAGCTGGCCGCCGCGTGAGCGAGCTCGCGCTCGCCGTCTACGGATCGGAGACGGGGACGCACGTCCTGCGCCCACCGTCGGACCGGCGCTGGTCGGCGCACCTGCGCGGGTTCGACGCCGGCGCGTACGAGCGGCGTCTCGCCGAGCGCGGCTTCCGTTTCCTCGCGCGCTCGTCGGCGGAGTTCCCGCCGCTGCTGCGCGCGATCCACGATCCCCCGCCGGGGCTGTTCGCCCGCGGGGGATCCGCCTTCGAGCTGCTGCGGCGCCCGGCGGTCGCGGTCGTCGGGGCGCGCGCGTGCTCGGGCTACGGCGCCTCCGTCGCCCGGACGCTCGCGCGCGAGCTGGCGGCGGCCGGGCTCGTCGTCGTCAGCGGGCTCGCGCGCGGCGTCGACGCCGAGGCGCACCGCGGCGCGCTGGAGGCGGGCGGGACGACCGTTGCCGTGCTCGGCTGCGGCGTCGACCGCGCGTACCCGGCGGCGCACGCGGAGCTCGCGGAGCGCGTCGCCGCGGCAGGGATGATCGTCTCCGAGTACGCGCCGGGGGTCGAGCCGGCGCCGTGGCGGTTCCCCGCACGCAACCGGATCATCGCCGGCCTCTGCGCGGCGACGGTCGTCGTCGAGGCGCGCGAGCGCAGCGGCGCGCTGATCACGGCCGACCTCGCCCTCGAGGAGGGGCGCGAGGTGCTCGCCGTCCCCGGCGAGATCACGAGTGCGCTGTCCGCCGGGACGAACGACCTGCTCAAGCTCGGCGCCTCGCCGCTGACCCGCGCAGCGGACGTCCTCGCCTGCTTCGGGATCGAGCCCGAGCCGGCGGCCGGGGCCGCCCCGGAGGGGACGTCCGGACGCGTGCTCGAGCTGCTCCGCGAGCACCCGGCCGGCGCCGACGAGCTCGCGCGGAGCGCGGGCCTGACCGCGGACGAGGTCGCCCGCGCGCTCGTCGAGCTCGAGCTCGCCGGGCTCGCCGCCGCGGCCGACGGGCTCTACCGCGCCGTCGGCGCGAGCAGCTGACTCGGGTCGACCATCGGCATCGGGTCGAGAACGAACCGCGCGTCGCTGTGCTCGGCGAGGCGGAGCAGCAGCGTGTGCAGCGTCTCGCGCTCCTCGGCGTCGAGCGGCGCGAGGAACTCGTTCTCGATCGACGTGACGATCGTGCGGAAGCGGGCGAGCTGGCGCTTGCCGGCGGGGGTGAGGCTGACGAGGTGGCGGCGGCGGTCGTTCGGGTCGCGCTTCCGCTCGATCAGGCCCTTCTCCTCGAGGGTGTCGAGGATCCCGACCAGCATGCTGCGATCGAGCTGGAGGGCGTCGGCGATCGTCGCCTGCGTCTCCCGGGCGCCCTCGCCGAGCAGGGCCAGGACGCTGTGGTGGTACGGGCTGTAGCCCGCCTGCTCGAACTCCTTGAACGCCCGCAGCTTCAGGCCGACGCCGAGCCGGGCCAGCAGGAACGCGGGGCTGGCGACGAGCTCACGCGGAAGGCAGGGCTGACGCCGCTCGCCGGTGACCGCAGGTGGGGTGTTCACGGAAATAAGTGTAGCGCAGACTATCGTTGTTGTGATAAACCGTAGAGCAATTCAACGATTTCGGGGGAAATCCAATGAGTGACCAAACTATGGCGTATCCAGCGGATGGAATCCAGGAGCGCGACCGGAGGCGCTGGGCGATCCTCTCGGTCCTCGTCCTCTCGCAGTTCATGGTCGTGCTCGACGTCGCGATCGTGAACGTCGCGCTCCCGACGATCAAGAACGACCTCCACTTCAGCGAGAGCGGGCTCCAGTGGGTGATCACCGCCTACGCGATCCTCTTCGGCGGGGTGCTGCTGCTCGGCGGCCGGATGGCCGACCTGCTCGGGCGGCGGCGTGTGTTCATGGCCGGCATGGCCCTGTTCACGGTCAGCTCGCTCCTCGACGGCCTCGCCTGGTCGTCGACGTCGCTCGTCGTCTTCCGCGGCCTCCAGGGCCTCGGCGCGGCGCTGCTCGCGCCGGCGGCGCTGTCGATCCTGACCACGACGTTCCAGGAGGGCCGCGAGCGCAACCTCGCACTCGGCATCTGGGGCGCGGCCTCCGGCAGCGGCGGCGCGGCGGGCGTGCTGCTCGGCGGCGCCCTGACCAGCGCGCTCAGCTGGTCGTGGATCTTCTTCATCAACGTTCCCGTCGGCATCGCCGTCCTCGCGATCAGCCCGGTGCTCCTGCACGAGAGTCACGCCGATCTCGACCACCGCCACTTCGACGCCGCCGGCGCCGCGTCGATCACCGGCGGGCTGATGCTGCTCGTCTACGCGCTCACCCACGCGAGCCAGCACGGCTGGGCGACGACCGAGACGATCGCGCTGCTGCTCGCGTCGGCCGCGCTCGTCGTCGCGTTCGTCGTGATCGAGGTGCGCTCGCCGGCGCCGCTGCTGCCGCTGCGCATCTTCCGGCTGCGCACGCTGACCGCGTCGAACATCAATGCGCTGCTGATGGGGGCGGCGATCTTCTCGCAGTTCTTCCTGCTGACGCTGTACATGCAGCAGGTGCTGCACTACTCGGCGCTGAAGACCGGCGTCGCGTACATCGCGCTGACGACGGCGATCGTCGGCTTCTCCGCCGTCTCGCAAGGGCTCGTCACGCGCTTCGGGATCCGGCGCGTGCTCCCGGTGGGGATGGCGCTGTCCGCCGGCGGCCTCGTGCTCTACGCGCAGCTGCCGGTGCACGGGCACTACTTCTCCAACCTGTTTCCGGCGTTCATCCTCAGCGGGATCGGGCTCGCCTTCGCATTCGTGCCGATGTCGATCGGCGCGCTGATGGGCGTGCGGGCGAGCGACGCCGGCGTCGCCTCGGGGCTGCTGAACACGAACCAGCAGATCGGCGGGGCGATCGGCGTCGCCATCGCCACGACGATCGCCACGACCTACACGAGCCACTACGTCCACGGGCACCCGGGTGTCGGCCCGCTCGACGGCGCGGCTCTCACCCACGGCTTCCAGATCACCTTCTACGTCCTCGCCGCGCTCGCAGCTCTCGCGGCGCTGGTCACGGCGGTGATGATCGAGCCCGGCGCCGCGGCGTCGGCATCCCCGGAGGACGAGTTCGGCGAGATGACGCCCGCGTTCGAGGAGGCAGCATGACGCTCGTCCGGACGGAGACCCCGAGACGGCGCCGCTACCAGCACGAGGTGGAGCGCCTGCTCGACCAGATCCAGCGCCAGGTGCAGGAGCTCCGGCGGCTGAAGATCGCGGGCGCGTCGAGTCACGCGCTCGCCGACCGCAAGCGGCTGCTCGCGCGGACGCGCGAGCAGCTCGCCTGCCTCGTCTCCGCGCACGCCGCGGCGGCGCAGGCCGCCTGACCGTCCGCCGCGTTCGTCCCCGTCTCAGAGGAGGCTCTTCGGAACCTCGACCGAGCCGGGGACGAACACGTGCGACACGTCGCAGAGGCCGTGGACGCCGACGACGGATCCATTGCTCGTGTACTGATGCGCCGCGAGCGTCTTCCACGGCGGCGGCAGCTTCCCGACCGGATACTCGCGCCCGTCGTCCTTCCCGTAGGCGGCGAGCCAGAGCGGCCCGGGCGCCGTCGAGAACGCGCAGTCCTGGAGCCACCAGCCGCTGCCGTACATGAGCGGCTTCACTCCGGTGCGCTTCGCGACGATCTTCGCCACCTCGGCGACCCACGTGCCGACCTGCGGGCTCGGCTTCCCGGACTCGCAGTCGAGCGCGGGGCGCAGGTCGCGACCCGGGACGAGCGGCGACGGGATGAGCTTGAGGAAGTAGTCGGCGGCCTCCTGCGGCGTCGCCGCCAGCGGCTCGAGGAAGTCGTACGCGCCGACGTGGAGCTTCGCCGCGAGCGCGGCCTTTCGCAGCTCCGGGTACGTCTGGTCGACGAAATGGATGCCCTGACAGCGCTTGAGATAGACGCGGCGCTGGCCTCCCTTCACGTACGCCTGCTTGAAGTCGTGGCCCGTCGCGTTGTTGTTCGACAGGTCGATCATCGCCCACCCCCTTCGAGGACCCCTGACAGCAGCTGGAATCTACGACACGGCTCGACCGCCGTCCACGGCGCGCGCCGCGTAGCATCACCGCGGTCGTGAATCCGTACTGGCTCGAAGACGAGGTCCCGCCGCGGCGGCAGAACCGGCGCGAGGGCCGGGTCGACGTCGCGATCGTCGGCGCCGGCGTCACCGGCTGCTCGGCCGCGCTCCGGCTCGCCGAGGCGGGGAGGAGCGTCCGCGTGCTCGACGCGCGCGCCGTCGCCGAGGGCGCGAGCGGTCGCAACGGCGGCTTCGCCCTGCCGGGCGGCGCGACGCGCTACGACGTCGCGCGCGAGACGTACGGGCGGGAGCGGGCGCGCGCCCTGTGGCGGTGGACGGAGGACGAGGTCGGCGTGCTCGCCGCGGTCGCGGGCGATGCGTTTCGTCCCGTCGGGAGCTACCGTCTCGCCGCCGACGAGGCCGAGCGGGACGAGATCCACGCCGAGTACGAGGCGCTGCGCGAGGACGGCTTCGGCGTCGAGTGGCTCGACGACCTTCCCGGCGGCCCGCTCGCCGGGCGCTTCCACGGCGTGATCGTCCATCCGAGCGGCGGCTCGATCCAGCCTGCGCGGTTCGTGCGGGCGCTCGCTGCGCGTGCGGCCGACGCGGGCGCGGAGTTCCGCGAGCACGAGCCGGTGGCGGACGTCGCGGCGCTCGACGCCGACGACGTGATCGTCGCGACCGACGGCTACGGGCACGGGCTCGTGCCGGAGCTCGTGGACGCGATCTGGCCGACGCGCGGCCAGGTGATCGTCAGCGAGCCGCTCGACCGCGTCCTCTACGACCGGCCGCACTACGCGCGGCAGGGCTTCGATTACTGGCAGCAGCTCCCCGACGGCCGCGTCCTGCTCGGCGGCTTCCGCGACGTCTCGATCCTCGACGAGCTGACGGACGAGGAGGTGACGACGCCGGCGATCCAGGCGTCGCTCGAGCGGTTCATGGGCGAGCTCGTCGGCGGCCTACCGCGGATCGGCCACCGCTGGGCGGGCATCTTCGGGCTGACGCAGGACATGCTCCCGCTCGTCGGCCCGGTGCCCGGCCGCGACGGCCTCTGGGTCGCCGGCGGCTACTCCGGCCACGGCAACGTCCTCGGCTTCGCGTGCGGACGGCTCGTCGCGTCCGCGATCCTCGGCGAGACCTCGCCGCAGCTCGAGCTGTTCGACCCGGCGCGCTTCGCGGCCTAGAGGTCGATCGCGCGGACGTGCTTCGGCTGGTAGAGGAGCACCTCGACGCCGCCGGGGAGGAGCATCGTCGTCGTGATCCCGAAGCTCTCGTCGACCGGCGTGCCGCGGCACTCGACGCCCTTCTCCGCGAGCTCGGCGATCGTCGCCTCGATGTCGTCGCACATGAGGCAGAGCTCGTGCTTTGTCGCCCCGCCGGACGGATGCACGCCGACCTCGGCCGGGGGGAGCTTGAAGATGAGCCAGCCGGAGCCCTCCGGCGCCTCGACGTACTCCCAGCCGAGCACGTCGCGCAGCACGGCCCGCAGCGCCTCCGCCTCGGGCGTGTAGACGAGCATGTGCGCGCCGATGATCGCCATCAGAGGTCGATCTTAGGCAGGTCGAGCTCGCCGGCGCGGTCGATCGCCACGAGCGCGACCGCGAGGTCCTGGAGCGCGAGGCCCGTCGAGTCGAA
>DATKNT010000125.1:0-34481 GCA_035541175.1 Gaiellaceae bacterium
TACCTCGGCGTCTTCGTCGCGTTCTACCTCTACGAGAGCCCGATCCTCGGGATCGGCGCCTTCTTCTACGTGCCGATCTGCCTCGCCGCGCTCGTCACCGACGAGTTCCGCGGCGCGCTCGCCGGCGTCGTCGCCACGGGCCTGTACGCGCTCGCGGTCGTCGTCATGCCGAACGTGCCGGCGACCCAGGTGCTGACGGAGCTGACGCTGATCCGCCTCGTCACCTTCGTCGGCATCGGTGCGCTCGTCGGCGGGTTCGCGCGGCGGAACCGCGAGCTCGTGACGCAGCTGCGCGAGCTCGCGTCGAAGGACTTCCTCACCGGCGTCGGCAACGCCCGCGTGTTCGACGAGCAGCTGGCCCGCCGCTGCACGGCCGGGGAGCCGTTCACGCTCGTGCTCGCCGACATCGACAACCTCAAGCAGGTGAACGACGTCCACGGCCACGGCGCCGGCAACACGGCCATCCGCCGGGTGGCCGAGGTGCTGCTCGCCGCGATGGACGAGGACGACGAGCTGGCCCGGGTCGGCGGCGACGAGTTCGCGGTGCTCACCGAGCTCCCGCAGGGCGAGACCCAGCTGCTCTGCGCCCGGATCGCCCGGACGCTCGCCCAGGAGGAGCTGTTCGTGAGCTTCGGCGCCACCTCGTATCCGGTCGACGGCACCGCGGCGGTCGAGCTCTTCCGGAAGGCCGACGACCGCCTGTTCGCGGCGAAGCTCGTCAGCCGCAACCGCCGGACGATCGTCGCGCTCGCGGGCGGCCGGAGCTAGCCCGCCGCCTACGCGGCCTGCTCGACGACGTCGCCCGCCGGGTGGGGCTCGAACGCGGCCTCGGGCCGACGCTGCGGGACGCCGAGGCTGGCGAGCGCTCCCGCGACGAGGGCGCCGAGGCAGAGGAGGAACGCGAGCGTGTAGCCGTGGGCGCTCGGATAGCCTCCGGCGCCGATGGTTCCGGCCACGATCGACGCGGTCGCGGCGCCGCCGAACGCCCCGCCGACCGTCCGGGTGACGGTGTTCATCCCGGTCGCGACGCCGGTCTCGGCCGGTCCGACGTTCTCGATGATGAGGTTCGCCATCGACGCGAACGCGAGCCCGATGCCCGCGCCGAGGATCGCGGAGGCGAGGTAGATCTCCCACGACTCGGTCCGCGCCAGCGCGAGCATCCCGAAGGCGACCGCGGTGAGGGCCGTGCCGCCGACGAGCAGCGGCTTCGATCCGAACCGCTCCTCGAGGCGGCCGGTCTGGGAGCCGACGAGCAGCATCGCGATCGTCGACGGGAGCATGAAGAGCCCCGCCGCGGTCACGGACGCGCCGAAGCCGTAGCCTACCCGGCTCGGCGTCTCGACGACCTCCGGCAGGAGGATGAACGACGAGTACATGCCGAAGCCGAGCAGGAGCGCAGCGGTGTTCGTCGTCCAGACGCCCCGGATCCGCATCATCTGCATGTCCACGAGCGGATGTGCCGACCGGGCGTCGCTCATCACCCAGAGGACGAGCAGGACGACGCCGGCCGCGATCGATCCGAGCGTCTTCGGCGACAGCCAGCCCCAGCTCGTCGTCTCGCTCACGCCGACGAGCACGGCCACGAGGCCGAGCGACAGGAGCGTCGCACCGAGCCAGTTCACGCCGCCCGGCGCCTTCACCGGCGACTCCGGCACGAGGAGGTACGTCAGGATCGTCGCGAGGACGATCGGGACGAGCGGCAGCCAGAAGAGGGAGTGGATCGAGAAGTTGTCGACGATCGGCCCTGCGAGGACGACGCCCGCTCCGCCGCCGACCCCGAGCAGCGCGGACATCAACCCGATCGCGCCTGCGACCCGGGGGCGCGGGAACTCGTCGCGGATGATCCCGAAGGCGAGAGGGAAGATCCCGCCGGCGGCGCCCTGGACGACGCGTCCGACGAGCATGAGCGCGAGCGACGTCGCGAGCGCCGACGTGAGCGTGCCGACGGCGAGCAGCGCGAGCGCGAGCACGAGCATGCGCTCCTTCCCGTGCATGTCGCCGAGCCGCCCGAGCAGGGGCGTCGCGATCGAGGCGCTCAGCAGGTACGCGGTCAGGACCCAGCTGACTCCGTCCTCCGACGTATGGAGGTCGTGCTGGAGCGCCGGCAGCGCCGGCGCGACGAGTGACTGGAGGAGCGCGTACGAGATACCGCCGAGCGCGAGGACCGCGAAGGTCACTCGCGCCCGGCGGTCGTCCCTCGCTTCCATCCGGGAAGTACTAGCGGAACGGAAAGTCGCGCCGCGCTACGCCGCCTCGAGCGCCGCCTCGGGCACCTCGGCCGTCGCGGCCGCCTTCCGGCCGGGGATGAGCGCCGCCGCGACCGCGCCGAGTGCGACGACGGCGCCGCCGACGTAGACGGCCGTCTGCGTCCCGTGCACGAACGACTCGGCCGTCTGGTAGCCGCCCACCCGCGCGAAGATCGAGGCGAGCACGGCCACGCCGAACACGCCGCCGAGCTCGCGGATCGCGTTCGTCGCGCCGGACACCTTGCCCTCCTGCTCCGGGCGGACCGAGCTGAGCACGACGTTGGCGACCGGCGCGAAGAACAGCGCCATCCCCGCGCCGGAGAGGACGAACGCCCCGACGAGGTCGCTGTACGGCGTCGTCGCCGACATGATGCTCGCGATCCAGAGCAGCCCGGCCGCCTGGAGGGTGAGCCCGAGCGCCATCAGCCGCCGGCCGCCGACCCGGTCGGACATCGCGCCCGCGATCGGGGCAATGAAGATCGGCATCGCCGTCCACGGAAGGATCCGCACGCCGGCCGCGAGCGGCGAGTAGTGCTGCACCGTCTGGAAGAACTGCGCGAGCAGGAAGATCGAGCCGAACATCCCGAAGAACATCAGCAGGGACGCGACGTTCGTGAGCGAGAACGTGCGGCTGCGGAAGAACTGCATCGGCAGCATCGGCGACGTGGCCCGGAGCTCCCACGCGACGAACGCGCCGACGAGGAGCACGCCCGCGACGAGCGCCGTGACGATGCCCGGGCTCGTCCAGCCGTGCGAGTTGCCGTTGACGAGCCCCCAGACGATGCCGAGCAGGCCGGCGCTCGCGAGCCCGAGCCCGGGCAGGTCGAGCGTCGAGTCCGGTCCCTTGGTCTCCTCGAGCCGCGCGAGCGCGAGCGGCGCGAGCACGAGCCCGATCGGGACGTTGATCCAGAAGATCCAGTGCCACGAGACGCCGTTGACGATCGCGCCGCCGACGAGCGGCCCGATCGCGATCGCGAGGCCGCCGATCCCGCCCCAGATCCCGAGCGCGAGCCCGCGGCGCTCGCGCGGCACCGCGGCCGAGAGGATCGTCAGCGTCAGCGGCGTCACGATCGCCGCGCCGACGCCCTGGAGCGCACGGGCGACGTCGAGCTGGTTGGCCGTCCCCGCGAGCGCGGCGCCCGCGGAGGCGACGGTGAACAGGAGCAGCCCGATCGCGAACATCCGCCGGCGGCCGAAGCGGTCGCCGAGCGCGGCGCCGGTCAGGAGCAGCACCGCGAACGTCAGCGTGTACGCGTTCACCGTCCACTCGAGCTGCGAGATCGACGCGTCGAGGCTCAGCCGGATCACGGGCAGCGCCGTCGTGACCACGAGGTTGTCGAGGCTGACCATGAAGAGCGCGACCGAGGTGATGGCCAGCGTCCAGATGATCGAGCGCCTTTGCTTGTGAGTCATCACTACCTCCACGGTGAAAAAAACACGGCTCCTAGAGATCCTTGCCGCAGCCCTCGAGCAGCTCCGTCATCCACGGGTCCGGGCTTTCGTAGACCTGCATCGACGCGAGCACGTTCAGCATCATCCCGGTGGCGAAGAAGTGCCAGACGACCGGCCAATCTGCCTCCGACACCCGCCGGACGTAGGCGACGAGGTCGCCGTAGCCGGCCCGGACGACCGCCCGGATCTCCGGGTCGTCGGAGGCGGCGTACGCCTGCATCTGCGCCTTCAGCCAGGTGCGATCGGACTCGAGGTGCGCCATGTAGGCCTCGCCGATCGCGTGCAGGGCCTCCTCGCCCCGCTTGCCCTCGGCCGCCTGCTGGAACGTCTGGAGCGTCTCGCGAAAGCAGCGGGCGGTCGACGCCTTGAACAGCTCCTTCTTCGTCCCGAACAGGCGGAACAGGTAGGGCTGGGAGATGCCGGCCCGCCGGGCGATGTCCTCGGTGGACGTCCCCTCGTAGCCGTGCTCGGCGAACTCGATCAGCGCCGCGTCGAGGACGTCGTCCCGCCGCTCCGCCGCCGTCAGTCTCGTCGTCGCCATCGTCATGCCGCCATTATTAGTGATGACTCACAAGCTTGTCAAGAGCCTCCGCCACCCGGTCGAGCTCGGCGTCCGTCAGCCGCGTGTGGAGCGGCAGCGCGAGCGCGCGCTCGTACGCCGCGTCGGCGCCCGGGAACAGGCCCTGGCCGCGGTAGGCGCCGAGCCGGTGGAGCGCGTACGTCCCGATCTGGCACTGGATCCCCTGCGCCCGCAGCGCCGCCATCACCTCGTCGCGCCGGTCGAGCTGGATCACGTACGCCTGCCAGCCGTGCCGGTCGCCGGGATCCGGCTCCGGGAGCACGACGTCGAGCCCGGCGAGCCGCTCCGCGTAGCCGGCGGCGACGCGCTCGCGGGCGGCGAGCAGCTCGTCGAGCCGGCGGAGCTGCGGGATCCCGAGGGCGCAGAGCACGTCGCTGAGCCGGTAGTTGAACGCTCCGGCGGGCATGTCGTCGTAGCGGCGGGACGGCGACCAGCCGTGGTGGCGGAGCGAGCGCACCCGCTCGGCGAGCTGCGCGTCGTCCGTCGTGACGGCGCCGCCCTCGCCGGTCGTGACGATCTTCCGCGGGTGGAACGAGAAGCAGCCGACGAGGCCGAGCCCGCCGCAGGGGCGGCCGCGGTGGGACGCGCCGAGCGCGCCGGCCGCGTCCTCGACGAGCGGCAGCTCCGGCAGCTGCTCGAGCCGCGCGGGCCGGCCGAACAGGTGCACCGCGAGCATCGCCGTCGTGCGCGGGGTGACCCGGCGCGCCGCGTCCCCGGGGTCGACGTTCATCGTCACCGGGTCGACGTCGACGAGCACCGGCGTCGCGCCGGCGAGCGCGACGACGTTCGCCGTCGCGGGAAACGTGTACGCGGGGACGAGCACCTCGTCGCCGGGGCCGATCCCGGCGGCCAGCACGGCGAGGTGGAGCGCCGCCGTGCCGGAGGAGACGGCGACCGCGTGCGCCGCCCCCGCCGCGGCGGCAAGCAGCTCCTCGAGCTCCTCGACCTTCGGGCCCATCGTCAGCTGCCCGGACTCGAGCACCGCCGCGATCTCGGCGAGCTCCGACTCGTCCACGTCCGGCCGGGCCAGCCGGATTACGTCAGCGCCGGCCTGCGGCTGCGATACCACGCGATCGTCCTCTCGAGCCCGTCGTCGAGCTCGACCTTCGCCTCGAAGCCGAGCTGCTCCCGCGCCTTGGCGACGTTCGGGATCCGCAGCTCGACGTCCGTGTAGTGGAGCGGCTGGAACACGATCTCGCCGGGGCAGCCTGTGATCCGCTTGATCCGCTGCGCCAGGTCGAAGATCGTCACCGCGGAGCGGGGGTTGCCGACGTTGAAGCTCTGCCCCACCGCCTCGGGGCGCTCGAGGCAGAGCAGGAGCGCGTCGACCATGTCGTCGACGTAGCACCAGGCTCGGATCTGCGCGCCGTCGCCGTGGATGGTGAGGTCGCGGCCGGCGAGCGCCGCTTCGATGAAGGCGCGGATCGCGCCGCCGCCGATCTGCCCCGGCCCGTAGACGTTGAACGGTCGCACGGTGACGGTCGGGACGCCGAGCTCGTCGTGGTACGCATGCGCCATGTGCTCGCCGGCGAGCTTCGACACCGCGTACGTCCAGCGCGCCTCGCCGACGGAGCCGATCGTCGAGACGTGGCCCTCGGCGACGTTGTACGCGTGCGTGCCGAAGACCTCGCTCGTCGAGAAGTCGACGAGGCGCTCGAGCGTGTCCCTCGTCGCGAGCGCCGCCTCGAGCACGTTGTACGTCCCGATCATGTTCACGCGCATCGTCCGCACCGGGCTCTCGAGCACGGTGTCGACGCCGGCGATCGCAGCGCAGTGGACGATGTGCGTCGCGCCGCGCGCGAGCTCGCTCACGGCGTCCGCGTCGAGGACGTCGGCCTGGTGGAACGAGAAGTTCGGGTGCTCGGCGAGATCGGTGGCGGAGAGCGCGTCGCGGTGGAGATTGTCGAGTGCGACGACCTCGTTCGCGTAGACGAGCTCGCGGGCGAGCGTCGTCGCGATGAAGCCCGCGCCGCCGGTCACGAAGATCCGCTTCCCCTGCAGGGACATCGCCGCTCACTCTAGCCTCCGTCCATGCACGGCGACCTCGAGGCATGGCTGGACGCGGCGGCCGGGACGGACGCGGAGTTCGTCGAGAGCGTCTGGCGGCGCGTGCTCCGGCGGCCGGTCGACGAGGAGGCGAGGCAGCGGACGCTCGGGAAGCTCGCGGACGGGACGCTCTCCCGCGCCGGGCTCCTCCAGGAGCTCGTGTCGAGCCGGGAGTTCGCGCAGGTCGCGGTGCTCGACGGCGCGCTCGCGTTCGCCGCGGGCGAGCGCGCGCGGCCGCGCGAGACGCGCGGGCCCTCGCGCCCGCGCGGGCTGGCCGCGCCGGCGTGGAGCGACGAGCGGGCGATCGAGATCCCGTGGTGCCTCGCCCGCTACGACGGCGAGAAGCGGGTGCTCGACGTCGGCTACGCCTTCGCCGAGCCGGCGTACCTCGCCGGGCTCGCGGCGCTCGGCACCCGCGAGCTCGTCGGCGTCGACCTCGCGGAGGCGGAGGTGCCGGGTCTCCGCCCGGTCGTCGCCGACGTGCGCTCGCTCCCGTTCGACGACGGCTCGTTCGACCTCGTGCTCTGCGTCTCGACGCTCGAGCACGTCGGCCGCGACACGGCGATCTACGCCGTCGATGCGCCGCGCGCGGACGACGGCGACGAGGCGGCGCTGCGCGAGCTGCACCGGGTGCTCGCGCCCGGCGGCCGCCTGCTCGCCACCGTCCCGACCGGAGTCGAGGAGGACCTCGGCTGGCAGGTGCAGCGGCCGCCCCGCGAGTGGATCGCCCGCTTCGAGCGCAGCGGCTGGCTCGTCTACGAGGACGAGCTCTACCTCCACGCCGCCGACGGCTGGCGGACGGCGTCCCTCGCGGAGGTCGAGTCCGTGGCCTACGGCGGGGCCGGGCCCGGCGCGGGCGCGATCCTCCTCGCCGAGCTGCGGCCGCGGACGATCCTCGAGCGCATCCGCCTCGTCCTCCGGGACGCGAGGCACCGCGACACCCCGCGCCGGAGCACCGCCGAGCGCGAGTAGCATCGCCGCGGTGCGAGGCAAGACGGTCCTCTTCGTCGGCGCGGGCCGACACCAGCGCCGGGCGATCGTGCGCGCGCAGGAGCTCGGGCTCCGCGTCGTCGCCGTCGACCGGAACGAGGCCGCGCTCGGGCTCGCGGTCGCCGACGCCGGCGAGGCGGTCGACTTCCGGGACGTCGAGCGCGTGATCGACGTCGGCCGCCGACACCGCGTCGACGGCGTCCTCACCGTCTCCGCCGACCGGGCGGTGCCGGTCGTCGCGGCCGTCGCCGAGGCGCTCGGGCTGCCCGGCATCGGCACCGACGTCGCGCACGCGATGACGCACAAGATCGCGATGCGGCGGCTGCTCGCCGACGCGGGCGTGCCGCAGCCGCGGTTCGCGGCGGCGCGCGACCTGCGCGAGGCGCTCGCGGCGGCGGAGACCGTCGGCTTCCCCGCGGTCCTCAAGCCCGCGGACTCGGGCGGCCAGCGCGGGCTCTTCCGGCTCGAGTCGATCGACGACCTCGAGGCGAGCCTCCACGTCGCGCTCCGCGAGTCGGCCGGCGGCGAGGTCGTGATCGAGCGCTTCCACGACGCGCTCGAGCTGAACGGGATCGTCCTCGCGCGCGGCGGCGACGCGGTCACGCTGACGCTCTCCGACCGGCTCCGCCCGCCCGGGATCGGCTTCGGCGTCGGCTGGACGCACGTCTATCCCGCGACGATCTACGGCGACGTGCTCGCCGAGGCGGAGCGGGTCGCCGCTCACGCGACGCGCGCGCTCGGGCTGCGCGACGGGATCGCGTTCCCGCAGCTGCTCGTCACCGACGAGGGCGTGCTCGTGATCGAGGTCGCGGCGCGGATCCCCGGAGGGCAGATGGCCGACCTCGTCCGCCACGCCGTCGGCGTCGACCTCGTCGAGATCGCGCTCCGGCAGGCGCTCGGCGAGGACGTCCCGGACGAGATCGCGCTGCCGCGGTTCCAGCAGCCGCTCGCCATCCGCTTCCTCACCGCGTCGCCGGGGCCGCTGCCGACCGGCCGCGTCGTCCGGATCGGCCCGCTCGAGCCCGTGCTGTCCGCGCCCGGGGTCGTCCAGGCGGACACGTACCTCCAGGTCGGCGAGACGATCCGCCCGGTGCGGCTCGACGGCGACCGGCGCGGCTACGTCATCGCCGTCGCCGACACGAACCTCCAGGCACTCGAGCTGGCGGAGTCGGCGGCGCGGCTCCTCCACGTCGACGTGGAGCCGGCGTGAGACGCCCTGTGTCGCCTCGGGGAGGCACGCGCGTCTCTCGGGCGGCGCTGCGGGCGCACGGCCGGAGGGAACGGTACGGAGGTACGGGCCCGGAGAGCCGGGTGCCCGCAGCGTCGTCAGGCGGCGGCGGAGCCGGGCTTCGCCCGGCGGGAGCCGACGCCGGCGAGGGACGCGCGTGACCGATCCGCGCGTGCAGATCGTCGCGGACGGCTACGACGTCGTCGGCGAGACGTTCGACGAGTGGCGCGACGGGGTCGTCGGCGACCCGCGCGCCCTCTGGCGCGGCGAGCTCGTGAAACGGCTGCCGCCGGGCGCGCGCGTCCTCGAGCTCGGCTGCGGCGGCGGCGTTCCCGACACGCGGCTGCTCGCCGACCGCTTCCGCGTCACCGGCGTCGACGTCTCGCCGGAGCAGGTGCGGCGCGCGAGCCTCGCGGTGCCGAGCGCGGAGTTCGTCTGCGCGGACTTCACCGAGCTCGAGCTGGACCCGGGATCGTTCGAGGGCGTCGCCGCCTTCTACTCGTTCAACCACGTCCCGCGCGACCTGCTGGCGCCGCTGTTCCGCCGCGTCCACGGGTGGCTCGTCCCGAGCGGGCTCTTCGTCGCCGCGCTCGGAACCGGCGACACCGAGGGCTGGGTCGGCGAATGGCTCGGGACGACGATGTTCTTCTCGAGCTTCCCGCCGCCCGTGAACACGCGGCTGCTCGCCGAGGCGGGGTTCGAGCTGCTCCGCGACGAGGTCGTCACCTTCCGGGAACCGGCGGGCGACGCCACCTTCCAGTGGATACTTGGACGCGCGTGAGAAGCTCTGTGTCACCCTCGAGATGTCCGCGCGTTCCTCGGGCGGCGCTGCGGGCGCACGGCCGGAGGGAACAATACGGAGGTACGGGCCCCGAGAGCCGGGTGCCCGCAGCGTCGTCAGGCGGCGGCGGAGCCGGGCTTCGCCCGGCGGGAGCCGACACCGGCGAGGGGCGCGCGTGAGCTGCCGCTTCGACATGGAGCACTACCGCGAACTGCTCGAAGCAGCGAAGGCGGGCGGCTACGAGTGGGCGAGCTTCGACCGGCATCCGCGCGCCGGCGACGTCTTCCTCCGGCACGACGTCGACCTGTCGCTCGAGGCGGCGCTCGAGCTGGCGAGGCTCGAGCACGACCTCGGCGTGCGCGCGACGTACTTCCTGATGACGGAGAGCGCGTTCTACAACCTCCGCTCGCACGTCGGGCTGTACACGCAGCGGCAGCTGCGCCAGTGGGGCCACGCGGTCGGCCTCCACGCCGTGTACCCGCGCGCGGAGCTCGACCGGCGCTTCGACAACGTCATCGCGTGGCACAACCCCGATCCCGAGTACGTGCACGAGCCGATCGTCGGGGCGGTCAACGTCATGGAGGAGCCGTACTTCACGCCGGGGCTGTACCGCTCCGACTCGAACCACCACTGGCGCGAGGGCTGCCCGCACGACGGGCTCGCCGCCGGCTCGTTCGAGTGGCTGCAGCTGCTCGTCCACCCGGAGATCTGGGTCTATGAGGGCGAGACGATGGGCGAGTCGATGCAGGTGATGCTCGACGCGAAGCGGGCCGAGTGGATCGAGTACCTCCGGAACGACCGGATCGACCTCGAGTGACGACCGTGCTGATCAGCGCGGCCGGCGCGCCCGGCGCCGCGCGGCTGATCCGGGCGCTGCGCGAGAACGGCGAGCGGGACGTTCGCGTCGTCGGCACCGACATGAGCGAGCGCGCGATCGGGAAGCACCTCTGCGACGCGTTCCACGTCGTCCCGGCCGGGTCGGACCCGGGGTATCCCGACGCGATCATCGAGCTCGTCGAGCGGGAGGGCGTCGACGTCGTGCTGCCGCAGTCGTCGTTCGATCTCGCCGGGCTCGCGCGCGTGCGCGAGCGGTTCCCGGTGCCGGTGCTCGTCTCCTCGCCGGAGACGATCCACCGCTCGAACGACAAGGCGGAGAGCTACGCGCTGCTGCGGCGGATCGGCGTGCCGACGGTCGAGTTCCGGCGCGTCGCGGGCGCGCGCGAGGTCGAGGCGGCGGCGCAGGAGCTCGGCTACCCGGAGCGGCCCGTCTGCTTCAAGCCGGTGTTCTCGTCCGGGTCGCGCGGCTTTCGCATCCTCGACCCGACCGTCGACCGCGCGCACCAGCTGCTGCACGAGCGGCCCGGCTCGGTGGCGATGCGGCTCGAGGAGGCGCTCGAGCTGCTGCCGGCGGAGGGCGGGACCGAGCTGCTCGTGATGGAGCTCGCGACCGGCGGCGAGCGGACGATCGACGGGATCGCCGACGGCGAGCGCGTCGTGCTCGGGCATCCGAAGACGCGGGAGGCGATGCGCGCCGGGCTCGCGATGTACTTCGTCACGCTCGAGGACCCGGAGCTGATGGAGATCGCGGACACGATCGTGCGCGAGCTGGAGATCGAGTGGTTCTTCAACATCCAGCTCGTCGGCGCGCAGGTGATCGAGGTGAACCCGCGGATCTCGACGGTCGTCTACCAGGAGGACCTGAACCTGCCGTGGCTCGGTGTCAAGCGCGCGCTCGGCGAGGTCACCGACGAGGAGCTGGCCGCGCTGCGCCCGCGCGTGCGGCCGGGGCGGACGGCGCTGCGCTACTTCGACCAGGTCGAGTTCGACGCGTGAGCGGGCCGGCGTTCCCCGACGAGGCGCTGCTGCGCGAGGCGCTCGAGGAGGTGGCCGAGGCCGAGCCCGGCGACTACGTCGAGGAGCCGTGGGGGTCGACGGCGCTCGCGGCGGCGGAGCAGATCGCGTCGGAGGGCGCGTCGCCGGAGCTCGTCGAGCTCGCGCGCGCGGCGGTGGAGCGGGTCGCGGCGAATTCGCAGCTGCTCGAGCTGCTCGACGAGCCGGCGCAGCTGGAGGCGCGGATCGAGCTCCTCCGCGCCCGCCTCGCCCGCCTCTGACGGGGCTCATACGGACCCCGCCCGGCACAGCCCTGTCCCGGTGTCGGACACGAACGGGGGAGAGACCGCTTGTTCACGCGGAATCCCTGTGCGTTGCCGCTAGCGTGGGCGCGTGCGGGTGACCCACTGCCCCGTCAACACCGCGGGAATCCCGTGGACGAACGTGCAGGCGCTGCGCCGTCGCGGCGTCGACGCGCGCCTCGTCGTCTTCAACCGCTACAGGCTCCACCCCGAGGCCGACGTCGACCTCGGCCGGAACGGCGGGCTGCTCCGGCAGCAGGCGACGCAGTGGCGCGCGTTCGCGCGCCTCGCCCCCGGCACCGACCTCTTCCACTTCTACTTCGGGCTCACGTTCGTGCCGAAATCCCTGCAATTCCCGCTGTTGCGAGCGCTCCGGAAGCCGTCCGTGCTCCATTTCCTCGGCTCCGACATCCGCGGCCGGACGCCCGACGAGCTCGCGTGGACACGCCGCGCGGACGCGCGCGTCGTCGGCTCGTACGACGCGATCCGCTGGGTCCCCGACGCGGTGGTGATCCCGCCCGGCATCGAGCTGAGCGGGATCGAGCCGTCGCCGCCGTCCGACCGCGAGCGGCCCGTCGTCCTCCACGCGCCGTCCTCCCGCCGGCGCAAGGGCACCGAGCACGTCGTCGCCGCCTGCGAGCGGCTCGGCGTCGAGCTCGAGATCGTCGAGGGGCTCGATCACCGCGAGGCGTTCGAGCGCTACCGCAACGCGGACATCGTCGTCGACCAGCTGAACGCGGGGTGGTACGGCGTGTTCGCAATCGAGGCGATGGCGCTCGGGAAGCCGGTGGTCACGTTCCTCCACGAGGAGGCCGTCCGCCGGACGGAGGAGGCCTTCGGCGTCGAGGTGCCGATCGTCGGCGCGACGAGCGAGACGCTCGCCGGCGTCCTGCGCCCGCTCGTCGAGTCGCCGGAGGAGCGGCGTCGCGTCGGCGCGGCGAGCCGGGCCTACGTCGAGCGGGTCCACGACGCCGACGAGGTCGCGGCCCGCCTGGTCGACCTCTACGCTGGCCTCCGATGAGACTCGGCTACGAGCTGAAGCGGCTCGGCCGCCACACCGCGATCTACGGCCTCGGCGGGATGGTCTCGCGCATCCTCGCGGTGCTGCTGCTGCCGCTGTACACGCACTACCTGCCGCGGAGCGCGTACGGGAAGGTCGAGATCATCACCGCGGCGACCGCGGTGATCGCGATCCTCCTCCAGCTCGGCGTCGCCAGCGCATTCTTCCGCTTCTACTTCGACGCGAAGGACGACGCGGGGAGGCTCACCGTCGTCCGCACCTCGTTCTGGTTCACGATGGGCTCGGCGACGGCCGGACTCCTCGTCGGCGTGATCTTCGCCGCGCCGATCGCACGCCTCCTCGGCCTCGGCACCGCCTCGAACCTCGTCGTTGCGGGCGCCGTCGGGCTGTGGGCGCAGACGAACTACCAACAACTGACGGCGCTCTTCCGCGTCGAGGAGCGCTCGGTCGCGTTCGCGATCGCGAGCGTCGCCAACGTCCTCATCACCGTCGCGGCGACGGTCCTCTTCGTCGCGGTGCTGCACAAGGGCGCGATCGGACTCATCGTCGGCAACTTCATCGGGACGCTCATCGTCTACGCGGTGCTCCTCGCCTACCGCCACGAGCAGCTCGGGATCGAGTTCGACCGGCGACTGTTCCGCGGGATGCAGAAGTTCGGGATGCCGCTCGTGCCGTCGGCGCTCGCGCTGTGGGCGATCAACTTCATCGACCGCGAGTTCATCGTCTGGTACAAGGGCCCCGCAGAGGTCGGCGTCTACTCCGTCGCGATCAAGGTCGCGTCGATCATCACCTTCGTCATGATCGCGTTCCGGACGGCCTGGCCCGCGTTCGCGTACTCGATCGAGGACGACCGGGAGGCGAAGCGGACGTACTCGTTCGTGCTGACGTACCTGCTCTCGCTCGCGACCTGGGGCGCGCTCGCGCTCGGCGCGCTCGCGCCGTGGTGGGTCGCGCTCCTGACGAACCCGCGCTTCCAGCGGGCGCAGGAGGCGGTCGGGCTGCTCGCCTTCGCGTTCGCGATCTACGCCGGGTACACCGTGCTGGCGATCGGCAGCGGCCGCGCGCGGCGAACGCAGTTCAACTGGGTCGTGACCGGGATCGGCGCCGCCGTGAACGTCGGCCTCAACTTCTGGCTGATCCCGAAGTGGGGGATGGTCGGCGCCGCGATCTCGACGCTGATCTCGTACATCGCCCTCTTCGTCGGGATGACGATGTACGCGCAGCGCGTCTATCGCGTGCCGTACCAGTGGCGCCGCGTCGTCACCGCCGTCGGCGTCGGCGCGGCGCTGACCGTCGCGGCGCGGGCGGCGCACCTCCCGTTCGCGCCGTCGGTCGTGCTCGTCGTCGTCTACCCGCTCGCGCTCGCGGGACTCGGCTTCTACCTCCCGGCCGAGCGGGCGCGGCTCCTGCGCCGCGTTCCCCTGATGCGCTAGAGCTAACCGCGCTGAAGTACGTCGAGGATCTCGCCTGCAACGTAAAGAGCCGGCCGCCGGCCGTCCGCGACCGGAGTGATGATCCCCGCTCTCTCGAGGGCGCCGATGATGTACTGCGCACCCTGACGCGTGACTCCAAGACGCTGTGCGAGTCGCGGTCGGGTTACGAACGGGTTCCCGATCAGTCCTTCGGCTGCGTCGATAGCCTGACCACGCGCCTTGATCAGCCGGAGACGCTCACGAAAGCCGTCCCTCAGCCGTAGCAAAGCCTCCGCAGTCTCGACAGCGCCTCCCGCCTGCTCTGTCACTCCCCGGAGGAAGAACGCGAGCCACGCATCGAGCTCGCCTCGCTCTCGAACGGACTGAAGGTGCGCCACGTACGCGTCCCGTTGCCGCTCGAAGTAGGCCGACAGGTAGAGGAGAGGCTGGCGGAGAACGCGTTGTTCAACGAGGTAGAAAACGATCAGAAGACGCCCAAGACGCCCATTGCCGTCAATGAACGGATGGATGGTCTCGAACTGGTAGTGGGCCAAGGCGCAACGGACCAGGATCGGAAGGCGCAGATCCTCATGGAAGAATTGCTCGAGGTCGTCGAGTGCGTCTTCGAGGAGATCGACAGGGGGAGGGACGAACACCGCGTTTGTTGGATTCGTTCCTCCGATCCAGTTCTGAGTTCGTCGAAACTCGCCAGGGTCGCCTTCGTGTCCGCGCACGCCACGCATCAATTCCGCGTGCATCTCGCGGATGAGGCGCTTGCTCAGTGGGAGCGACTCCAAGCGTGCTAGGCCTGCCTCCAAAGCACGGACGTAGTTCAGGACCTCACGTTGGTCGGACGTCTCAACTTTGAGTTGCGCCTCGGCAGAGAGCACGTCGCTCAAACTCGACTGGGTGCCTTCGATTCGAGTGCTCGCGACGGCCTCTCGACGAAGGTATGGCTCGATCAGGAGATGTGGGTTTGGAAGCCTCGCTCCCAGACCGGCCAAGGCCCCGACTGCTCGGTCGGCTTCTGAGAGCTCAAAGATCGTTCCTGACGAGAGATCGACCTGCCTCGGCACCGGCCGGGGGGCGAACGCGAAGTACGCCGACTCCCCGCGACCCACGCGAATTGCCGAACCGAGAGCAGGTGCCTGATAATTGTCAGGATTCATGACAAGAAACATACTGTTTTTCTTGACATCATGGATCTGGACGACAAGTTCTCTTGCATCCGCGATCTCTCTTGACAAGGAAAGGCGGTTCAGGCTTGTCACGGATATGACCCGCCAGACCTGGCCGTCAGAGCTAGAGCGCGAGCTCGAGGAAGCTCGTGCCGGCGACCGGGTTGTGCCGGTACGGCGGGATCGCGACGAAGCCGAGCGAGCGGTAGAGCTCCTGCGCCGCCGCCATCGACGGCAGCGTGTCGAGGCGCATGCGCTCGTACCCGAGCTCCCGGGCGCGGGCGATCGCCGCCTCGGCGAGCGCGCGCCCGAGGCCCGTGCCGCGCGCGGACGGGCGCACGTACAGCCGCTTCATCTCGCACACGCCCTCCCCGAGCGGGCGGACGCCGACGCAGCCGGCGACCTCGCCGCCGATCCGCGCCACGAGCACGACGTCGTAGCCGCCCGGGAGCGCCGCCAGCTCCTGGTCGAAGCCCTGGAACGAGAGGTCGACCGCGAGCGAGTCCGCGTACTCGCGGAAGAGCGTGCGGACGAGCTCGACGTCGTCCGCGTCGACGATCAGCGGAGGGCCCGCAGCGCCGCCACGTCGTCCGGCGTCGGCTCCCACTCCCCGGCCTTCACGTTCGCACGCACCTGCTCCGGCTTCGTCGCGCCCGCGATCACCGAGACGACTGCGGGCATCGCCGCGAGCCCGCCGATCGCGACGTCGAGGAGCGTGATCCCGCGCTCGTCCGCGAACCGGCGCAGCGCGTCGACGCGGTCGTGCTGCTCGTCCGGGATCTCGCGGCCGGCGAGCCGTCCCTCGCTCGCGACCTCGCCGCGCACGTACTTCCCGGTCAGCAGCCCGCTCGCGAGCGGGAAGAACGGCAGCTGCCCGATCCCGAGCCGCTCGCACGTCGGCAGGATCTCGTCCTCCGCCTCACGGTGGACGAAGCTGTAGTGGTTCTGGGCCGAGACGAAGCGGGTGAGTCCGCGCTCCCGCGCGACGCGGTCAGCCGTCTCGATCTGCTCGGCCGTGAAATTGGACGAGCCGATCCAGCGCACCGTCCCCTCCTGCACGAGCTCGTGCAGCGCCGTGAGCGTCTCCTCGATCGGCGTCTCCGGATCGGGCTCGTGCATCTGGTACAGGTCGATGACGTCGGTGCGGAGGCGGCGCAGCGACTCCCCGACCGCCCAGCGGACGTACTCGCGGGAGCCCCGCGGCAGCGCGGGCGCGCCCTCGAACGGCTTGCCGAACTTCGTCGCGAGCACGACGCGGTCGCGCCGGCCCTCGAGCACGCGGCCGATGTACTCCTCGCTCGTGCCCGTCGAGTAGATGTCGGCGGTGTCGAGCAGCGTCACGCCGGCATCGAGCGCCGCGTCGATCACCGCACGCGTCTGCTCGAGGTCCGCACGGGCGCCGAAGTTGTTGCAGCCGAGTCCGACGACGGAGACCTCGGGGCCGCCGGTTCCGAGCGGGCGTGTGCGCACGCCGGGGACGCTATCCGCTCTCCGGGGGCCTGCGCCCGAAGTGCAGGCGGCCGCGGAAGCGCAGGACGACGACGCCGTCCTGGTTGACGAGCTCGTTCTCGGCGACGATCGTGCCGCGCGCGGGGTCGGTCTCCGACGGCCACGCCTCGATGATCCGGCTGCGCGCGGTCAGCGTGTCTCCGGGCCTGACCGGCGCGAGCCAGCGCAGCTCCTCGACCCCGGGCGAGCCCATGCTGATGCTGTCGAGCAGCTGCGAGCGGACGAACAGGCCCATGTAGATCGCCGCGGTCTGCCAGCCGCTCGCGATCAGCCCGCCGAAGGGCCCGGCGGCCGCCGCCTCCGGGTCGACGTGGAACGGCTGCGGGTCGTACTCGCGCCCGAACGCGACGATCTCCTCGACGGTGACCGTGTGCGAGCCGTGAACCGTCTCCCGGCCGACCTCGAAGTCCTCCCAGTAGCGCATGGGCGCAGGCTATCGGTGTCGTCCCCGTGGTGCGGGCTCGTCGGTCTGCGGCCGATGCGTGCCGGACGGCGCGACCGGCGGAAGCTCAAACCGGGACGCCGAGCCCCTCCGGGAGCGGGCGCGCGTGGACGACGACGAGCGTCTTCGTCGGCCGCGTGAGCGCGACGTAGAGCTCGCGCAGACCCTGCTCGCCGTCCTCCGCGATCGCGGCCGGCTCGACGACGACGACGTGGTCGAACTCGAGCCCCTTCGCCTGGCGCGGCGTCAGCACCGGGACCGATGCCTCGTCGAACGCGTCGCCGCTCGGCGTCCCGGCCGCGAGCGCGCGCGGCGCGATCACCGCGAGGAGCCCGTCGCGCTCGGCCAGCGCCCCGGCCTCGCGGAGCGCCGCCGCGAGCAGCTCGTCCTCCCCGACGCGGACGAGCAGCGGCCGGTCGCCGCCCTTGCGGTACGCGAGCGGCGGCTCGACGTCGGGGGCGATCCGCTCGAGCAGCGGCAGCGCCAGCTCCATGATCTCGGCCGGGACGCGGTACGCGTGGCGGAGCTCCTCGATCGTGATCTCCGCGTCGTCGGGCAGGTACGGCTCGAGCTCCTGCCAGCGCCGGTAGACGACGGGCCCGGTCGCCTGCGCGACGTCGCCGAGGATCGTCAGCGAGCCGTCGACGGCGCGGCGCGAGATCGTCAGCAGCTGCATCGGCGAGAGATCCTGCGCCTCGTCGACGATCACGTGGCCGTACGTCCGCGGCGGCCCCTCGAGCAGGACGCGCGCCTCGTCGAGCAGCGGCAGGTCGTGCTCGCTCCAGCGCAGGTCGGCGACGCGCCGGGGCCGGTCGCGCAGCAGCAGCTTCTGCTCCGCCGGCTCGAGGATCCCCTCGGCCGCCTCGGCGAGCGCCGCCGGCGAGGTGAGCAGCCGGGCGACGAGCTTGTCCGCGCGCGGCAGCGCGAGCACGCGGTCGAGGTACTTCGTCAGGAAGCCGTTCTTCCGCAGCGCCCGCTCGAGGTCGTCGAAGCTGCGCAGCGCCATCGGGCCGAGCAGCTCGCCGTAGCGCTCGTAGAACCTGCGCAGCAGCGCCATGCGGAACCGCTCGCGCGCGGGCGCGAGCGCGAGGCCGGACGCGAGCGCCTCGCCGAGCAGCTCCTCGACCTGGCGCTGCTTCACCGACACGAACTGCCCGTCGGCGTAGAGGACGAGCTCCTGCGGCGCAGGCTTCACGGCCAGCTCGACCGCGCGGTGGACGACGAGCGCGAGCCGCGTGTCCGCCTTCAGCCGCGCGAGCTCGGGCGCCTCCTCGCGGCCGACCTCGATGCCGTCGAGCAGCTCCGAGACGGCGCGCTGCTCCACCGCTTCCTCGCCGAGCGCCGGCAGCACGTGCGACACGTAGTCCATGAACGTCGGATTCGGCCCGACGACGAGCACGCGGCGCAGCTGCTCGCGGTGCGTGTACAGGAGCCACGATGCGCGGTGCAGCCCGACGGCGGTCTTCCCGGTGCCCGGCCCTCCCTGGACGACGAGCGCGCCCTCCGGCTCCGCCGTGATCAGCCGGTACTGGTCGGACTGGATCGTCGCGACGATGTCCCGCATCCGCCCCTCGCGCCGCCGTTCCAGCTCCTCGAGCAGGAAGTCGGAGACGGAGGCGCCCTCGACGCCGGAGCCGTCGAGCGCCTCGTCGGAGATGTCGACGAGCCGCCGACCCTCGGTGCGGTAGCGGCGCCGCAGCGTCACGCGCTGCGGGTCGGCCGGCGTCGCCGTGTAGAACGGCCGGGCCGCGGGCGCCTGCCAGTTGACGACGAGCACCTCGTGCCGGTCGTCGTGCACCCAGCGCCGGCCGATGTAGAGGGGGCGAAGGGTGCCGTCGAGCGTCAGCCGCCCGAAGCAGAGCCCCCGCTCCGCATCCTGGAACGTCCGCGCACGGCGCTTCGCCCACGCCTCCATCGCGAGCGCCGCCCACTCGGTCGCCATCGCGTCCTGCGTGCGGCCGAGCGTCTCGCGCATCCGGTCGAGGCACGCGTACGCGTTGTCGACGTACGCCTGCTCCGCTGCCAGCTCCGGGTGGGACACGGGTCGAGAAGGCTAGCCGCGTAGGATGCCTTCGGCAATGAGGCTCGGGGTCAACCTCGGCTACGCGTCCCCCGGGACGAATCCGGCGGAGCTCGTGCCGCTCGTGCAGGAGGCGGAGCGGCTCGGCTTCGACTCCGCCTGGGCGGCCGAGGCCTGGGGCACCGACGCCGTGACCGTGCTCGCGTGGCTCGCCGCGTCGACGAGCCGGATCAAGGTCGGCTCGGCGATCATGCAGATCCCCGGCCGGACGCCGGCGAACACGGCGATGACCGCCGCGACGCTCGACCTGATGTCGGGCGGCCGCTTCATCCTCGGGCTCGGCACCTCCGGCCCGCAGGTGGTCGAGGGCTGGCACGGCGAGCCGTGGGGCAGGCCGCTCGGCAAGACGCGCGAGTACGTCGAGATCGTCCGCGCCGCGCTCCGCCGCGAGACGGTCGAGCACGAGGGCGAGCACTACCGCATCCCGTACGACGGTCCGGGCGCGACGGGGCTCGGCAAGCCGCTGAAGCTGATGCTCCGCCCGCTCCGCGCGGACATCCCGATCTACCTCGCCGCCATCGGCCCGAAGAACGTCGCGCTCGCGGCCGAGATCGCCGACGGGTGGCTGCCGATCTTCGTCGACCCGGAGCGGTTCGTCGACGCCTTCGGCCCGAGCCTCGCCGGCGCGCCGCGCGGCTTCGAGATCGCCGCGACCGTCCACGTCCTCGTCGGCGACGACGTCGAGACGCTGCGCGACGCGCTCAAGCCCTACCTCGCGCTCTACGTCGGCGGGATGGGCGCGAAGGGCAAGAACTTCTACAACGCGCTCGTCCGCCGCTACGGCTGGGAGGAGGACGCCGAGCGGATCCAGGAGCTGTATCTCGCCGGGAAGCAGCGCGAGGCGATCGCCGCCGTGCCGGACGCGCTCGTCGACGCGGTCGCGCTCGTCGGCCCGAAGGAGCGGATCCGCGACCGGCTCGAGGCGTGGCGGGACACCCCGGTGACGACGCTGATCCTCGGCACCTCCGACCCGAAAGCCCTGCAAACGCTCGCCGAGCTCGTCCTCTAGGAATCCGGCATCCCCCGCTGCGCGGGAGTATCCACAGCCCCCGGCATAGCTCGATCGAGGGAGATTTCGCCGGTCCACCCTTCCGAGGGAGGGTCCGGCACCAACCGGGGGACGATGGCGCTGCCTCCCGTCCGTACGGTCTCACCACTTCAACGTGCTCTGCGAGCCGCTTCGGCGGTCACGACGAAGGAGAGAGGCCAACCAATGCAGCGAACTGCGGTGGAGGGGCGGCGTAACACCCTGTGGGGCCGGGGCGGCCGGAAGGCCGGCGCGGTCGTCGCAGCGGTCGTGACCGCTGGAGCGTTGGCGGCGTCCGCCGCCGCCGGCGTGGCGGGCCCTCACAAGACTTGGGGTTTCAACACGCAGGGGCTCGGCAAGACGAGCGCCTACGTGCCGGGATCGCTTGCGAGCGCGATCCAGCAGACGCCGAACAAGAAGTTCGACGTCATCGTCGAGGGCAACCGCGCGAAGAGCGGCGGCGGCCTGCGGAACAGCATCCTCGACGCGCGGAGCGGGTCGAACGCGATCGGCGGCGCGCAGATCCGGCGCACGTTCCGCGCGATCAACGGCCTGCACGCGATGCTGACCGGAAGCCAGATCGCGTTCCTCGCGAGGACCTCGTACGTGTCGGCGATCGTGCCAAACGCCCGCGTGGAGATGAGCTCGATCCAGCTGCCGCAGACGAACGGGCAGAAGTGGGCGTGGACGATCGGGGCGCCGGTCGACTGGACGACGCAGGCGTCGACGCTCACCGAGCCGTCGATCGCGGTCGTCGATTCCGGGATCGACACGACGCGCGCCGACTTCGGCTCCCGCGTGGTCGACCAGGTGAGCCTGGCGAGCCTCTCGCCGAACTCGCCCGGCGACGGCTACGGCCACGGCACCTTCGTGGCCGGGATCGCCGCGGGCGGCGCCGACGGCTTCGCCGGCGTCGCGCCCGAGGCGAACCTCGTCTCGATCGACGTGATGGACGACCAGGGCGAGTCGACGGTGGCCGACATCGTCTCCGCCTGCGACTGGATCCTCCAGCACAAGGCGGCGGACGACATCCGCGTGGCGAACTTCTCGCTCCAGACGACGGATCCGACGAGCCTGTTCTTCGATCCGATCGACCAGGCGGTCGAGAAGCTGTGGCTGAACGGCGTCGTCGTCGTCGCGGCCTCCGGCAACTTCGCCCAGGACGGCGCCGAGAGCGGCGTGCCGTACGCTCCGGGCAACGACCCGTTCGTCATCACCGTCGGCGCGACCGACGTCCAGAACACCGTCCAGACGGCCGACGACACCGTCGCGCCGTGGTCGGCGTGGGGCTACACGCCCGACGGCTTCATGAAGCCGGAGATCTCGGCGCCGGGCCGGTACGTGATCGGGCCGGTCTCGGCCGGCGCGGGCCTGACCGTCGAGCGGTCCGACCGGGTGATCACCGACCCGGCCGGCTACATGCAGCTCAGCGGCACCTCGTTCGCGACGCCGATGGTGTCGGGCGCGGCCGCGATGCTGCTCGCGCAGCATCCCGACTGGACGCCCGACCAGGTCAAGGGCGCCCTGATGGTCTCCGCCAGCGCGACGCCGGCGGCGGCTCCCGGCTCCACCGGAGTCGGCGAGCTCGACGTCGCCCTCGCACGGCGCGTGACCACTCCGCCGAACCCGAACGCGGGCCTCGACCAGTTCCTCACGACCGCCGCCGACGGGACCGTGACGTTCGACAGCTCCGCCTGGCAAGCGGCGGCCCAGAGCAGCGCGGCCTGGAGCGACGCAGCGTGGAGCGACGCCGCCTGGAGCGACGCCGCCTGGAGCGACGCGGCCTGGGGCTCCGCCGCGTGGGGCAGCGCAGCGTGGAGCGACGCCGCCTGGAGCGACGCCGCCTGGAGCGACGCCGCGTGGAGCGACGCCGCCTGGGGCTCGGCCGCGTGGAGCGACGCGGCCTGGGGCAGCGCGGCGTGGGGCAGCGCCGCCTGGAGCGACGCCGCCTGGGGCTCGGCCGCGTGGGGCAGCAACGCCTCGAGCAGCGGCGCGCAGAGCGACTCCGCGGCCGACGATCCGAGCATCGACCCGAATGCGACGGCGGTGACGGACGACGAGATGACGATGGTCGAGTCGAACCTCGGCATCGTCGACCCGAGCTGCGATCCGTCGCTGAACGCCTGCACGGCGCCGTAGCCGAAGGCCGCAAGCGATCGCGGGGCCGGGGTCCTAGCCGCAGGGCCCGGCCCCGCAGTCGCGGTCCCGGCGACATGTCAGGATCTCCCGCGCAAGCGACATCCGGGAGGCCAGTCTCATGACCGCAGCGCTGAAGGAGTTCCGCGACTTCCTGCTCCGAGGGAACCTCGTGACCCTCGCGGTCGCGTTCGTGATGGGCGCCGCGTTCGCGGCGCTCGTGGCGGCGTTCGTCAACGACCTCGTCATGCCGCTGATCGCCGCGATCTTCGGCAAGGTCGACTTCAGCGGCCTGACGTTCACGATCCACCACGCCGTGTTCTCGTGGGGAGCGTTCGTCACCGCCGTGATCACGTTCGTGTCGATCGCCGCCGCCGTCTTCTTCTTCGTCGTCAAGCCGGTGGACGTGGTCCAGAAGCGGCGCGCGCAGGGCGAGGAGGCCGCGCCGCCGAGCGACGAGGAGCGGCGTCACCAGGAGCTGATCGCCGCGATCAACGCGGTCGGCACGCGCACGTGAGCGTGCGGGCCTGAAGCGGCACTAGCGGCAGGCGCTCGCGTCCGGCACGTAGCGCGGCGTGCTCGACGCGGCGCCGACGGCCTGGAAGTCGCGGCTCCAGCGCCCGCCGCCGCAGAGCGGCGCTCGAACCGTCGTGGGCTCGCCCGGCCGGATCGCGACCCGGAGCGTCCGGCGGTCGTGGTCGTACAGCGCGAAGGAGCCCGGCAGCGAGCCGACGGTGCGGACGCGGAAGGTGACCCAGCCGGCGGCCGGCCGGCTGTCCGGCCAGAGCCAGATCCCGCCGGAGGTGAGCAGCGTCCCGTCCGCGGTCCGGCCCCACATGAGGAGCCCGAGCCGGGCGGCGCCCGCCGGCTGCCAGAGGCTCAGCGGGCCCTCGCGGCGGACGATCCGCGCGTCGCGCAGGACGACCGTCGAGAGG
The DNA here is from genome assembly GCA_035541175.1 of Gaiellaceae bacterium. Classification (GTDB taxonomy): domain Bacteria; phylum Actinomycetota; class Thermoleophilia; order Gaiellales; family Gaiellaceae; genus Palsa-739. The sequence continues at coordinate 23,196 of DATKNT010000125.1, forward strand.
GAGCTGTCGACGACGAGCGGCGCCGTGACCGTGCGCCGGTCGAGGAGCAGTCGCCCGTCGCCGCCGACCGCGAGGCGCGGCGCCGCGTACGCGTCCGGTGCGAACGCCCCCGGGAGCAGCAGGACGCGGTTGACGTCGCGGTTCCAGAACAGCGTCTCGAGGACGGCGCCCGGCGCGGTGCCGGGAGCGGCGAGGAAGGCGGGCCGGCGGAGACCGGCATGGTCGACCCACACGAGGTCCTGCGGCAGGAGCCGGTGCCGGACGGCGGCGTTCGTCATCCGCTCGTACGAGACGCCCGCGCCGAGCGCCGCGGCCGCCAGGAGGATCGATCCGGCGAGGAGGGCCCCGCCGATCCAGCGCCGGCGGATCGCCGCGACGACGCCGACCGCGGCGCCCGCGGTGGCGGCGAGCGCGACGACGAGCGACGCCGTGCCGGGGTCGCCGGCGAGCAGCTGCAGCCGGCGGACCGCGCCTTCGAACGGCGCCGGCCCGGTCTGCGCCGCGACGTAGCCGGAGAGCGGCACGAGCCCGGCGAACACGGCGATCACGGCCGCGACGGCCGCCTCGGCCTGCCAGCGCCGCTGCGAGCGGCTCAGACGGAGGCCGAACGCGACGCCGAGCAGCGGAACGGCGTAGAAGAGGTGGCGCTCGTCGAGGACTCCCGCGCCGCCGTACAGGCACGCCTCCAGGAGCAGCGCGACGAGGAAGGACGCCGAGATCGTTCCGAACGCCAGCTCGGCACGGAAGCGCGGGCGCGCGAGCGCGAGCGCGCCGCCCACGAGCGCGGCCGGGATGACGACGATCCCGGCGGAGAGGGCGAGCAGATAGAGGTCGCTCGGCGCCGTCCTCCACCCGAAGCCCGAGGGCAGGAGACTCCCGCCGCCGCCGGTCCAGCCGGCCGCGGCCAGCGCGGCGACCGCGACGGCCTCGAGGACGACGAAACCCGCCAGCACCCGCTGACGCACGATCGCGGCGCGCACGCCGCCGCCGCGGAGGCCGTCGGCGACGACCGCGACGAGCGCGCACAGCGGCAGGACGGCGAGCCGCGCGCTCGCGAGGGCCGCGAGGACGGCGAGGACGAGGAAGACCGCGGTGGCCCGCCGGCCGGGACGCTCGACCAGCGTCACGGCGGCGGCGACCGCGCCGAGCGCGAGCGGATACGCGATCGGCTCGGCCAGCACCTGGCTCGCGAGCGAGAGCTGCGGGACGACGACCGCGAGCACCGCGACCGCGAGCGCCGTGTTCTCGCCCAGGCGCACCCTCCGCGCGAGCAGGTAGACCGGCACGGCCGCGAGCGCGACGGCGAGGGCGTTCAGGCTCTCGATCGCCCGGAGCGACAGCTCGACCCGCGGCAGGAGCCACGCGGGCGCGGTGAGGAGCGGCTGGAGCAGCTCCGGCGTGTGCGCCGGCGTGCCGCGCACCGACGGCAGGTGCCCGGCCGCGATCGACCGTCCGAGCGCGGCGTCGGCGTACTCGTCGGGGAACGTCGACGGCACGAGCCGCACGAGGGCGAGCAGCGCATGCGCGACGGCCGCCGTGAGCACGAGGGCTCCCAGCTTCCAGCGGACGGAGACCCGCGCGCGCGCAACGGCGAGCTCGGGCTCCCAGACGGGGTCGGCGGCGCTCACAGACCGTACTTCGGCAGCCCCGCGCGACACCTTGAGTCGTGCGGTGCCGCCGGGCCGGGGGCGGGGGGCTACGCGATCACGCGGTACACCTGGAAGACCTCGGCGTACTCGCGGTTGACGTTGACGCCGTGCGTGCGGGCGAGGTTGCGGACGTACTCGGGGTCGGCGTAGCGGCGGTGGTGCTGCGACGCGTACCGCTCGAGCGCGGCGATCTTCCGCTCGACGTGGCGCTGCTCGAGCGCCACGTACCACTGGTACGAGAACTCGAAGTTGTTCCACGGGATCTCGTAGCCGAGGATCGTCGTCCGCTTGAACGCGCGCAGGCCCTCCTCGGCGATCGTCCGGTGGTCCTGGTGGATGTCGTGGAGGCTCGGCTGGAAGACGACGTCCGGCTGCCATTCCTCCCAGAGGGCGACGAGCAGCTCGAGGATGTCCTGCCGGTAGTCCGGGAACGTCCGCACGTCGAAGTCGTGCACCGTCAGCCGCTCCTCGGGGACGCCGAGCTCCGCCGTCGCCTCGCGCACCTCGCGCGCGAGCGTGTCGGGCGGAAAGCCTTCCGGCAGCGACCGCGTCGCGATCGAGAAGGCGACGTAGCGGACCTCCGCGCCGGCGTCGGCGAGCCGCGCCATCGTCCCGCCGCAACCGAACTCGCCGTCGTCCGTGTGGGGCGCGAGCACGAGCGCCCTCCGCCACTGTTCGATCACACCGGCACCGCCTCCGGCTCGGCTGCGGGCTCGGCCGCCGCCTCGTGTTCTCCCTCTCGTCCCGCCGCCACCGCGACGAGGCCGAACAGCATCCAGGTCATCGGGTCCTCGAAGAAGTCGTTGTAGAAGAGCGAGTGGCACAGGATCGCAGCTATTGCGAGCCCGAACACGAGTGAGGCGCGCCCGCGGAAGCTCCCGTCGAGGCGGCGGAACGCGGCGACGAGCACGGCGACGGCGAGCCAGGTCGCGAGCGCGAGCCCGACGATCCCCGTCTCGGCCGCCACCGTCACCGGCGCGTCGTGCGAGGCGGCCACCTTCGGCGCCTTCCCACGCAGATGCAGCCGCTCGGCGTACGCGTGCTTGAACCCGCCGACGCCGACGCCGAAGACCGGGTGCGCCATCGCGATCCGGATCCCGTTGGCGACGAGGCTCGCACGGCCGCTCGTCGCGCTGTTCAGCCCCGTGTGCGTGTGGTGCACGATCGCGCGGCGGATCGTCGGCTGCGCCACGGCGACGCCGGCCAGCACGACGAGGACGAGCGCGATCGCCGCGAGCGCCCGCCAGCGCCAGGCGACGAACGCGATCCCGACGACGGCGACGAGCAGCGCGGCGAAGCTCGACTGCGAGAACGAGATCAGCAGCCCGAGCCAGGTGACGAGCACGACGGCCGCCGCGGCCCACGCCAGGCGCAGCGACCGTCCGAGCACGATCAGGACGACGCTCGGGATGATCGCGATCACGAGGAAGCGCCCGTAGATGGACGGATCCCAGAAGACGGAGTTGACGCGGAAGAACGGCGCGTACGCGTTCGAGTTGATCACCTTCGGGTTCTCGAAGACGTTGCGCGTGTCGTACTGGTAGAAGCCGACCGCCGCGAAGATCAGCGCCATGACCGCGATCTCGAGATGGAGCGCCTTGACCCCGAGGCCGCTCCACGGCAGCCGCGCGATCACGAGCGCGAGCATCGTGAACGGGACGTAGAACGCGAGCAACTCGACCGCGCCTTCGTGCACGTCCCCGCTCCACGCGAGCGACAGTCCCGTCCAGCCGAGGTAGAGCGCGAGCGGCCACGAAGCCACCCGCAGCTCCCGGCTCCGGTCGTCGCCGCGGAGCAGCTCCCACGCCAGCAGGGCGGCGCCGCCGAGGACCACGAGGTAGAGCGGAACGAGCAGCTGGTGGCCCAGCGCGCCGACGCGGACCGGCACGACCGCGAGCGCGGAGACCGGCAGCAGCCACGGCACCCGGTGAAACGCGGCCGCGAGCGCGCCGCCGACGACGACCGCCGCGACCACCTCCGCGACGTCGTGCCACGGATGGTGCGGCGCCATCGCCGCGCCGAGGACGATCGCGCCGAGGACGCCGAAGCCGAGTCCCGCGATCCGGTCGCGCCGGGCCGTCGCGACGAGGAGGACGGCGAGCCCGATGCACGCGACGGGACCGCCGATGCGGGCGAGATCCGTCACCGGACGACCACCGTCGCCCGGTCGGAGTGGCCGTGCTCGGTCACCGTCAGCGCGTACCTCCCCGGCTGCTGCGGCGCGCGCAGCCTGAGCACCGGCCCGTGCGCATAGCCGTGACGGCCGGCGAGCAGCCAGCCGTAGCGTCTCGCGTCCGTCGAGACGCCGATCTCGAACCTCGTGCCCGCGGCGGCCGCGATCCGGGCCGACGCGAGCGTGATGTAGCGGATCGTCAGCCGCAGCCGCGCCCGCTCCGCCGGCGGGATCGCGTTGCCGGCGAGGTCGACGGCGCCGATCGCCAGCGTCACCGTCCCCGCCGGGAGCACGTGCCCGTCCACCTTGCCGTTCCACGTGACCGCGCCCGTCCGCGCATGCGAGCGGCTGCGGATGATCAGCCGGTCGCCGAGGAAGACGAGGGCGTGCGCCGGCTCGCTCAGCGTGAATCGGATCGTCACCGCGTCGGCCTGGTGGTCGCCGTCCGGGGAGAACACGGTCCGGTTCGCCACCGGCAGGATCTTCGGTACCTCCGTGTCGAGCGCGATCTCGTTCGGAAGCAGGATCGTCCGGTGCGCCCGGGCCAGGTGGATCTGGACGCGGTAGCTGCCGTCGGGCGCGAGCTCGCCCGAATCGGCGCGGCCGTCCCAGCGGAAGACGGCGCGACCGCGCGGCACCGGGACGCCGTCCACGAGCGTCCGCACGAGCTTCCGCCCGGCGGTCAGGACGGCGACCGTCACCGTGTCCTTGCGGCGGAACCGGACGCTGATGTTCGCCTTGTCGCGCGCGCAGCCGCAGGTCGGGGAGAACGCGGCGGAGACGCGCGTCCCGGTGATCGGGCTCTTCTCGAGCTTCAGCTTCTCGGTGACGGCGAAGGCGGCCGAGGTGCCGATGAGCAGGCCGAGCAACGTCACGGTCGACAGAAGCCGCTGCAAAGCCAGCGGATTCTACGTGGGGGTGCTACGCCGGGAACGAGTCAGCCGACGCGGTTCCGGCCCGCGGGCGTACGAGCCAGGCCCTGAGGCCGTAGACCGCGCCCGCGAAGGCGAGGGCCGAGAGGCCGCCGACGAGGATCCAGCTCGACCTCGGGACGTTCAGGAGCTTCAGCCCGCTGAGCATCAGGATCGTGCCGAGGGCGACCCGCAGCGCGACGTCCGGCAGCTTCACGGTGAAGCGGCTCGAGATCAGGATCCCCGGGATCGAGCCGAGCAGCAGCCAGGCGGTCGCGTGCAGGTCGACGTTGCCGGCGACGAGGTGGCCGACGCCGGCGACCCAGAGCAGCGCGGCGGCGTGGAAGATGTCGGTGCCGACGATCTTCGCCATCGTCAGCGGGTAGACGAGCACCATCACGAGCCCGAAGAAGGTGCCGCTGCCGACGGAGGTGAGCCCGACGACGAAGCCGAAGACGACGCCCATCCCGAAGGCGATCAGCTTGTCGCGTCGCGTGAGGATGAAGGGCGCGTCGCTCGGCTTGACGCCGCGCCGGATGAACGACTTCGAGAGGAATCCGAGCCCGCCGGCGACGAGCGCAACCCCGACGGCGTAGCTCTCGATCGTCTGTGCGCTCGAGCCGTAGTGGCGCGTGATCCAGCCGGAGACGGCGACGCCGAGCAGCGACATCGGGCCGGAGCCGAGGAACATCCAGGACGCCAGCCGCAGGTGCACCGTGCCGAGCTGGCGGTGCCGCGCCGCGCCGAACGACTTGAAGACCGCCCCGTGGAAGATGTCCGTCCCGACGGCGTACGTCGGCTTGAAGCCGAAGACGATCACGAGGATCGGCGTCATCAGCGAGCCGCCGCCCATGCCGGTCAGCCCGACGACCGTGCCGAGCAGCAGCCCCGTGAGCGTGAACTGCCAGGTCATTGCGCTTTCGCCCTGCGGCCGAAAGCGCTGGGGGCTCGGGACGGACGACTCATGAAGCGGAGAGGACCATGCCGGCGCCGACGGTCTCGTTCGTCGCCTCGTCGAGGAGGATGAAGGCGCCGGTGGCGCGGTTGTCCGCGTACGGGTCGACGCAGAGCGGCTCGGCCAGGCGGAGCCGCACGACGCCGATGTCGTTCAGCGCGAGCCGCTCGGGCGCGGGCGCGTCCGCGAGCGTCGCGACGTCGACGACGGAGACGAGCTCGTCGACGACCGCGCGGACGGTCCGCGTCGTCTGCTTCACGGCGAGCCGCGCGCGCGGCTCGAGCGGGCGCTCGCTCATCCAGCAGACGCGCGCCTCGAGCTCGCGTGCGACAGCGGGCGGCGACACCGGGTCGGCGAGCATGTCCCCTCGGGACACGTCGAGATCGTCCGCGAGCCGGATCGTCACCGACTGCGGCGGCGCCGCCGCGTCGAGCTCCCCGTCCACGGTCTCGACCGCCGCGACGCGCGTGCGCAGCCCGGACGGGAGCACGACCACCTCGTCGCCCGCGCGCCAGACGCCGCCGGCGACCTGGCCCGCGTAGCCGCGGTAGTCGTGGTGCTCCTCCGACATCGGCCGGATCACCCATTGCACCGGGAAGCGGCGCAGCGCGAGATCGCGGTCGGAGGAGATCGCGACCGCCTCGAGGTGCTCGAGCAGCGTCGGCCCGTCGTACCACGGCATCTCCTCCGAGCCGTCCACGACGTTGTCGCCGTGGAGCGCCGACACCGGGATCACCGTCAGGTCCGGCAGCCCGAGCACGTCGAGGTCGAGGACGATCTCGTCGAAGCGCTCCTGCGACCAGCCGACGAGATCCATCTTGTTCACGGCGACGGCGACGTGCGGGACGCGGAGCATCCGCACGATGTAGGCATGCCGCTGCGTCTGCTCGACGACGCCGAGCCGCGCGTCGACGAGGATCACCGCGAGATCCGCAGTCGACGCGCCGGTGACCATGTTGCGCGTGTACTGCACGTGCCCGGGCGCGTCCGCGAGCTGGAAGCGGCGGCGCGGCGTCACGAACGAGCGGTACGCGACGTCGATCGTGATCCCCTGCTCGCGTTCGGCACGGAGCCCGTCGGTGAGCAGCGCGAGGTTGACGTACGCGTCGCCGCGGCGCCGCGAGGTCTCCTCGATGTGCTCGAGCTGATCGACGAAGATCTGCTTCGTGTCGTAGAGCAGCCGCCCGATCAGCGTCGACTTCCCGTCGTCGACGGATCCGCACGTGACGAGCCGGAGCAGCTCCGCCTGCTGGAGCTCAGACGTAACCAACGGACCTCCCGCACGAACCAGGCCGGAGGCCAACGCGACCGACGGCGCGTTGGCCGGAGGCGAACCAGCGGGCCGGGATGGGCGCAGCCCACCACGGGCCGCGCGGCACGACGAAGTCGCCAAGATCCGCTCTGAGTGGGGAGCGAGCGCGACGCGCGCAGCCGGGACCGCGCTCCCGGCGAAGCGCCCACGGCGAAATGCCACGAGCGCCGAAGGAGGGGGCCCGTGGGGGAACCACGGGTTCCCCCGCGTCTCCGGAGCCGCACGTGACGAGCCGGAGGAGCTCGGTCGACTGCAGTTCAGACGTGACCAAGACGCCCTCCCTGCGAATCGAGCCGGAGACCAACGCGGCCGAAGGCGCGTTGGCCGGAGGCGCACCAGCGGCCCGGGATGGCCGGCAGGCCACCACGGGCCGCGCAGCGCCGCGAAGCCGCCGAGACCGCTGTGGGTGCGCAGCCGACAACCGGCGGAGCGGGGACCACGCTCCCCGCGGAGCCACACCCCGACCCGCCACCCGCGCCGAAGGAGGGGGCCCGTGGGGGAACCACGGGTTCCCCCGCGTGTTCAGAAGTAGCCAACGCGCTTCCTGTCCTCCATCGCTGCTTCGCTGAACCGGTCGTCTGCGCGGGTCTCGCCGCGCTCGGTGACGTTCGTCGAGGCGATCTCGCTGACGACTTCCGGGATCGTGGCCGCCTCGGAGACGACGCCGCCGGTGCACGACATGTCGCCGACGGTGCGGAAGCGCACCGACGCGACGAACGGGTCCTCGCCGTCCATCCGCTCGACGAACGGCGACACCGCGTAGAGCATCCCGTCGCGGCGGAACACCTCGCGCTCGTGGGCGAAGTAGATCGACGGCAGCTCGAGATTCTCGCGCGCGACGTACTGCCACACGTCGAGCTCCGTCCAGTTCGAGATCGGGAACACGCGCACGTGCTCGCCCTTGCGAACGCGCGCGTTGTAGAGGTTCCACAGCTCCGGCCGCTGCGCGCGGGGGTTCCACTGGCCGAAGTCGTCGCGGAAGGAGAAGATCCGCTCCTTCGCGCGGCTTCGCTCCTCGTCGCGCCGCGCGCCGCCGATCGCCGCGTCGAACCGGTGCTCCTCGATCGCGTCGAGCAGCGTCGTCGTCTGCAGCCGGTTGCGCGACGCGCGCGGGCCCGTCTCCTCGACGACGCGGCCGCGGTCGATCGACTTCTGCACCGACGCGACGACCAGCCGCTCGTCGAGCTCGGCAACGCGGCGGTCGCGGAACTCGAGCACCTCGGGGAAGTTGTGGCCGGTGTCGACGTGCATGACCGGGAACGGGAACTTGCCCGGACGGAACGCCTTCTCGGCCAAGCGAAGCAGCACGATCGAGTCCTTCCCTCCCGAGAAGAGCAGGACGGGGCGCTCCAGCTCCGCGGCGACCTCGCGGAAGATGTGGACCGCCTCGGCCTCGAGCTCGTCGAGATGGGTGAGGCTGCCTGCCGCCGTGCTCATCCCGAAACCTGGGCCTCGACGAGGTTCAGCTCCGCAAGCCGGTCGAGCACGATCGCGGCAGCCTCCGTCGGCGTGATCCCCGACGTGTCGAGCCGCAGCTCCGGGTGCTCCGGCGCCTCGTACGGCGCGGAGACGCCGGTGAAGTCGTCGATCTCGCCGGCGAACGCCTGCGCGTAGAGCCCCTTCGGGTCGCGGCGCGCGCACTCCTCGATCGGCGTCGCGACGTGCACCTCGACGAACGGCGCGTGCTGCTCGACGAGCCCGCGCGCGTGACGGCGCATCTCCTCGTACGGCGAGATCGCCGACACGATCACCGTCGCGCCCGCGCGCGCGAGCCGCGACGCGACCCAGCCGATGCGCGCGATGTTCGTGTCGCGGTCCTCCTTCGAGTAGCCGAGGCCCTTCGAGAGGTGCGTGCGCACGACGTCTCCGTCGAGCAGCTCGACGAGGCACCCGCGCTGCTCCAGCTCGGGCGCGACGACGTTCGCGATCGTCGTCTTGCCCGCCGCGGAGAGCCCCGTGAACCAGAGGACGAATCCGCTCACGTGGAAGCCTCGTTCGAAGTCACGGTGTGGATGCCGCACTCGAGCCGGCCGGTGCCGGCCCAGCGGCCCTCGCGCCCGCGGCCCGGCTGCGTCGAGTGCGTGTCGCCGATCGAGTCGTAGCCCCGGTCGTGCAGCGGGTTGTAGGGCAGCTCGCGGTCGCGGATGTACGTCCAGCAGTCGTCGTCGCTCCAGTCCGCGAGCGGGTTCGCCTTCCAGAGCTCGTGCGCGGCGTCCCAGCCGAGCTTCGGCGCGTCGGCGCGGGTCGGCGACTGGTCGCGGCGGATGCCGGTGATCCAGCAGTCGAGGTCGAGGAGCGCGCGCGTGAGCGGCTCGACCTTCGCGATCGAGAGGTACAGGTCGGGCTTCGTCTGCCAGAGCCCGTCCTCGACCGGCGGCCCTGCGAACACCTCCACCTCGATGCCGTAGCGCTCCTCCACCTGCCGCCACAGCTCGTGCGTCTCCGGGAAGAGGTGGTGCGTGTCGATCGCGAAGACGCGCGCCTGCGGGTCGAGCTCCAGGAGCATGTCGAGCAGCACCGACTCCTCCTTCTGGAAGGAGCAGGCGAGCGCGACGCGGCCCGGGAACTCGCCGAGCACGTACTCGACGACCCGCTGCGCGGGCCAGGACTCGACGTCAGGAGGTGGCTGCAGGCTGCTCGCCACCGAGCAGCACCTCCTTCATCGTGTCGCCGCGCAGCCCGAGCCGGAGCGTCTCGAGCGGGATCACCTCGTCGGGCGGGATGTTGCCGAGGTTGACGTTCGGGCCGAAATGCTTGACGAACCAGGCCTGGCTCGACTTCGTCGGCGCCTCGAAGATCAGGTCGGCGGGGGAGATCTCGTGGACGATCTCGTCGACGAGGCCGGTGCGCATCTCGCCCGTCGGCCGGTAGATGCCGGCGGTGCCGCCCTCGCGACCCTCCGTGATCACCTTCCAGGAGCCGGCGGCGAGCTCCTCCTTGATCCACTCGACCCACTGGTACGGCGCGAACACGACCTCCGCGTCCTTCGAGCCGACCTCGGAGAGGACGGTGAAGTCGCGCGCGAACTCCTCGATCAGCTCGAGCTTCCGCTCGCGCGGGATCTCGATCGTCCCGTCGGAGATCTCGACGTGCGAGAAGCGCTGCTCGACGAGCCAGCGCTTGAAGTCGTCGAGTCGCCCGCGCGCGTAGACGGCCTCGAACAGCGTGCCGCCACAGACGACCGGCGTGTCGAACGAGCGGTAGAGCGCGATCTTCTTCTCGAGGTTGTTCGTGACGTAGCTCGTCCCCCAGCCGAACTTGACGATGTCGACGAACTGGCCCCCGGTGTCGAACATCCCCTCGATCTCGCGGATGTTCATCCCCTTGTCGATGACGTGCGTGAGACCTTCCGAGCGGGGCTTGCCCGGGCGCTCGGGCAGGTCGAGAAAACCATCATTAAAGGCGTGCATAGAGCTCCTCCAGCTTCTTCGCGGCCGCAGCCTGGACGTCGTGGTAGAGCGAGTTGCCGTGGGCGTCGATCCCGACGGTGAGCGGGCCGAAGTCCTTGACGCGGAACTTCCAGAGGCACTCGGGCATCAGCTCCTCCCACGCGACCTCCTCGATCTCCTCGATCTGCGTGGTCTCGAGCGCCGCGGCGCCGCCGACGATGGCGAAGTAGACCATCCCGTGCTGCCGCATCGGCTCGATCGCCTCGTCGGGGAAGCCGCCCTTGCCGCAGATCGCGCGCACGCCGTACTGCGCGCCGAGCGGCTCGGTGAAGCGCACCATCCGCGCGGACGTCGTCGTGCCGATGCAGATCTTCTCGTAGCGGCCCGGCCCGAGCTTCCGGACATTTGGTGCCGTATGCAGGAGAAACGCGCCACGGAGGTCCATCGGCGGCTCGACGCCCTGGTCGAAGATGCGGATCTGCGTGCGGTCGCGGATGCCGATGATGTGGCCCTGGACGATCACCTCGTCCCCGGCCTCGAGCTTCAGGATCTCGGCGGGATCGGTGATCGGGAACGTGACCTCGTGAACCGCCATCACGCCTCCCTGTCGTAGTCGATGGTGCCGTCGGCGGCGATGTGCGCGGTCGCTCGCCGCGCCGCCCAGCACTGGTAGTTCACCGCGACGGGGTTGAGCGTCATGTGCGTGTCCGCGTGCTCGATGTGGCAGTTGAGGACGGTGACGTCGCCGCCGAGGCCCATCGGGCCGATCCCCGTCTCGTTCAGGAGCTCGAAGAGCTCCTCTTCGAGCTGCGCGACGACCGGATCCGCGTTGCGCGTGCCGATCGGGCGCGCGATCGCCTCCTTCGCGAGGTACATCGCGTAGTCGGCGGAGCCGCC
>DATKNT010000126.1:0-4762 GCA_035541175.1 Gaiellaceae bacterium
TCGTCGTCGGGAAGCCGTCACAGGCGGCGGTGCGCGTGATGCGGGAGCGGCTCGGCGTCCGCTCCGAGGAGATCGCGATGGTCGGCGACGACTTCCGCCTCGACGTCGCGCTCGGCCGGCTCGGCCGCTCGGCGACCGTCCTCGTCCGCAGCGGCATCAGCGCCGACCTCGACCTCGACCGCGTCCCGGTGGCGCAGAGGCCCGACCTGACCGTCGGAACCGTCGCGGAGCTCCTGGAGTGGCTGTGACGCGCGCGGTCGCGATCGTCGAGCCGGGCGGCCCGGACGTCCTGCGCGTCGTCGAGCGCGACGTCCGCGAGCCGGGGCCCGGCGAGGTGCGGCTCGCCGTCAGGGCCGCCGCGGTCAACCCGACCGACATCGGCCTGCGGCAGCGCGGCGACCCGGCGCTTCCGCCGCCGTGGGTTCCCGGCATGGACGCCGCCGGCACCGTCGAGTCGGTCGGAGCCGGCGTCGAGAGGCTCGCCGTCGGCGACGAGGTGATGGCCGCCGTTCTGCCGCGGCGCCCGGAAGGCGGCGCGCAGTCGGAGCTGATCGTCGTCCCCGCGGCGTCGGTCGTCCCGGTCCCGGCCGGCGCGACGCTCGAGCAGGCGGCGACGCTGCCCATGAACGGCTTGACGGCCCTTCGCGGCCTGGAGCTCCTCGACCTCGAGCCGGGCGCGACGCTCGCCGTCACCGGCGGCGCCGGCCTCCTCGCGTCCTACGTGATCCCGATCGCGAAGCTGCGCGGCCTCCGGGTCCTCGCCGACGCCGCTCCGGCCGACGAGGAGCTCGTGCGCGGTTTCGGCGCCGACGTCGTCCTGCCGCGTGGCGACGAATTCGTCGAGGCGGCGCTCGCGGAAGCTCCCGGCGGTGTCGACGCCGTCTACGACACCGCCTTGCTGGGTCGCGGAGCGTTTCCCGCGATCCGCACCGGCGGGGCGACGGTCGTGGTCAGGGGCTGGGACGGCGACGATGCCGAGAACGGCATCACGATCCACCCGGTCTGGGTCGGGGACGTCCTCGAGCGGACGGACTGGCTGCGCGAGCTGGGCGACCTCGCGGCGCGCAGAGTGCTGGCCCTGCGCGTCGCCGCCGCGTTCCCGCCCGAGCAGGCCCCCGACGCGCACCGGCAGCTGGAGGCCGGCGGCATGCGCGGCCGTGCCGTCATCGTCTTCGACCGCGGGTCGAACCGGTGACCGACGCTCTGCAGATGCCGCCGCTCGGTCTGGGCGTCTGGCAGATGGCCGCCGGGCGGGAGACCGAGCAGGCCGTGGAGTGGGCGCTCGAGGCCGGCTACCGCCACATCGACACGGCCTCGCTGTACCGGAACGAGCAGAGCGTCGGCGCGGCGCTGGCCCGGAGCGGCCTGCCGCGCGAGGAGGTATTCGTCACGACGAAGCTGATGCCCCTTCGTCCCAGCGCCGAGCGCGAGCTGCGGCGGAGCCTGGAGCGGCTCGGCCTCGAGTACGTCGACCTCTACCTGATCCACTTCCCGGTGCCGGGGACGATCCGGCGCCACTGGAAGGCGCTGGAATCGCTCCGGGAGCGGGGCCTGGCGAGGACGATCGGCGTCAGCAACTTCGGCCGCGACCGGCTCCGCAACCTCGGCGGCGCGAAGCCGGCCGCGAACCAGGTGCAGCTCAGCCCGTTCCACTACCGGCGGGCGCTGCTCGGCTACTGCGCCGAGGAGGGCATCGTGGTCGTCGCCTACAGCCCACTCGAGCGAGGCCGGGCGCTCGCGGATCCGACGATCGTCGCCGTCGCCGAGCGTGCCGGCCGCACCCCGGCCCAGGTGATGCTGCGCTGGTCATTGCAGCGCGGCGCGGTCGTGATCCCGAAGTCGAGCAACCGGGAGCGGATCCGCGAGAACGCGCAGATCTTCGACTTCGAGCTCGACGCCGACGCGATGCGAGAGCTGGACGGCCTTGACACGACCGGCGGCACCGCGAAGGCTCGCGGCCGGTACACGTGAACCGCGAGGTCGTGATACCGGCGGAGAGTGCGATGCTGCGGGGGTCGGTGGCCGGCCCGGCCGATGCGCGCGGGATCGTCGTGTTCGCGCACGGCAGCGGGAGCAGCCGCGCCAGCCCGCGGAACATCCAGGTCGCCGAGGCGCTGAACGACGTGGGCCTGGCGACGCTCCTCTTCGACCTGTTGACCGAGGAGGAGGCGGGCGACCGCGCGAACGTCTTCGACATCCCGCTCCTGGCGGAGCGGCTCGCTGCGGCGACGAGCTGGGTCGAGGTCGAGCCGGAGCTCGACCGCCTGCCGATCGGCTACTTCGGCGCCAGCACCGGCGCGGCGGCGGCGCTCTGGGCGGCCGCCGGGAACGACGCCGTCGCAGCGATCGTCTCGCGCGGCGGCCGGCCGGATCTCGCGGCACCCCGCCTGGCCGAGGTGCGGGCGCCGACGCTGCTGATCGTCGGCGGCAATGACGACGTGGTCCTGGAGCTGAACCGGGAGGCGCTACGGCTGCTGACGTGCGAGGCGCAGCTGCGCGTCGTCGAGAGAGCGACGCATCTCTTCGAGGAGCCGGGCGCGCTCGAGGAGGTCGCGCGGCTCGCCTGCGATTGGTTCGCGCGGCACCTCACTACGGCCCGCGGACGACCGTGACCATCGTGTCGAGCGGCCACTCCTGAACGAAGTCCTCGCGTCCCGCGACGCGCAGAGTGGCGCGAACAGAGGTCTCGGTCCGCTCGGGGTCGCGCACCACCGTCGCCTCGACCTCCCCGCCGTCGGGCAGCTCGAACAGGATCACGTCGCTGATCTGCAGCCGCTGCACCTCGAAGTCGATCGCCATCATGGCGATGTTACGTTGCCGGTCGCATCCGCGGCCTTCACCGTCGTCGCGTGCGTCGGGAGTCCTAGACTTGGTCCCGGAGAAAGGCTCCGGGGCGCACGGGACTACGAGGTCAGGTGATGTTGCGCGCACTCGGCGAGTTGGCGGTTCGCAGACCGTGGCGTGTGCTTGCCGCGGCCGGTGCGTTCGCCGTCGTCGCCGCCGGCGCGGGTCTCGCGACACCGCATCTGCTCGGGCGCGGCTCGAACGACTTCGTCGCCCGCGGGAGCGAGAGCCTTCGCGCCGAGCGCGCCGTCGAGGCTGCGTCCGGCCTCTCGGCGGCGCCGCAGGTGCTCGTGCTCGTGCGCCGTCCGACGCCGCAGCGGCTCGCGCGTGTCGACACGGTGATCCGCGCCGAGCCGGTGTTTCCGGTGATCGCGCCGCCGCTCCTGTCGAGGAACGGCAAGGAGGTGCTGCTCGCCGCCTACGCGCGCGCCGGCGTCTCGCAGCGCGTGTGGCGGACCGCCGCGGAGCGCGTGAACGGCCGGCTCGCAGGAATCGGTGACGTCGCCATGGGGGGAACGGCTCTCGCGACCGTCCAGGTGAACCGCCAGGTCCAGCGCGACCTGACGTTCGCCGAGGAAGTGGCGTTCCCGCTGCTCCTGCTGCTCGCGTTCTGGGTCTTCCGCAGCCTGGTCGCGGCGCTCCTGCCGCTCCTGTGCGGCGTGCTGACGATTCTGGGCGGGCTGCTCGTCCTACGTCTGGTCGACCTCGCGACGCCGGTTTCGACCTATGCCCTGAACATCGTCACCGGGATCGGGCTCGGGCTCGGGATCGACTACAGCCTCCTCCTCGTCTCGCGCTACCGCGAGGAACTCGCGTGGCTCGGGCCCTGTCCCGACGCGGTCCGGCGGACGGTCGCGACCGCAGGCCGCACGGTCGCGTTCAGCTCGGTCACGGTCGCCGCGGCGATCGCGACGCTCGCGATCTTCCCGCTCGGCTTCCTCCGCTCGATGGGAATCGCCGGCGGGCTCGTCGCGCCACTCGCCGGGCTGATCTCCCTGACCGTCCTGCCGGCGCTGTTCGTCCTCCTCGGAACCCGGGTCAACGCGCTCTCGCCTCGCCGCTGGCGGCGTGCGGCGGAGCGCGCAGCGCGCGGCGAGCGCGGCGGCTGGTACCGGCTCGCCCACGCGCTGATGCGGCGGCCCATCCCCGTTGCGATCGCCGCGACGGCGCTCCTCCTCGTGCTCGCGCAGCCGTTCCTCTCCATCCGCTTCACGGGCGTCGACGCGTCCGTGCTGCCGCCGAAGCTGTCGTCCCGGATCGTCGACACCGCGCTCCGGCGCGACTTCCCGACGACGGCGGTGTCGCCCGTCTACGCCGTCATCCGCGGGACGGAAGCCGACGCGCGCGCGTACGCCGCAGCCGTCCGCGCGCCGCTGGTGCTGGCGCCGCTCAGGCTCGGCCCGAACGTGTGGGAGGTGCGCGCGTCCTCCGGCAAGCCGTTCCTCGACCAGGCGTCGCAGCGCCTCGTCGGGCAGATGCGCGCGCTGCCGGGGAGCGCGCTCGTCGGGGGCTCGACGGCACAGTTCCTCGACCAGAAGCACACGCTCGGCGCGATGCTGCCGCTCGCGGCCGGCCTGCTCGCGGCCGTCACGTTCCTGCTGCTCTGGGCGGCGACGCGATCGCTGGTGCTGCCGCTGAAGGCACTCGTGATGAACGTCCTCACCCTGTCCGCGACGTTCGGGATCCTCGTCTTCGTCTTCCAGGACGGCCGGCTGCAGGGACTGCTCGACTACCGGCGCCAGGGCGCGCTCGAGCTCACGGCTCCGATCGTGCTGTTCGCCGTCGCCTTCGGCCTCGCGACCGACTACGGGGTCTTCCTGCTCACGCGGATCAAGGAGGCGTGGGACTCGGGGCTCCCGAACCGCGAGGCGGTCGCGGTCGGCCTCGAGCGCACCGGCCGCATCATCACGGCGGCCGC
>DATKNT010000127.1:0-45157 GCA_035541175.1 Gaiellaceae bacterium
ACGACGACGCCGCTGTTGCCCTCGAGCATCGTCCGCGACTCGTCGGTGTCCGAGCCGGCGACGAGCGTGCAGTCGGTCAACACCGACGTGTTGACGTTGTCGAACATCCAGAGCTTGGCGAAGATCACGTAGTTCCCCGCCTGCGGGATGTTCAGCGTCGCGATCGTCGACAGCGTGCCGGGCGCGGCCACGGGCCCGTTCTTGAAGCCGGCGTACGCGTCGCTGGGCCCCGTGGGCCCCGCGGCGCCCGCCGCTCCGGCCGGCCCCGCCGGTCCCGCAGGCCCCGCGGGCCCCGCAGGCCCCGCCGGCACCTGGCCGGTCTTGAAGTCCGCCTTCAGGAGCGAGCCGTTCGCCACCTTGATCGAGGTGACCGCGTTGTTCTTCAGCTGAGCCGTGCCGACGCTGTTCCTCGGGAGAACCGTCGCCGCGTAGCCCGTCCCGCCGAGTGCGACGACGAGGGCGATGGCAGCGATCACCGTCGCCGCAGACGGCCGCCTGCGCAGGATCCATCTCATTGCAGCTCCCCTTCCCCTGTCGATGTCTTGCCGCAGAGATGTCGTCGTGAGCCTACGGGAGCTTCAGGGCTCCCGTCTCGTAATAGCTCTGTGCCGCCTTGAAGAAGTACCCGCCGTCCGTCTGCGCCGACGTCGTCCCGTCGGCGCCGCCGCCGAAGAAGAACCCGATGTAGCCGGCTGCGACGTACGCGCGCAGGTGCGCGCGGCCCCCCGGTCCGAGCAGCCACTGGACGCGGTTGTCGCGGTAGTGGCCCCACGTGTCGTCGAGGCTCATGTTCCCGAGCGGGATCTGCCACGGCACCATCCGCAGGCCGGTCAGCTTCACGAACGTCGCGCCGTAGAGCAGGTGCCGGTGGAAGTCGGCGGGCGTGAACCACGTATTCGGGTTGCCCTCGACCTTCTCGTAGAAACCGGCGTCGCGGTCCGAGAAGTCCTCGAAGGCGACGTCGAACCTCGCGTGCAGCGCGTTGTAGAACGCCGCCGACTGCGCGGCGTACGCCTTCACCGTCGCGTCGGGCGGATCCTCGTAGACGATGTCGTGCTTCGTCCCCCAGCCGCTCATGTGGTACGCGAGGATCACATTCGGGGCGAGCTGGTTCCGGAGCGTCACCCACTGCTGCGCGAACGACGACGCGAGCGCGACCGCATTCGCCTGCTCGAGATAGCCCCAGAGGTCGGGCTCGACGTGGACGACGACCGGCTTCGTCCCGTGCACGCGCTGGAAGAGGAGGCGCACGTCGTTCCAGTACGCCGCCATCAGCGGCGGGTCCTGGAGATGCGCGAGGTCGGTCTGGCCCTCGTCGCCGCCGCGCGGGTTCGACTGGAGCAGCATGTAGTACGACAGCACCGGGATCACGTGGTGCGACCACGAGTCCTGGACGTACATCGACGCGAACGTCCCGTCCGGGTTCCAGGTCGACCAGCCCTGGCCGGTGTTCACGCCGCCGGCGAGGTACTGGTAGCGGAAGCCGAACGGCGCCTTCGCCCGCAGCGCCGCGGCGCCACCCGGCGAGTCCGCCAGGCCGAGCTGGAGCGTCTTCGGCCAGCCGTGCGGGAGCGGCGGCAGCGCCGCCGACGCGGGCGCCGCGACCGCGAAGAGGACGAGCAGCAGGGCGAGACGGCGTATATCAAAGAGACGCCGGAGACGGCGAAATCATGCGGTTTCCGGCCGTCAAGCGCTGCGCTGAACCACCGATGCGGGGATTCCGTCAAGTGCCCGCCGGCGGGCACGATGCGAGTCTGTTCCTGCTGTGCGGTCCCAAGGAGGATCCCATGCCTGCGGCACTGCTGCGTTGCCTGTTCCCGCCCACCGCCGGCTGCACGAGCCTCGGCATCCGCCTCGCGCTCGCCGCGGTCGACCGCGCCCGTCTGTGATTCCCGCTCCGCGAGGGCCGCACCCCGCGGAGCGAGAGGAGATCGGCCTAGCCCCCCGCGACAGTCGCGAACGCGAGCGTTCCCTGGACGCTCGTGGCGAGGGTCAGACAGCCTCCGCGGAACGGCACGCGGAGCGTCGTCAGGACGGCGTTGAGCTCGACGGTGTTGCCGGCGCTCACCGCGGCCCAGCCGTCCAGGGTGTACTGCTGCCGGCCGCAGCCGGGCGCCTGGGCGGAGAGGGTGATGCTCCCTCCGTTGAAGGTTCCCGCCAGCGACGAGCCGTTGTTGCTGTTCAGGTTGAGCGTTCCGCCCGTGACCGCACAGCTCGTGCCGACCGTCGAGCACCCCGCGAGCGGGTCGTGCACGACGGTCGCCCGGACGAGCCCGCGATCGCCGAGCGACCCCGTGGCAAACCCGGTGAACGAGCTCGCGGTCCCCTGCGACGCGCCGAACGCGAACCCCGCGACCTGGTAGCTCGGCGACAGCGTTGCGGCGGCTGCACCGGAAGCGACGGCGGCGGAGAGGGCGACGGCGGCCGTCAGCGCGGCGGCGAACTTGCTTCTGCGCATCTGCGTCCTCCTCCCTAGCGAAAAGCGACCCCACGCTGCGCATAGCGCGGCGGGAGAGCGCGGTCAATCGCCCTCCCGCGTGGTTCACCTGACCGAGTGTCGCTCGAACGAGCTAGTGCCCCACTAGGCGGTCTGCCCCTTGATCCGCCGGTGCACGGGGACGAACCGCGGCTCGAACGGCGCCATGCCGGCCGCCTCGCCGGCGGGTGCGATCTGCTCCTGCGCGTACTTCCCGAACGCCTCGGGCGACTCCCAGATGTCGACGATCACCATGCCGCCGCTCTCGTTCACCGCTGCGGCGTGATAGACGGCCGGGTGCGTTCCGCCGGGCTGGTGTCCCTCCATCCCGGTCGTCATCCGGTCGTACGTGTCGGTGCCGAAGTCGTCGATCTCCGCGATCATCAGCACGCCGGGCTCCGTGCCGGAGCCTTCGGAGTGGTTGTGCACCGGGAGGACCCGCGGCTCGCCGAGATCCGCGCCGGCCTCGTTCATCGCCGCCTCGACGTCGCGCTCCTCGAAGAACCGCTCGAGCGACTCCGCCGATTCCCAGATGTCGACGACGACCATGCCGTCGTCGGTCAGGCCGGCCGCGTGCGAGATCAGCCCGTCGGGGGCGTCGTCGTCGCTCCGGATCCCGAGGATCTCGTTCGCGCGGTCGTACTGCTCCCGGGTCGCGCCGGGCAGCTCCAGCAGCATCAGGACGGCCATCTCCACCTCCAGGTGACCCCTCGCGGACCCGGGGAGCATACGTGCCGGCCTCGATTCCCTCGAATCGGGGACGCGTCCTCCCGGCGGGGGTGCCGATGATCGCGGCAAGCAGGGGTGTCCAGGGCGTTGCGGCCTCCGCCGACGAGTTGGGGGAAGGGGAAGCCGTGCGCGCTAGGGGTTGGATCCGGAGTCTGCTCGGGCGAGAGGAGCGGGGGCAGGTGCTCCCGTTGGTCGTCATCGCACTCGTCCCGTTGCTGGGGATGCTCGGCCTCGCGCTCGACATCGGCTACGCGTACTACTCGCAGCGCACGCTGCAGAGCTCGGCCGACGCGGCCGCGCTCGCCGGGGCGTCGCAGCTGCCCGACCTCTCGGGAGCGGCGGGCACGGCGACGAGCTACGGCGCCGCGTCGGGCGGGAAGAACGCGATCCAGAGCGGAGGGATCACCGGCGTCACGCAGTCCGTCTCGGAGAAGTGCGTCACGTCGTTGCCGGGCTGCGCGCCCGACAATGCGGTCGTCGTCGACGAGACCGGCAACGCGAGCACGTTCTTCCTCCGGCTGTTCGGCGTGAGCAGCATCCCGATCCACGTCCGCTCGACCGCGTGCGGGCCGTGCGCCGACCGTCCCGCCGACATCGTCGTCGTCTTCGACCGGACGGGATCGATGTGCTGGACCTGGAGCGGCGCCCCCGACCCGTCGTGCACGAAGCTGAACAACGCGAAATCCGGGATCGAGACGATGCTGACCGCGCTCGACCCGACGCTCGACCGCGTCGGCCTCGTCGTCCTGCCGCCGGTCGACGCGGGCAAGTCGAACTGCGCGACGCCGTCGTCCAACTCGTACAACTCGACATCCTCGAAATACGTCGTCGTGCCGATCACGAACGCGTACAAGAAGGGCGGCGTGCTCGACCATTCGTCCCCGCTCGTCTCGACCGTCGACTGCATGCCGGCGTCGGGCGCGACCTCGTACGCGACGGCGCTCGAGCAGGCTCAGGCCGAGCTCGTGAAGGACGGCCGCCCGACCGCGCGCCACTACATCGTGTTCTTCACGGACGGCGCCGCGAACACGGGCCCGTCCTACTACGCGAACACGTCGCCGTACCGGATGACGCCGTGCCACCAGGGAGTGGCCTCGGCGAACACGATCAAGGCGGCCGGCACGACGATCTTCGGCATCGGCTACACGTTGCAGGGCGTCGGCGGCACCTCGAACACGTGCCAGGCCTACAACGGCACGAACGAGGCGGGCATCACCGCGTACCAGGCGGTCCAGGGGATCGCCTCGAACGCGCAGACGTTCTTCGACAACGAGCAGGTGGACGGGCTGGACGCGGTGTTCGCCTCGGTGGCGACGCTGATCACCGGCCCGCGGCTGATCCCGAACGACCTGCAGTAGGCCCGCGAACCCGGAGCCCGACTCCGCGGCGCGTCAGGGCGTGGCGGAGACCAGCCTCGCCGTGACGATCCCGTCGAGCTTCGGGAAATGCTTCTTCAGGAACGCGTTGCCCTGCTCGGAGATCTGCTGCTGGTCGCCGGTCGGCCCCTCGCCGTAGCCGCCGTAGAGCTTGTCGACGACGTTCATCCCCTTCGTGACGGCGCCGAACGGGGCGAAGCCCTGGCCGTCGAGGTTGGCGGCGTTGTCCCCGAGGTTGACGAAGACCTGGGTCGTGCGCGTGTTCGGGCCGGCGTCGGCGAACACGATCGTGCCGCGGGCGTTCGAGTGCTTGACCGGGTCGTCGGGGATCGTCGCATTGAGCCAGGCGGCGGAGACGGCCGGCGTCGGGCTGATCCCGAACTGGACGACGAAGCCCTTGACGACGCGGAAGAACTCGACGCCGTCGAAGAACCTCGCCCGGACGAGGTTGTAGAAGCGCTCGGCGCCGCGCGGCGCCCAGGCGCGGTGCACCGTCACCACGAACGTCCCCTTCGTCGTCGTGAAGGCGACCGCGTAGACGCTCGGTGCCGTCGCCGTCAGCGAAGCGGGGTGGAGGAGCGACGGCGGCGGCGTGGCGCCGGCGGTCGCCGGGAGCGTGAGCGCGGCGGCGACGGCCGCGGCCGCGAGGGAGAGCCCGCGCATCGCGCCAGGGTAGCGTGGCCCGGGATAGGCTCGCGGCGATGGCGCGCGGCCCCGTCCTCTTCATCGGTGAGACCCTCGTCGACCTGATCTGCGAGCGGCCGGTCTCCGGCTGGTCGGAGGCCGGGCCGTTCGTCCCGCACTGCGGCGGCGCGCCGACGAACGCGGCGATCGTCGCGGCGCGGTGCGGCACCGCGGTCGCGCTCGGCGGCGGCGTCGGCGACGACCAGTGGGGCGACTGGCTCGCGGCGCGGCTGACGGCGGAGCGGGTCGGCCTGGAGTGGTGGGCGCGGCTCCCCGGCGTCCGCACCGCGGTCGCGTTCGACGTGATCGACCTCGACGCGGTCCCGGACTTCCTCATCTACGGCGACGGGATCGAGCCCGCGGTGCGGGCGCTCGAACCGCGCCTCGGGGACGCGGTCGCCGCCTGCTCCGCGGTCGAGCTCGGCTCGAACACGCTCGTCGGCGAGGGCGAGCGCGAGGTGTGCCGGCGCGCGCGTGCGCTCGCACTCGACGCGGGTCTGCCCCTGGTCGTCGACGTGAACCTCCGGCTGCACCGCTGGGCCTCCGCGGAGGAGGCGGTCGCCGTCGTGCGCGAGCTGTGTACGGGCGCGCTGCTCGTGAAGCTGAGCCGCGAAGAGGCCGCGCTGCTCGGCGGGGAGGGCGACCCGGCGCGCGCGGCCGAGGCGGTCTGCGCGTCGCTCGGCGTCCGGCTCGCCGTCGTCACCCTCGGCGCGGACGGCGCGCTGCTGCGCGGCGACGCGCGCGCGGATGCTCCCGGCGTCGCGGCCCGCGTCGTCGACACGACGGGCGCCGGCGACGCGGTCACGGGAGTGCTCGTCGCCGCGCTCGCAGCGGGCGGCTTCGACCCGCAGGCGGCGGCCGACGCGCTGCCGTGCGCCGTCGAGGTCGCGGCGCGCTCGACGGAGGCGTACGGCGCCGTCGAGGCGCTGCCGGCGCGGATCCCGCTCGGTTAGGCTCGCCGCATGGAGGAGTACGCGGTGCCCGTCCTGCCGAGCCGCGATCTCGAGGAGACGCTCGCGTTCTACTCGCGGCTGGGCTTCGAGCTGCGCGGCGCGCCGATCGAGAAGTACCGCTACCTGATCATCGGGCGCGGCTCGATCGTGCTCCACTTCGTCGACGTGCCCGTGCTCGACCCGCTCACGATGGCCGGCCAGTGCTACGTCTTCGTCGGCGACGCGGACGCGCTCTACCGAGAATGGGAGGCGATCGGCATCGAGCCGGATCCGAAGACCGGCAGCCGGTTGATGCCGCCGTTGGACACCGAGTACGGTCTCCGCGAGTTCGCGCTCGTAGACCGGAGCGGGAACCTCCTGCGCGTGGGCTCGCTCGTCTAGAGCTCGGCGACCTGGTCGCCGACGCGGATGACGCCGCCGACGAGGATGTCGGCGTTGATGCCGGCTCGGCGCGCGAGCTCCTTGATGATCCCGGGCCGCGTCAGCTCCTGGAGATGCGCGCACGGCTCGCAGAGCTCGACGCCGTAGCACTCGACGTCGCCGACGCGGAAGCGCTTGCCGACGAGGTCGTTCAGCCGCACGCCCCGGGTCGTCACCTGGCGTCGCGTCGCGCCCGCGGCGAGCCCGACGTCCTCGACGTTCTCCGCCTCGACGAGCGTCAGCGCCTGGCCCGGCTTCGCCCCACCGTCGCGGTAGTGGCGATCTCCTTCGAGGCCCTTGCCGGGGACGGCGACCACCGAGTCGACCGCGTGCAGCGGCTCCGCCTCGCCGGGGCCGATGTGAATCGCCTCCACCATCATCGCGAGATCATGCCGAAAGCCGCGGATGCTGCGCTCAGTAGCGGTCGATCTCGATCAGCCGCGCGTCGCTGATGCCGAAGTGGTGGGCGATCTCGTGCCACACGGTGCGCCGCACCTGCCGGGCGAGGCTCTCCGGGTCGCCGCCGTAGTGGCGCTCGAGCGGGCCGCGGTAGATCGTGATCTTGTCGGGCAGGACGCCGCTGTAGCCCGGGAGCGCGTAGCCGACGCCGCGGCGCGTCAGCGGGATGCCGCGGTAGAGCCCGAGCAGGTTCGCATCCGGCGGCGGCTCGTCCTCGACGAGGACGGCGACGTTGTCCATGAGCGCGCGGATGTCCTCGGGGAGCGCGTCGAGCGCGTCCTGGACGAGCTGCTCGAACGCCGCTTCTCCCACCGCATCGTCCATCCTGCCCACAGCGTACGTGGGAGCTACGCGGCTGCCGCGGCCCTGCTGCGGACGTACTCGTCGATCGCGGTCGCGGCGCGGCGGCCCGCGCCCATGGCGAGGATCACCGTCGCGGCGCCGGTGGCGATGTCGCCGCCGGCGTAGACGCCCTCGCGGCTCGTGCGGCCGGTCTCCGGGTCGACGACGACGCAGCCGTGCGCGTTCGTCTCGAGCCCCTCGGTCGTGAGCGGGATCAGCGGATTCGGGTTCGTGCCGAGCGCGATCACGACGAGGTTCGCCTCCATCGTGAACTCGGAGCCCTCGACCGGCACCGGCCGCCGCCGCCCCGACTCGTCCGGCTCGCCGAGCTCCATCCGGATGCACTCCATCGCGCGGACGCAGCCGTTGTCGTCGCCGAGGAACCGCACCGGCGCGGTCAGCCAGTCGAAGATCGCGCCCTCCTCGCCGCACCGCTTGAAGTCCTCCGCGCGTGCGCCCATCTCCGCCTGCGTGCGCCGGTAGACGACGTGCGTCTCCTTCGCGCCGAGCCTGATCGAGACGCGCGCCGCGTCCATCGCCGTGTCGCCCGCGCCGATCACCGCGGCCCGCGTCGGGCGCTTGACGGGCGTGTCGTACTCCGGGAACGAGTAGGCGCGCATGAGGTTCACGCGGGTCAGGTACTCGTTCGCCGAATAGACGCCCTTGAGGTTCTCGCCGGGGACGTTCATGAACTTCGGCGAGCCGGCGCCGGTGCCGACGAACACCGCCGCGTAGCCGAGGTCGCCGAGCAGCTCGTCGATCGTCACCGTCTTCCCGATGATCACGTTCGTCTCGAAGTCGACGCCGAGCGCGCGCAGCCGCTCGACGTCCTCGTCGACGATCGCCTTCGGAAGCCGGAACTCGGGAATGCCGTAGCGGAGGACGCCGCCGATCGCGTGCAGCGCCTCGTACACCGTCACCTGGTAGCCGAGCTGGACGAGGTCGCTGGCGGCGGTGAGCCCCGCCGGCCCGGAACCGACGATCGCGATCTTCTCCGGCCGCGGCGCGACCGCCGGCGCACCTCCGTTCGCGCGGTTCGCGCGCTCCCAGTCGGCGACGAACCGCTCGAGCCGCCCGACCCCGACCGGGTCGAAGCGCCCTCGCACCGAGCAACGCGCCTCGCACTGGTGCTCGACCGGGCAGACGCGCCCGCAGATCGCCGGCAGGACGTTCTTCGTCCGGATCAGCGCGGCCGCGCCCTCGAAGTCGCCGAGCGCGACCCGGCGCACGAACGCGCGGATCGGCACGCCGACCGGGCAGCCCTGCTCGCACACCGGGTCCTGGCACTGGACGCAGCGCCGCGCCTCTGCGAGCGCGCGCTCGACCGTGTAGCCGACCGCCACCTCGTCCCATGTCTCGCGGCGCTCGACGGGGTCGAGGGCCGGCATCTCGATCTTCGTCGGATAGACGATCGGCACGATCCCTCACCTCCCCGCGGCGGCCAGCTCGACGGCGAGCCGCTCCTCGTCGACGTACATCTTCGAGCGGACGACCGCCTGGTCGAAGTCGACGGCGTGCGCCTCGAAGAACGGGCCGTCGACGCACGCGAACTTCGTCTCGCCGCCGATCGAGACGCGGCACGCGCCGCACATGCCGGTTCCGTCGAGCATGATCGGGTCGAGCGACACGAGCGTCTTCACCCGGTACGGGCGCGTCGTCTCCGCGACCGCCCGCATCATCGCCATCGGGCCGATCGCGTAGCAGACCGTGAACCCGGCGCCCTCGTCGAGCATCTGCCCGAGCAGCTGCGCCGTGAAGCCCTTGAACCCGAGCGAGCCGTCGTCGGTGCAGGGGAGGTACTCGTCGCTCTCCGGCTCGAGCAGCTCGCGGAGGATCAGCAGCTCGGCGGTGCGCGCGCCGACGATCGACGTGACGCGCACGCCGCGCCGCCGCAGCTCGCGCGCGATCGGGTGCACCGCGCCCGCGCCGAAGCCGCCGCCGACGAGCACCGCGTGGCCCGTGTCGGGAAGCGGCGCCGGCTGCCCGAGCGGCCCGGCGAGGTCGAGCATCTCCTCGCCCTCCTCGAGGCGGCAGATCAGCCCGCTCGTCTTGCCGACCTCCTGGACGACGAGCGTGACCGTTCCCGCCTCCGGGTCGAAGTCGGTGAGGCTGATCGGCACGCGCTCGCCGTGCTCGTCGACGCGCACGATCACGAACTGCCCGGGCCGCGCGTTGCGCGCGACGAGCGGCGCGCGGACGACGAACAGCTTCGTCACCGGGGTCAGCTCGCGTCTCTCGAGGATCGTCGCCATCGCCTCTCCTAGAGCAGCGGGTGGTCGTTCATCGCCTTCAGCCGCCGCCAGCGCCGGTCGACCTCGGCCTCGAACTGCGCGAGCTCGAACTCGAACTCGGGGCGGCAGAGATGCTTCGTCTTGCCCATCATCCGCAGCCAGTCCGCGACCGGGATCCGCCGGCCGATCGGCTCCGGGTCGTACGTGAGCACCGTCTTGTGCCGCTCGATCTCGTAGAGCGGGAAGAAGCAGCAGTCGACGGCGGCCTGGACGACGTCGGTGCCCTTGCGGTCCTCGGTCAGCCAGTTCAGCGGGCAGGAGATGAGCACCTTCCCGTACACCATCCCCTCGTGCTGCGCGTACCACTGCGCCTTCGCGCCCTTCTGCAGCAGGTCGTCGGGGAAGCCCTCGACGCCGGTGAAGACGTACGGGATGTTCGTCGCCGCCATCAGCTGCGGCATGTCCTTGTGCTGGAACGACTTGCCGTGCTCGCCCGGGCCGACGTGGCTCGTCGAGGTGCGGTTGCCGAGCGGCGTCGAGTACGACAGCTGC
This sequence comes from Gaiellaceae bacterium, assembly GCA_035541175.1. Lineage (GTDB taxonomy): Bacteria > Actinomycetota > Thermoleophilia > Gaiellales > Gaiellaceae > Palsa-739. The sequence continues at coordinate 10,223 of DATKNT010000127.1, forward strand.
GCGCCGGTGTTCATGTAGCCCTGGTTGTCGTACTCGAGGATGATCAGCTTGTGGTTGCGGAGCGCGGCGCCGACGGCCGCGCCGGTGCCGATGTCCATCCCGCCGTCGCCGCTGACCATCACGAAGGTGATGTCGTCGCCGGCCGGGAGCTCGCCGCGGCGCACGCGCTCGTGGAACATCTCCACGAGCCCGCCGAGCGTCGCCGCGCCGTTCTGGAAGAGGTTGTGGAGGTACGTGACGCGGTGCGACGTGTACGGGTAGCCCGTCGACACGACCATCGCGCACCCGGTCTGGTAGAGGACGACGACGTCGCCCTCGATCCCGCGCAGGAACTGGTCGATCGCGGGGAAGACGCCGCAGCCGGGGCAGGCGCCGTGGCCCGGCGCGACGCGCTTCGGCCGCGCGGCGAGCTGCCAGGCGGGCGGTGCCTCGACCCGCAGCCGGAGCGTCTCCGGGTCCTCCGTCACGGCGATGCGGCCGCTGACGGTCTCGCGCTTCTCGAGCGGCGGGAGGCCGCGCCGGACCGGGATCTTCGCCGGGTCGCCGGCGACGACGCCGTAGTAGTCGAAGGACGGATGCGCGCCGCTTCCCTCGGCGGTCTCGGTCGCGAGCCGGAAGAACGCCTCCGCGTCCTCGGGATAGAAGTCGCGGCCCCCGAGCCCGTAGATGCGACTGAGGCACACCGTCCGGTTGAGCGGATCGTCCTTCAGCGCCGACTTCACCTCGTGGGCGAGGTTGCCGCCGCCGGAGCCGTACGAGTCGGCGCGGTCGCCGATCACGAGTGCGCGCACGCCGCGTAGCGCGTTCCGGAGGATCTCGGCCGGGAACGGCCGCAGCACGTTCGGGCTGACGACGCCGGCGCGGATCCCCTGCTCGCGCAGCCGGTCGGCGGCGTCCTTCGCCGTCTCGGCCGCGGAGTTGAGCAGGATCACCGCGACCTCCGCGTCCTCCATCCGGTACAGGTCGACGACGTCGTAGTGCCGGCCGCTCAGCTGCTCGTACTCGGCGAACACCTCCGGCAGCGCGGCGAGCGCGGCGTCCATCGCGAGGCTCTGCTGCATCTTGTTGTTGATCAGGTCCGGGTCGTTCATGTACGGCCCGATCGTCACCGGGTGCCGCGGGTCGAGCGCGTTGATCGTCTCCGTGAACGGCCCGAGGAACTCCCGCACGACCGTGGGATCCTCGAAGTAGTCGACCCGCCGCTTCTGGTGACTCGTGAAGAAGCCGTCGAACGCGACGATCGCCGGCAGCCGCACGTCGGCGCGCTCGGCGACGCGCAGTGCGCACACGTTCAGGTCGTAGACGGCCTGCGGGTCGCGCGCCATGAAGATCAGCCAGCCGGTGTTGAGCGCGTAGTAGACGTCGGAGTGGTCGCCGCGGATGTCGAGCGGCCCGCTCACCGTGCGCGTCGCGAGATCGAGCAGCATCGGGAAGCGCGTGCCGGACTGGACCGGGTACTCCTCGAGCGCGTACAGGAGCCCCTGCGCGCTCGTCGCGTTGAACACGCGCCCGCCGCCGACGGCCGCGCCGTAGCAGATACCGGCCGCGCCGTGCTCGCCGTCGGCCGGGATCATCACCATGCTGTGCAGGCCCTCCGCCTTCGCCTCGTCGATCAGCTCCGCGATCTCGGTCGAGGGCGTGATCGGGTAGTAGCCCATCACGTGGAAGTCGATGTGCTGCGCCGAGATCGCGGCCATCTCGTTGCCGGTCTTGAACGCCGTCACCTGCGCCGCCTCTTTCCGGGCGGCGGCGGTCTCCGGTCTCTCTGCGATCGCCATCAGCGTGCTCCCGCCGTCTCGAGTGCCGGATAGAGCGGAACCGTGTTCGCGTCGGCCCAGCCTTCCTCCTCGCGGATCTCGGTGAGCGCGCCGGTGGGGCAGTCGTCGACGCACTTGCGGCAGCCCTTGCAGAAGCGGTAGTCGATGCCGCGGAGCTTCACCGCGAAGCCGCCGTCGTCCGTCGGCTCCTCCTCCCAGACGAGGCAGAGGTCCGGACAGACGATGTCGCAGAGCCCGCAGTGGACGCACTTGTCGAGGTCGAGCGCGGGGATGAACCCCTGCCGAGAGCCGCTCATGTCCTTCGCGATGCTGTTCGCGGGCTCGAGGATGGCGCCGCCGATCGGCGCCTGGAGGTAGCCGAACGACGGCTGGGCTCGGACCGGGGGCGAGGGGGTGACGCCCTCGGCTCGGACGGTCGTCTGCTCGACCTCGGCGTAGCCGCGGTCGAAGGTGCGGATGTTCGCCTCGACCACCTCCGGGTGGCGCCGCGAGAACGTGTCGCGGATCTGGTCGCGCATCAGGCCCGGGTCGATGAACGGGCAGAAGCGGACGACCGCGCCGAGCATCGCCGTGTTCACGCGCGTCTTCTCCTCGACCGCGATCCCGAGCGCGTCGACGGTGGCGACGGTGCCGGAGCGAAGATGGAACCGCTCTCGCGTCTCGTCCGGCGTGGTGCTCGTGTTGACGACGAGCACGCCGTCCGGGACGAGCCCGGCCGTCAGGTCCATCGACTTCGCGAGCGCCTCGTGGAAGACGGCGACGACCTGCGGCGTCTCGACCGGGCTGTTCGTCCGGATCGCGCGGTCGGGCGCGCAGAAGCGGACGAACGACTTCACCGGCGTCCCCTTCTTCTCCGAGCCGTACGAGGAGAAGTGCGACCCGTTCAGCCCCTGCCGGAGCACGCCGGCCTCCCCGAGCATCTGCCCGGCAAGGTGCGCTCCGAGCCCGCCGATCGACTCGAAGCGGATGCCGAAGAAGCCGTCGGGACCGGGATGGAGCTCGTCGACGCTCATCGCGCTGAACCTCCGGCGGGCCCGCCGGAGCACCATCAGGGCCGCCACGGACGGCGGCTGCGGCGTACCACGCGCGTCCGCGGCCTCTGGACCCGAAACCGGCTTCGGACGGGCGTTTCCGGCCGCCCGGGGGCCAGCCTGGATCCAGCCGCCGGCGGGCATGCGGGCTAGTACCTAGCGGAATTGGGCGGTGGCCCGGATGCGACTCGGACGCGTCTCCGCGACCCTGGGAGACGTGAGTGGACAGCGCCTCGTCGTCGACGGAAACGAAGCGGCTGCGCTCGTCGCACACAAGACGAGCGAGGTCGTCGCCATCTATCCGATCACGCCCGCGTCGCCGATGGGCGAGTACGCGGACGAGTGGTCGGCGAAGGGGCGGCCGAACCTCTGGGGCGACGTCCCGCGGATCGTCGAGATGCAGTCCGAGGCGGGCGCCGCGGGCGCGGTGCACGGCGCGCTCCAGGCCGGCTCGCTGACGACGACGTTCACGGCGTCGCAGGGGCTGCTGCTGATGCTCCCGGACATGTTCAAGATCGCCGGCGAGCTGACGCCGTTCGTCATGCACGTCGCGGCCCGCTCGCTCGCGACGCACGCGCTCTCGATCTTCGGCGACCACAGCGACGTGATGGCGGCCCGCGGCACCGGCTTCGCGCTCCTCTGCTCGTCCGACGTCCAGGAGGCGCACGACTTCGCGGCGGTCGCCACGGCCGCGACGCTCCGCGCGCGCGTCCCGTTCCTCCACTTCTTCGACGGCTTCCGCACCTCGCACGAGGTGAACGTGATCGAGGGGCTGAGCGACGACGACCTGCGTGCGCTCGTCGACGAGGAGCTCGTCCGCGCGCACCGCGAGCGCGCGCTCACGCCCGACCATCCGGTGATCCGCGGCTCGGCGCAGAACCCCGACGTCTTCTTCCAGTCGCGCGAGGCCGCGAACCCGTACTACGCCGCGACCGCGGGGATCGTCGCCGAGGAGCTCGGCCGGCTCGCCGCGCTCACCGGCCGCCGCTACCACCTGTTCGACTACGTCGGCGCCCCGGACGCGAAGCGCGTCGTCGTGGTGATGGGCTCGGGCTCCGGCGCCGTCGAGGAGGCCGTCGCCGTGCTGCGCGAGCAGGGCGAGCACGTCGGCGTCCTCAAGGTGCGCCTGTACCGCCCGTTCGACGGCGCCGCGCTGGCGGCCGCGCTGCCCGAGACGGTCGAGTCGATCGCCGTGCTCGACCGGAGCAAGGATCCGGCCGCCGTCGGCGAGCCGCTGTACGAGGACGTCGTCTCCGCGCTGATCGAGCAGGACCGGCTCCCGCGCAAGGTGATCGGCGGCCGCTTCGGCCTCGGCTCGAAGGAGTTCACGCCGGCGATGGCCGCCGCGGTGTTCGAGCACCTCCGCGAGGAGCATCCGAAGCGGCACTTCACCGTCGGCATCGACGACGACGTCTCGGGCACGAGCCTCGCCTACGACCCGTCCTTCGACACGGAGCCGGACGGCGACGCGCGGCGCTGCGTCTTCTACGGCCTCGGCTCCGACGGCACCGTCGGCGCGAACAAGAACTCGGCCAAGATCATCGGCGAGTCGACGCACCTCTACGCGCAGGCGTACTTCGTCTACGACTCGAAGAAGTCCGGCTCGACGACGGTCTCGCACCTCCGCTTCGGCCCGCATCCGATCCGCTCGTCGTACCTGATCGAGCACGCGCAGTTCGTCGCGTGCCACAACTTCGACCTGCTCGTCCGCATGGACGTGCTCGGCGTCGCCGAGCCCGCCGCGACGTTCCTCCTCAACAGCCCGTACGGCCCGGACGACGTCTGGAATCGCCTGCCGCGCGCGATCCAGGAGGAGATCCTCGCGAAGGAGATCCGCCTGTTCGTGATCGACGCGAAGAAGGTGGCCCGCGAGGCCGGGCTGCCGGGCCGGACGAACACGATCCTCCAGACGTGCTTCTTCGCGCTGGCCGACGTGCTGCCGCGCAGGCGCGCGATCGGCGCGATCAAGGAGTCGATCGCGAAGACGTACGCGAAGCGCGGGCAGGAGATCGTCGACAGGAACTTCCGGGCCGTCGACCTCGCGCTCGACTCCCTCCACGAGGTCGACGTGCCCGGTGCCGTGACGACCCTCGACGGCCACAGCGAGTTCGAGGCCGACACGCCGGACCTCCTGCGCGCCCTGATCGGCGGCGACGGCGACCGGCTCCCGGTGAGCGCGCTTCCCGCCGACGGAACGTTCCCGGTGGGGACGGCGCGCTTCGAGAAGCGGAACCTCGCCGAGGAGCTGCCGATCTGGGACGAGTCGATCTGCATCGACTGCGCGAAGTGCGCGCTCGTCTGCCCGCACGCGGCGATCCGGATGAAGGTGTACGAGCCCGAGGCGCTCGCCGGCGCTCCCGCGGGATTCCGCTCGAAGGAATGGCGCGCGAAGGACCTGCCGGGGATGCTGATGACGATCCAGGTCTCTCCGGACGACTGCACCGGTTGCCGGATCTGCGTCGAGACCTGCCCGGCGAGGGACAAGGCGAGCCCGGAGCACAAGTCGCTCGACTCGCTGCCGAAGGGCGAGCACGAGGAGCGGGAGCGCGAGAGCTGGGAGTTCTTCCTGAGCATCCCGGAGATCGACCGCACGAAGGTGCAGCCGGCGACGGTGAAGGGCTCGCAGATGCTGCAACCGCTGTTCGAGTTCTCCGGCGCGTGCGCGGGCTGCGGCGAGACCCCGTACCTGAAGCTGCTGACGCAGCTGTTCGGCGACCGGCTGCTCGTCGCGAACGCGACCGGCTGCTCGTCGATCTACGGCGGCAACCTGCCGACGACGCCGTGGACGGCGAATGCGGACGGCCGCGGCCCGGCGTGGTCGAACTCGCTGTTCGAGGACAACGCCGAGTTCGGCTACGGGATGCGGCTCGCGCTCGACCAGCAGGGGGAGCAGGCGCGGCGGCTGCTCGGGACGCTGGACGGGGCGATTCCCGAGGAGCTTCGGCAGTCGATTCTCGAGGCGGACCAGGGCGACGAGGCCGGCGTGATCGCGCAGCGCGAGCGTGTCGCGGAGCTGAGGAAGATCCTCGCCGGCCTCGGGTCGCCGGAGGCGAAGCGACTCGAGACGCTCGCAGACGCGCTCGTGAAGAAGTCGGTCTGGATCGTCGGCGGCGACGGCTGGGCCTACGACATCGGCTTCGGCGGGCTCGACCACGTGCTCGCGTCGGACGCGAACGTGAACGTGCTCGTCCTCGACACCGAGGTCTACTCGAACACCGGCGGCCAGGCGTCGAAGTCGACCCCGCGCGGCGCGGTGGCGAAGTTCGCCGCCGGCGGCAAGCACACGGCGAAGAAGGACCTCGGGCTCATCGCCGCCGGCTACGGCAACGTCTACGTCGCCCAGGTCGCGCTCGGCGCCGACAACCCGCAGACGGTGAAGGCGTTCGCCGAGGCGGAGTCGTACGACGGCCCGTCGCTGATCATCGCGTACAGCCACTGCATCGCCCACGGGATCGAGATGGCGACGGCGATGGCGCACCAGAAGGAGGCGGCGGACTCCGGCTACTGGCCGCTCTACCGCTACGACCCGCGGATCGATCACCCGTTCCAGCTCGACTCGCGCCCACCGAAGATCCCGGTCGCCGAGTTCACCTCGAAGGAGAACCGGTTCGCGATCCTCTCGCGCGCGAACCCGCAGGAGGCCGCCGAGCTCGCCGCCGAGGAGCAGCACGACGTCGAGGAGCGCTGGAAGCTCTACCAGCAACTGGCGACGCTGGAGCACGAGCCGCCCTCGCACGGGGAAACCCCCGGTTCCGCCGTCTAGAGATTCCGCCGCCAGAGCAGGAAGCCGAGCGGGAGCACGCCGGCGAGCAGGACCCACGGGGCGAGCGACATGCGGGCGTACGACTCGACGCGGCGCTCGGTGCCCGAGTGGCCGATCCCGGCCTGCGCGGCGGCGGCGACGGCGCCGAGCTGCGTCTCCGGGAACGACGTCCCGTTCATCAGCCGCGCGAACGTCGCGAGCGCGTCGCCGCTCGTCGGGTCGGAGACGTATCCCCGGTCGGGACGGCCGCCCGCCTCGAAGATCCGCTCGCCCGGCTGCCACACGTGGACGAAGAGCACGGTCAGCCCACCGCCCGGGTGGACGAGGTACTTCACGCTCGACGGGATCCGGGACGCCTCGCCGTCGGTGAAGACGACGATCAGCCGGTGCGGCATCGACGTCGCGAAGAAGTGCGACTGGAGGATCGGGACGAGCGCGCCGAACGTCGTCGCGCGCCCGCGGTACGGCTGGCTCGGCGGCGGGCGGTCGATCCCGACCGAGGCGGCGAGCGTCCGCGTGAACAGCGTCGAGTCGGTGGTCGGCATCAGCTCCGGCAGCGTGCGGTCGGTCATCGTCGCGATCCCGATCGGGACGTCGGCGAGCCGGTCGCGCAGACGCAGCGCCAGCCGCTTCGCGCGCGCGAGCCGCGTCGGCGTGTCGGCGGCGCTGCGGGCGGTCATCGACAGCGACGTGTCGAAGACGAAGAACGCCTCCGCGTCGGCGCGCTCGCTCAGGAGCTTCTGGCGCACGACGACCGGCTGCGCGGCGGCGATACCGACGAGCACCGGGAGGAGCACGAGCGCGACGACGACCGGCACGAGCGCGCGCCGGCCCGGCCCGGCAACGGCGAACAGTTGCCGGATGCGCGTCGCCCGGCGTTCCGTCGCGGCGAGCGCGGCGAGCGGAACCGCCGCTGCGAGCGCGAACAGCGTCCAGTACGGGGTGAGGAAGGAGACGGCGAGCATCAGTAGCCGCTGCCGACCTGGCCCGCGCCGCGGCCGCGCCCGAAGCCGTAGCCGCCGCGCGCGTCGCGCCCGACCTTCGACTTGCCCGGCCGCCTCAGCAGCAGCGCGAGCTGGAGGTTCTGCTTCGCGTCCGCGTTCGTCGGGTCGATCGCGATCGACTCCTGGAAGAACCCGACCGCGCGGCGGAGCGTCGTCACCTGCGCCGTCGGATCGGAGATGAGCGGGCTCGTCACGACGATGACGCCGAGCAGGTTCGCGGCGGCGGAGCGCACGGCCGCCGGCGCGCCGGAGTCGACGACCTGCTGGAGGCGCTCCTCCGCCTCGGCCCGCGTCGTCGGCAGGTCCTGGCGCGTCTCCGGGTTGGCCCCGATACGGCTGAACCAGAAGAGCTGGACCGCGCGCCGGTACGCGATCGAGTCGCCGAGTCCGAGCAGGAGTCGCGCCGGGTCCCCGGGCAGCGTCGTCTGCGGCCGCCACAGCGAGCGGTGCGAGTGCATCGCCCGGAAGCGGAGGTCGTCGCGGACGAGGCTCGTCTGCCAGGCGCGCGCGTCGAGCGCGAGCAGGACGAGCACCACCGCCGCGGCGGCGCAGGCGACGGCGGCGATCGCGGCCCGGTGGCGGTGCAGGCGCGTCATGCCGACGCTCCGATCGCGAGCCGCCCGTTCAGCCGCTCGTTGCCGGCGAGCAGGAGCACGAGCAGCAGCCCGATCGCGAGCAGCGCCCACGGCTCCGAGGCGGCGATCGCCTCCTGGCGCTGCCTCGCCGTGTGCGTGAAGGCGCTCGGGCTGACGAAGGCGTCCCGGCCGAACAGCGTCGCGAAGTACTGCTTGTCCGGTGTCGCGGCGAACAGCGGCACGATCCGGACGGGGATGTGCGCGTGGCGCAGCGCGAGCGCCTCCGTGACGAGCGCGGGCTGGTCGCCGGCGGAGTCGTCGAGGTCGCTGACGATCAGGATCGCCCCGTGCGTGACGCCGGCGGACTCGAGTGCGTGCTGCGCCGCCACGAGCCCGGTCGAGATGCGCGTCCCGCCGCTGAACTGCGACCACGGGCTCTGGTTGAAGACCGGAGTCCCGTGGGCGTACGACGTCGGGACGAAGAACGGGATGAACTGGCTCAGCGCCGTCGGCGGCGAGTTCGGAGGCAGGAGCTCGTAGGCGGTGTCGGAGAACATGACGAGCCCGATCGCCTGGTTCGCCGAGACGATTCCCTTCAGCGTCGTCGCGACGCGCGCGAAGACCGGGCCGGCGATGCTCGCCGACATGTCGAGCGCCACGACGCCGGTCTTCGCGCCCGCCGGCAGCACGGCCGCGCGCCCGGTGCCGGTCGAGCGCGCCGCGAGCACCGCGAGCGCGAGCGTGCCGGCGAGCGCGGCCGCGAGCACGACGCGGACGATCGACGTGCGGGTCGCAGGCCGCTGGACGAGCCGGAGGTCGCCGAGCGTCGTCGCGCCGCGGCGGTGGACGGACGGGAGCCTCACGCGCCCTCCTCCGCGGGCGGCGACCCGACATGACCCTGCTCGCGCGCCTGCTCGGAGAACGAGTCGAACTCCTCGCTCTCCGGCCCGCGCGACGACCAGGCGAGCTCGCGCGCCTTCACGGTCAGCTCGTCGATGCCGGCGACCTCGGTCCCGAGCTCGTCGGCGACGCGCTCGAGCGCCTTCCGCTGGAGCGTCTCGTCGTGGTGCTCGTGTGCCCAGGCGAGCAGGACGAGCGCGCGTTCGAGCGGCGACGCCGACGACGACAGCACCGGCTCGGGGACGCGGCGCGGCCGGATCGCCAGCACCCAGCGCGCGGCGAGGAGCAGCGCCGCGCAGCCGAGCAGCGCCGCCAGCGAGAGCGAGAGCCAGAACAGGAGCCCGGGCCGCAGGCTGTACGTCGGCGCGGCGAGCGGCGTGAAGTGATCCTTCCATGGGAGCCCGAGGCGCCGGCCGAGCGTCGCGAGCGAGCTCGGGCTCAGCTGCGAGATCGCCTCGACGTGCGGCCAGCTCGTCGTGATCCCGTACGCGACCCGGCCGTGCGTGTCGAGGTAGTCGATGTGCGCGAGCGGGAAGCGGAACACGTGCGCGGTATCGCTCGGCGGGTAGCGCGGCACGCAGGCCGAACTGAGGCAGCGCAGCGTCCACGTCCAGGTGATCTGCTCGAACCGGCCGGTGCCGAGCCGCAGCACCGTCGGCGCCTTGACCGGCGCGTACGGCTTGAAGCTCGCGGTCACGCGCAGGCGTCTGGGGTCCACCCACTTCGTGTCGGCGACGACGGCGATGCTCGCCGTGACCGGGTCGCCGAACAGGTGGACCTGCGGCGTCAGCGTCGCGTACGCCTTGAGCGGGACGCCGTCGCCGACCGAGGTGCCGGAGGGCAGCAACGGCAGCGTCGCCGCCGCGGGCGCCGCTGCGGCGAGGGCGAGGACGGCCGCGACCAGCAGCGGACGCCTCACGCCACGAGTCCTCTCGCCATCACCCGCATGTCCGCCCAGCGGAGGAACGAGGCGAGCACCGCGCCGGGGTCGTGGTCGTGGACGGCGACCGGCTCGAGGCCGAGCCCGCGGAACGACCGGACGAGATCGTCCCACCGCCGCTCGTGTTGCTCGCGAAGCCGGGCCGCCTCGTCCGCCGTGAGGAAGACCGGGAAGACGCGCCCGCTGCGGGGATCGGCGTACGGGACGGAGACGCCGTCGACGTCGGGGAACGTCCGCTCCCACCGCGGGTCCTGGACGACGACGGGGACGAGCTCCCAGCGGTGCTCGAGTGCGCGTTGCCACGTTCGCTCGTCCGGCGGCACGAAGAAGTCCGACAGGACGAACACGAACGTCTGCGTCGGCAGGTCGCGCCGGTGCTCGCCGAGGAACCCGAGCCCGCGCGAGACGGCGTCGGCGGGCGCGTGGAACGGACGCTCGAACGTGTGCGGCTCGGCGCGGTGCTCCGACCGGGGCGGCCGCCAGTACGGCGCGCCGGTGGCGTGGTCGACGTAGCCGGTGAGGCTGCGCGCGGCCCTCGCGCTCGCGCCGATCAGCTCGATCGCCGCGAGCAGCGCGAGCGGCTTGTCGAGCGAGCGCAGCGGCGAGCTGCCGATCCCGAGCGTCGGCCGCCGGTCGCACACGACGACGACGCGCGGCGCCTCGTCCGCGAAGCGCTCGCGGACGATGAACTCGTCGTCGGCCCGGGCCGCCGAGAGCCGCGCCGACGCCGCCCAGTCGATCCAGGCGAGCAGGTCGCCCGGCCGGTACTCGCGGGAGCTGGCGACGTCCGAGCCCACTCCCCGGCGCGCGCTGCGGACGCCGCCGAAGGCGAGGCCGATCACCCGCCGCCGCGGGATCAGCGGGAACACGGCCTGGCTCATCGCGCGGCGCCTATGCGACCGCCGCCGGCACGTCGAGGTCGATGTCGAAGCCGGGCTTCGGCGCGACCTCGAAGCAGCGATCCCGCACCTCGAGGCTCGAGGCCGCCCAGCCCTTGTCGCGCACGTCGGCGAGGAAGCTGGGGCGGAAGAGCATGCGGTGGAGGAGCACCGGCACGAACAGCCGCTCGACGTCGTCCGGCGTGACGTAGCGGCGGCCGTGCAGCACCGCCCACGCGCGCGCCGCGCGGTTGAGCGCGAGCGAGCCGCGCACGGAGCTGCCGATCGCGACGATGTCGAGGTGCCGCGTCGCGCGAACGAGGTCGACGATCCAGTGGGCGACCGCCTCGTGGACGAAGACGCCGCCGACGGCGGCGCGCAGCAGCGCCACGTCGTCGAGGTCGACCGCCGGCCGGAGACGCGTCAGCGGGTGGCCGCCGAGCTGCTCGTCGACGATGCGCAGCTCGTCCTCCGCCTCCGGGTAGCCGAGCGTCGTGCGGATGAAGAAGCGGTCGAGCTGCGCCTCCGGGAGCGGGAACGTCCCCTCGTACTCGATCGGGTTCTGCGTCGCCATGACGAGGAACGGGTCGGCGAGCTTGTGCGTCTCTCCGTCGACGGTCACCTGCTGCTCGGCCATCGCCTCGAGCAGGGCCGACTGCGTCTTCGGCATCGCGCGGTTGATCTCGTCGACGAGGACGACGTTCGCGAACACCGGCCCGGGCCGGAACTCGAAGTCCCGCTCGCGCTGGTTGAAGATCGAGAGGCCGGTGACGTCGGTGGGCTGGAGATCCGGGGTGCACTGGATCCGGGTCGAGTGCGCGCCCTCGATCGACTGTGCGATCGCCCGCGCGAGGACGGTCTTCGCGGTGCCGGGGACGTCCTCGAGCAGCGCGTGGCCGCCGCACATCAGCGCCGCGACGACGAGGGTGATCTGGTCTCGCTTCCCGTGGACGACGGTCTCGATGTTGTCGAGAAACCGCTCGGCAACAACGGCCGCAGCCCCCAGCTCGTCTGGTTCCACGCCTGACCTCCGCAGGAGAGGGTAGCCGGTAAACCGCGAAGTCTCCGACTTAGACGACCGAATCGGGGAAAGGTGAGTGGCGGGCGCTACTTGCCGGCGCGCGCGGCCTCCACGAGGAGGGCGTACCGCTCGATCCGCTCACGCCGGCCGCGCTCGAGCGCCCCGGCCGGGAGCCCGCGCCGGTAGCCGAAGCGGAACCGCCCCGCCCGCCGCCTCCGGCGCAGGAGGACGAAGTAGTAGAGCGCCCCGAGCGGCGGCATCACGAGCGACTGCGCCAGCGCGTAGACGGGGAAGACGACCATCCACCAGCTCCGGACCTGGAGGTTGGAGACGAGGGTGACGAAGGCGTACGTCACGACGACGAGCGGCAGCTCGAACGGCAGCGTCCGCCAGTCGATCATGTTCCACCACTTGAACCAGACGCTCGCGAAGACGGCGAGGATCGTGTAGGCCGTGAGGACCGGCAGGTGCAGGAGGTTCCGGTCGGCGTTGACGAAGTTGTGGCGGAACGTCCCCGCCCACCAGAGGCGCCGCTGCCGGAAGAGCGCGGACCACGTGTCGGGCACCTCGGTCGTCACCACGAAGTCGGCGTGGCGGATCTTCAGCCGCAGCGCGTGGGCGACCCGGCCGGTCTCGATGTCCTCTCCCGGCGTCCAGAGGGAGTGCCGGTCGAAGATCAGCCGCAGCGACTCGGTCTTGCCGATGAAGCAGGCGCCCGAGGTCATCCAGGGCCGGTAGTGGCGCGACAGCATCGCGATCCGGTACTCGAGCGCCTGGAGCCTCGCCGCCGTGGTGCGCGCGTTCTCGGCCTCGACCTTGACCGAGCAGAGGTCCGCGTCGGCCTCGGCCACGGCCGCGACGACGCGCCCCAGGCCCGGGCCGATGTGCGTGTCCGCATCGAGGCGGAGCGCATAGGTCGTCGTGACGTGGGCGAGCGCGACCTTCATCAGGGAGGCCGGATCCGGCGCCTCCAGCTCGATCCGGCACACGTTCCAGCCCTCGTCCTCGAGCTCGCGCGCGAACGCCTGCATGTGCGGCGGCGTCGTCTCCAGCGCGACGAGGACGTTGGGCTTGTAGTGCGCGATCGCCTCGCGGCCGTCGAAGTAGCGGGGATGGCCGAAGAGGGGGACGACGATCGTGAAGTCCGACGAGAACCGCTCGCCCGGCCGCACGAGCTTCCCGTGCCACCAGGCGAGCAGGTTCTGGAAGTCGAAGGCGACCAGCGCCGCCGACACCACCAGCATGAGCAGCGTCACGCCGGGCTAGCGCCTGTGGGGAGGAGGCGTCGGCGTGGGCGGTGTCGGCGGCGCGGGCTCTTTCACGATGTTGACGATCACCCTCGTCGGCGGGCACGGCCGGCCGACCGCGCATTGCTCGACGTGCGTCTCCTTCGTCTCCCCGATCAGCCGCCAGACCCACTCGTGATGCACGAAGAACGGGGCGAAGATCAGGGTGATGATCGTGACGACGGTGAAGCCGCGGTGGCTACCGCTGTTCATTCGCTCTCCTTGCCTCTTGCTTGACCCGACGTGCCGCAAGGGGGCGATGACAGGGCGCACTGTCACGCTGTGCTTCCGTTGTCCGCGTCCTAGGTCTCGGCGCGCGAGACGCGCGCGTTGATCCCTCGAACGTGGACGAGACGTTCGCGTGACGATGGGTTGGCCCGTGTGGGTCAGTCGATCTTGAACGCGGCGTGCTTGATCTGCGTGTACTCCTCCATCGAGTAGATCGACATGTCCTTGCCGTACCCGGACTGCTTGTAGCCGCCGTGCGGCATCTCGGACGTGAGCGGGAGCAGGTGGTCGTTCACCCACACCGTCCCGAACTGGAGCCTGCGGACGGCGTTCATCGCCCGGCCGACGTCGCGGGTCCAGACGGACGCGGCGAGCCCGTAGCGGACGTCGTTCGCCCAGCGGATCGCCTCGTCGTCGTCGGCGAACCGCTGCACGGTGACGACCGGCCCGAACACCTCGTTCTGGACGATCTCGTCGTCCTGCTTCACGCCGGTGACGACCGTCGGCCGGACGAAGAAGCCCTTGTCGCCATTCGTCCCGCCGCCGGTGAGCACCGTCGCGCCCTTCGCCCGCTCGAGGAAGCCGAGGATCCGCTCCTGCTGCGAGCTCGAGATCACCGGGCCCATCTCGATCTCGTCGCTCTCCATCGGGTCGCCCACCTTCAGCGACTCGACCTGCGGCACGAGCTCCTCGAGCAGCGCGTCGTAGATCCTCGGCCCGGCGATGACGCGCGAGCCGGCGGTGCAGTCCTGCCCGGAGTTCCAGTAGCCGGCGAGGCGGATCCCCTCGGCCACCGCCTTCGGGTCGGCGTCGTCGAAGACCACCATCGGCGCCTTGCCGCCGAGCTCGAGGTGGACGCGCTTCAGCGTGCCGGCCGCGTTCCGCGCGATCGCCTTGCCCGTCTCGACGTCGCCGGTGAGCGAGACGAGGCGAACGTCGGGGTGCGAGACGATCCGCTCGCCGGCCGGGATCCCGTCGCCGGTGACGACCTGGAGCACGCCTGCCGGGATCGCCTCCTGCGCGAGCTGGACGAAGCGGAGCAGCGAGAGCGGCGTCTGCTCGGACGGCTTGAGGATCTGGACGTTGCCGGCGGCGAGCGCCGGACCCATCTTCCAGACCGCCATCATCAGCGGGTAGTTCCACGGGCAGATCCCGCCGACGATCCCGAGCGGCTCGCGGCGGATCATCGACGTGTAGCCCTTGATGTACTCGCCCGCCGACTGGCCATCGAGGTGCCGCGCCGCGCCGGCGAAGAAGCGGAGATTGTCGGACGAGAACGGCATCTCGTCGCGCGACGCCATCAGCGGCTTGCCGACGTTCAGCGACTCGAGCTGCGCCAGCTCCTCCGCGTGCTCGTCCATCACGTCGGCGAGCTTGTGCAGGAGCTCGGAGCGCTCCTTCGGCGTCGCGTCGAGCCACTCCGGCAGCGCCTTCTTCGCCGCCTCGACCGCGCGGTCGACGTCCTCGGCGCCGCAGCTCGGCACCTCGGCGATCGTCTCGCCCGTGGCCGGGTTGATCACCTCCATCGTCTGGCCCGAGGCCGCGTCGACCCACTCGCCGCCGACGAAGCACTTGTAGGACGTGGTCGTGGTGCTCATGCGTTCCTCCCTGTTCAGACCGCCGTGATTTGGGCCGACTCGACCGCCTCCGTGACGTTCGCCGCCCCGCGGCGGAGAACGCCGGTGTCGCGCATCAGGCGCTGCGCGAGCACGACGGGGATCACCGTCATCAGGATCATGGCGAACGCGATCACATTGACGACGGGCAGCTGCTGGCCGAGCCGGATGTAGCCGAAGATGAGGAGCGGGAGCGTGTTCTGCGCCCCCGCGGTGAAGGTCGTGACGATCACCTCGTCGAACGAGAGCGCGAAGGCGAGCAGCCCGCCCGCGACGAGCGCCGTCGAGAGGACGGGCCAGATGACGAACCGGAACGTCTGCACTCCGTCCGCGCCGAGGTCCTGGGACGCCTCGATCAGCGACGGCGACGAGCGTCGCAGACGCGCGATCACGTTGTTGTAGACGATGACGATGCAGAACGTCGCATGCCCGATGACGATCGTCCACAGCGAGAGGTTGATGTGCGCGAAGAGGAAGAACGAGTTGAGCGCCATCGCGGTGACGATCCCCGGGAGCGCGATGGGCAGCACGAGCAGGAACGTGATCGAGTCGCGGCCGAAGAACTGGAAGCGCGCCAGCGCGAAGGCGGCCATCGAGCCGAGCACGAGCGCGATCGAGGTGGCGATCAGCGCCGCCTTGATCGAGAGCCAGAACGCCGAGTGCACGTCCGGCGAGTTCCAGGCGACGCTGAACCACTTCGTCGAGAACTGCGTGATCGGCCAGCTCTGGACGTTCGACGCGTTGAACGCGTACACCATGATCAGCGCCAGCGGGATCCACAGGAACAGCACGACGAGCGCCGTCCAGACGCGCAGTCCCACCCGGGTCCACGGTCCTTCCATCACATCGCCTCGAACGCGCCGAGGCGGCGCGCGATCAGGAGGTACACGCCCATCACCGCGAGCGGGATCGCCGCGAACGCCGCCGCGAACGGCACGTTGTTCGAGATCCCGACCGAGTCGTAGACGACGTTGCCGATGAACTGCGAGCTCGCGCCGCCCGCGAGCAGCGGCGTCACGTAGTCGCCGAGCGTCAGCGAGAACGTGAAGATCGATCCGGCGACGAGGCCCGGGAGCGCGAGCGGCAGGATCACGCGCCGGAAGGTCAGGAACGCGCTCGCGCCGAGGTCGCGCGACGCCTCGATGTACGACTCGGGGATCCGCTCGAGCGCGCCGTAGACGGGGAGGATCATGAACGGGAGCCAGACGTAGGTGAAGATGATCCACACCGCCCAGTTCGTGTACGCGAGGTTCGGCGCCGGCAGCCCGAGCTTCTCGAACGTCCAGTTGAGGACGCCGTTCTGGTCGAGGATCAGCCGCCAGATGTAGACGCGCACGAGGTAGCTCGACCACAGCGGCAGCAGCACCGACACGAACAGGAACGCGCGCATCCGGACGCTCGCGATGCGCGCCGCGAAGTACGCGAGCGGGAACGCGAGGATCGCGTCCGTGACGGTCACGGCGGCGGCGATCCCGATCGTCCGGTACGCGATCTGCCGGTACGCGCTCGACTCGAAGATCGTCTTGTAGTTCGAGAGCGTCCAGACGTGCTCGATCTCGGTGGTGAACGGGTTGACCGTCCAGAACGACGAGACGAACAGCGCGCCGAGCGACCCGAGGTAGACGAGCCCGAACGCGAGCAGCGGCGGGACGAGCAGGAGCAGGGCCTTCGCCCAGCGGTGCCGCCAGAAGAACGACGAGAGCCGGAGGCGGGCTCCCCGGAATGGAGAGCCCGCCCCCGGCGGGACGTCAGCAGCGCGGACGGCCAGGGCTCAGCCCTTCATCTGCGTCCACGCCTGCTGCCACTTCGTGTAGTCCATGCAGTCGTTCTTGCCGTTCCCGCAGGCGGCGACCGGCGTCTTCCAGAACTTGATCGAGTTGAAGTACGCGGCGGGTGCGTTGAGGTGATACGCCGCGCACGAGCCCGGTTGCATCTTGTTCATGTACGGGCAGGCCTTTGCGTTCGCAGGGGTCTCCTCGAACGAGAGGGCCTGCTCCGCCTGCACCTTCGGCGTCGAGATCCAAGCCATCCACTTGTACATGCAGTTCGGGTGCTTCGCGTGCGCCGACATCATCCACGTGTCGGCCCAGCCGGTCGCGCCCTCTTTCGGGATCAGGTCCTTCACCGGCGCGCCCGCCTTCTGCAGCGTGATGGTCTGGAGGGGCCACGACGCGCCGATCACGACGCCGCCGTTCTTGAACAGGTCGACCTCGTCCGACGCGAGCGCCCAGTACTTCTTGATCAGCGGCTTCTGCTGCTTCAGCAGGTTGATCGTCGCGTTGAACTGCGTCTGATTCAGCTCGTACGGGTCGGTGATCCCGAGCGACGGCTGCGTCTTCGAGAGGTACAGGGCCGCGTCCGCGATCTGGATCGGGTTGTCCGGTACGGTGATCTTGCCCTTGTACGTCGGGCTGTAGATCGACGCCCAGCTCGTCGGCGCCGGCTTCACGAGCTTCGTGTTGTAGAGCAGCGTGTTCGGGCCCCACTGGAGCGAGATCCCGTAGTGCACGCCGTTGATCGTGTTGTGCGGCGGCGACTTCAGCTGCGGGATGAAGTTCTTCCAGTCGGGGATCAGCGCCGGGTTGACCGGCTGGACGTCCTTGCCGTAGATGAGGCGGAGGCTCGCGTCGCCGGACGCGGAGACGCCGTCGTACTGCGTCCCGCCGCCCTGCCGCATCAGGGTGACCATCTCGTCCGACGATCCCGCGTACTTCGCGTGCACCTGGCAGCCGGTCGCCTTCTCGAACGGGTTGACCCACTGCGGCTGCGTGTAGCCCTCCCACGCGATCAGGTTCAGCTGCCCCTCGCCCGGCCCGATCGTGGTGGGCAGGCCCTTCCCGGAGCTCACGCCGGCCGCCGGCACGCACAGCGCGGCCGCGAGCGCGGCGGCGAGGACGTGGACCCTGCGAATCCCTCTCACTGCTCGTCTCCCTCCTTGATGACGTACGTCTGCTCCGGCCGCCAAGAGAGCCGGACGTGCTTGCCTTGTGCCTCGAGCGCCTGCTGCGACTCGGTCTCGAGGTTCTGCTGGACGACGACGAGCTCGCCGCCGCGGTCCAGCTCGACGATGTAGCGCGTGACCATGCCGACGTAGACGACGTCGCGAACGACGCCGGGTTCGCCGTCGCCGGTCTCGGACATGTGGATCTTCTCCGGGCGGATCGTGAAGCGACGCCCGTCGCGCTCGAGCACGTTCGAGACGCCGACGAAGCCGGCGACGAACTCCGTCTCCGGATGCTCGTAGACGTCGGCGGGCGTCCCGATCTGCTCGATCCGCCCCTCGTTGAAGACGGCGAGGCGGTCGCTCATCGTCAGCGCCTCCTCCTGGTCGTGCGTGACGTAGACGAAGGTGATGCCGAGCTCGCGCTGCAGCTCCTTGAGGAAGACCTGCATCTCCTGGCGCAGCTTCAGGTCGAGCGCGCCGAGCGGCTCGTCGAGCAGGAGCACCGCCGGGCTGTTGACGATCGCGCGCGCGAGCGCGACGCGCTGGCGCTGGCCGCCGGAGAGCTGCACCGGCTTGCGGCCGCCGAGCCCGGGCAGGCGCACGCGGTCGAGCACCTCATCGGCCTTCGCGCGGCGCTCGCGCCGGCCGACGCGCTTCACGCGCATCCCGTACTCGACGTTCTCGCGCACCGTCATGTGCGGGAAGAGCGCGTAGTCCTGGAAGACGGTGTTGACGTCGCGCTGCGACGGTGCCGTGCCGGTGACGTCGGCGCCCTGCAGCTCGACCGCGCCGGCGTCGGGCCGCTCGAAGCCGGCGATCACCCGCAGCGTCGTCGTCTTCCCGGACCCGGACGGACCGAGCATCGTGAAGAACTCGCCCTCGGCGATGTCGAGGTCGAGCCCGGCGATGGCGACGACCTCGCCGTACGTGCGCCGGATGCCCCTGAGCCGCACCGCGGGCTGCGTGGCGGTGCCTGCCTCGCTCTCGGCCCTAGCCGGAGCTTGCGTCGCCAAGCGCTTCCTCCAGGATCTCGAGCCCCCGCTCCAGCTCCTCGTCCGTCGCCGACAGCGGCGGCAGCAGCCGGAGCACGTTCCCGTAGAGACCGCACGAGAGGAGGATCAGCCCTTTCTCGAAAGCGGCCGCAGTCACCGCCTTCGCGGCGTCGGCGTTCGGCTCGGTCAGCTCGATCGCGATCATCGACCCGAGCCCGCGAACCTCGCCGACGATGGGATGCCGCTCGGCGATCCCGTCGAGCCGTGAGCGCAGGAGCCGGGCGATCTGCTCCGCCCGCTCGCGCGTGCCCGGCGCGGCGAGCTCGTCGAGCACCGCGATCGCAGCGGCGCACGCGACCGGGTTGCCGCCGAAGGTGCCGCCGAGCCCGCCCGGGTGGACCGCGTCCATCACGTCGGCGCGGCCGGTGACCGCGGCGAGCGGCAGGCCGCCGCCGAGCGTCTTCCCCGAGACGAGCAGGTCGGGCTCGACGCCGAAGCGCTCGATCGCCCACATCGTCCCGGTGCGGCCGCAGCCGGACTGGATCTCGTCGTCGACGTAGAGGATCCCGTGCGCGTCGCAGAGCTCGCGGAGCGCGTGGACGAACTCGGGCGGCATCGGGATGAACCCGCCCTCGCCCTGGACCGGCTCGAGCACGATGCAGGCGACCTCGGCCGGGTCGACGTCCTGCTTGAACAGGAGCTGGAGGCCTGCGAGCGCGTCCTCGGTCGAGACACCCCGGTACGGGTACGGCGCCGGCGCCCGGTGGACGTCGGTCGCGAGCGGCCCGAAGCCCTGCTTGTAGACGAGCTTCGACGTCATCGCCATCGTCAGGTTCGTCCGCCCGTGGAAGGCGCGATCGAAGACGACGACGCCGGCGCGCCCGGTCGAGGCGCGGGCGATCTTCACGGCGTTCTCGACCGCCTCGGCCCCGGAGTTGACGAGCAGCGTCTTCGTCGCGGCATAACGGTGGCTGGAAGCGACGGCTGCGGAGCCGCCGTCGCCCGGCCGGGAAGTCCGGCCGCCTTCGGCGGCCGTGGGCCAGAGGTCGTCGAGCCGCCGCGCCACCTCGACGTAGGGCTCGTAGATCCCGACCATGAAGCACTGGTGGAGGTAGCGGTCGGCCTGCTCGTGGATCGCGCGGACGACGGCGGCCGGGCCGTGGCCGAGGTTCTGGCAGGCGATGCCGCCGCCGAAGTCGAGGTACTCGCGCCCGTCGGCGTCCCAGATCTTCGCGCCCCAGGCGCGCGAGACGACGAGCCGGGGCGTCGAGACCCCGCGCGGCACGTACCGCTCGCGTGCCTGGATCACCCGCTCCGTGGCGGCGCGCTCTTCCACCGACATACGCCGGCGGATTATTCCTTGCCGCGATGCATGTTTTCAACAGGTATCGCTCACGCAATGCGCAGCGATCGCGCCCCGGCGCTGTCGGAATGCGCAGCGAGGCGCGTGGGGGAGCCCCTGGTTCCCCCACGACCCTTCCTCCGGCGCGACCGGTGGATCGTCGTGTGCGCTGCGGCGGGAGCGCGGTCCCGCCTCCGCGCGGCCACTCGCCATCCACCCAGGACGATGTCGGCGAGCCGGCTCCCCGGCGCACGCGGTGGTGCCTCCGGCCTTGCCGCGTGCGAGTCCGGCCCCTGCGTGGAGCGGCTCCGCCCGCTCTACGCAGAGGCCCCCGTCGACGTGCCCGGCGAGCCGGCCGCAGGCGTCGCGATCTCGATGGATGCGAGGACGATGCTCTGCGCGAGCGGGTCGTGCTCGTCGATCGGCTCGACGTCGCAGCGGGCGCCCTCGGCCACGGTGCCCCGCGTCGCGTCGGCGAAGTGCTCGACGAAGTGCTCCGGTGTCATGTGCGACATCGGCCCGACGCGCACCTTCACCGCGACGACCTTCCCGGCGCCCTCGCGTGCGGCGACGGACTCGATCTCGCGGACGAGGTCGGCCAGCAGCGCCCGCTCGTGCATCAGCCCCGCTCCGACAGCTCGCGGCGGATCGCGGCGGCGACCTCGAGCGTCGCCGCGCGCACCTCCTCGGACAGCGGCGCGCCGGTGTCGAAGCAGCCGCCCTCGATCCCGTAGACGATCGTCCGCTCCGGCAGCCGTCCGAGCGCACGCGCCAGCTCGACCGCCTCCGCGATGCCGAGCAGGTGCGTCGAGGCCCGCTGCAGCTCCGGCGGCAACGGCCCGTCGCCGGCGGAGAGCCGGCGAACCGTCCCCGGCTCGCGGCCGGACGCGGTCGCGTCGACGACGAAGGCCGTGTCGCAACCCTCCCAGGCGGAGAGGAGCGACACCGGCTCGCCCTCGCACTCGACGACGTGCACGCCGTCGGGCAGCGTCCCGTCGAGGAGCCGGGCCACCTCGAGACCTGCCGCGTCGTCGCCGCGGAGCGCGTTCCCGACGCCGACGACGCAGGTCGTCATTCCTGTTCCACGTCGAGAGTCAGGAAGTGCGTCGCGCACGAGATGCAGGGATCGTAGTTCCGGATCGACTGCTCGCAGCGGAGCCGCAGCTCCTCCTCGTCGAGGGCGGTGTGGCCGCGCACGAACGCGTCGAGGTCCTCCTCGATCATCTTCAGGTTCTGCGAGGTCGGCGGGACGATCTTCGCGTCGAGGATCGTGCCGTCGTCGTCGAGCCGGTAGCGGTGGTAGAGGGCGCCGCGCGGCGCCTCGCTCGCGCCGTGCCCCCAGCCAGCCCTCGGCACCACCTCGATCGAGGGCGCGGGCGGCTCCTCGTACTCGGCGATGAGCCGCAGCGCCTCGTCGCACGCGTGCACGATCTCGACCGCGCGGACGATGATCGACCGGAACGGGTTCCGGACGACCGGCTCGAGGCCTACCTCGCCGGCCGACGCGAGCGCGTTGGGGGAGAGAAGCTCGCGATGAAGCGCATAACGCGCGATGGGGCCGACGAGGTAGGCACCTCGCTCGCGCAGTCGCGCGTGCAAGGCATTGGACCGCTCGACGTGCTCTTCGACGACGTGGTCGTAGAACTCGGAGATCGGAAAGTCGAGGCCGCGGGAGGAGACGAACCGGGCGCCGCGGTCGATCGGATACTCGCCGCCGGCGTCGAGCGCGACGAACTCGTAGTCCTGCTCGAGCTCGGGGAAGTCGAGCCCTGCGACGACCCGCACGGCCTGCTGCGACGCCTCCCTCGCCCACTCGAGGTCGGGGACGAGCCGCTCGAGGTCGGCGCGGCTCGGCGTCCTGTACCAGCCGCCGACGCGCACGTTGATCGGGTGCACCTCGCGGCCGCCGACGACGCGCATCACCTCGTTGCCGATCTTCTTCAGCCGCAGCGCCGTCTCGACGAGCGCCGGGTCGACCTTCGCGAGCTCGACCGCGCTCGGCACGCCGAGGAAGTCGGGCGCGTGGAGCATGAAGACGTGGAGCGTGTGGCTCTCGATCCACTCGCCGCAGTAGAGGAGGCGCCGGAGCGCGCGGAGCTGCCCGTCGACCTCGACGCCGGCGAGCGACTCCATCGCGAGGGACGAGCTCATCTGGTAGGCGACGGGGCAGATCCCGCAGATGCGCGCCGTGATGTCCGGCGCCTCGGTGAACTGCCGGCCGCGCAGGAACGCCTCGAAGAAGCGCGGCGGCTCGTAGATCCGCAGCTGCACGTCGACGACCTCGTCGCCGCGCATGCGGACGAGCATCCCGCCTTCGCCCTCGACGCGGGCGAGATAGTCGGTGCGGATCGTCCGCGTGCTACTCATGGAGCGTCGCCTCCCGCCGGAAGTCGGGCGCGTTGCCGGTGAAGGAACGGAAGGCGCGCAGGAGCCGCCCGTCGTCGGCGCCGAGCTCGCGCCACTGCGCGGCGAGCGCCTCGGTGTTCGGCTGCTCCTTCGGGCCGAAGCAGCCGAAGCAGCCGCGCGCGTAGAGCGGGCAGAGCGCGCCGCAGCCGGCGTGCGTCACCGGGCCGAGGCAGGGGATGCCCCTCGCCACCATCACGCAGGGGACGCCCGCCCGCTTGCACTCGACGCAGACGCTGTACGCGGGCGTGTTCGGCCGGCGGCCGGCGAGGAGGGCGCCGACCACCTCGAGCAGCTGCGCCTTGTTGATCGGGCAGCCCTGGAGCTCGAAGTCGACCGGGACGTGGTCCGCGATCGCCGTCGACGTCCGCAGCGTCGAGATGTACTCGGGGCTCGCGTAGACGGCGGAGACGAAGTCGCCCACCTGCGCGAAGTTGCGCAGCGCCTGGATGCCGCCGGTCGTCGCGCAGGCGCCGATCGAGACGAGGAACCTCGACATGCGGCGGATCTCGTGGATTCGCTCGGCGTCGTGCGGCGTCGTGATCGAGCCCTCGACGAGCGTCAGGTCGTACGGGCCCCTCGCCGTCGCGCTCGTCGCCTCGAGGAAGTAGGCGATCTCGACCGCGCCGGTCAGCTCGAGCAGCTCGTCCTCGCAGTCGAGCAGCGAGAGCTGGCAGCCGTCGCAGGAGGAGAACTTCCAGACCGAGAGCCTCGGCTTCTTCACCGCCGCCGGCTTCCTCGTCCGCCTGCCGTCGGTGCGCGCGCTCACAGTTCCTGCACCCCCAGCAGCGGGGCGAGCTCGTCCCACCGGTAGACGGGGCCGTCGCGGCAGATCAGCGTCGGGCCGAGCTGGCAATGCCCGCAGAGGCCGACGCCGCAGCGCATCGTCCGCTCCATCGAGATCCAGATCCGCTCGGGCGCGAGGCCGCGGTCGATGAGCGCGCGCGCGGTGAAGCGCATCATGATCTCCGGCCCGACGACGAACGCGACCGCGTCGTCCGGGTCGAGCGGCGCGCCCGGGATCAGCTTCGTGACGACGCCGACGCTGCCGCTCCAGCCTGGGCCTGCCGCGTCGACGGAAACCTCGACGACGGTGTCGAGCCGGCTCCGCCAGCGCTCGAGCTCTTTCCGGAACAGCAGATCGTCGGGGGTGCGGCCGCCGTAGAGGACGACGAGCCTGCCGAAGTCGCCGCGGTGCGCGAGCGCGTGGTAGATCGCGGGGCGGAGCGGCGGGAGGCCGACGCCGCCGCCGACGACGACGAGGTCGTGTCCGCGCGCCTCCTCGATCGGCCAGGTGTTGCCGAACGGCCCGCGGACGCCGAGCACGTCGCCGGGACCGGCGGCGCAGAGCGCCTTCGTCACCGCGCCCACGGCACGGATCGTGTGCACGAGGTTCGCCCCCGAGGTCTCGAGGTCGCCGCTCGTCGAGATCGGCACCTCGCCGACGCCGAACGCGTACAGCATCGTGAACTGGCCCGGCCCGATCGGGTCGATCGACTCGGCGACCGGCTCGAGCTCGAGCGTCCAGTTGTCGTGGTTCTCCCGCCGCTTGCGGACGACGCGGTACGGCAGCGGGGTCATCGAACCGCGAAGTGCGGTCGCGGGCTCAGTCGTGCTTGTCGCCATAGATGTCCATGAGCTGGAGGCGCGTGGCCTGGAGACGGGAGACGAGCACCTGCGCGAAGCGCGTGAGCAGGTCGTAGCCGAGGAGCGGGTCCTCGTCGCACTTCTTGCGGAGGCAGGCGCCGTCGAACTGCACGGCGCGGACGAGCTCGACCGCGCGGCCGGTGAAGTGCCACCGGTACGGCGGCAGCAGCCACGACCAGCCGACGATCTCGCCCGGGCCGACCGTCTCCACCGTCAGCTGCCCGCGGTTCGGGACGTAGGCGTCGAGGGCGACGAGCCCGTGGCGGATCAGGAAGAACGTGTCGGCCGGGTCGCCCTCGCGAAACAGGCGCTCGCCGGCGGCGAAGACGGTGTTCGAGGCACAGCCGGCGACCAGCTCCAGCTCGTCCTGGCCGAGCCCCTTGAACACCGGGCTCTCGACGATGAGTGCATCAAGCGTGCGCATGCTCTTCCTCCTCGGCGCGGATGGACCGCACCTCCTCCCGGATGTCGATCCCGACGGGGCACCAGGCGATGCAGCGGCCGCAGCCGACGCAGCCGAGCGAGCCGAACTGGTCCTCCCACGTCGCGAGCTTGTGCGTGAGCCACTGGCGGTAGCGGGCGCGCGGCGTCGGCCGCGTGTTGCCGCCGTGCATCTCGGCGTACTGGACCGAGAAGCACGTGTCCCAGACGCGCGTGCGCTCGGCGGTCGAGCCGTCCAGCGCGCTCGCGTCCTCGACGTGCGTGCAGAAGCAGGTGGGGCAGACGAGGGTGCAGTTGCCGCAGGTGAGACAGCGCTCGGCGACCTCGTCCCAGCGGGGGCTCTCGAGGTTGCGGAGCAGCAGGTCGTGGAGGTCCGTGCTGTCGAACCGCCCTTCCATGTCGCGCGCGGCGCGCGCGACCACGTGGCGTGCCGCCTCCAGGTCCGCTGCGCTCGCGGTGGTGACAGGCAGCTTCGCCAGCATGGCTTCGCCCGAAGGGGAGCCCGCGCGGACCAGGAAGCGGTGGCGGCCGTCCAGCAGCTCCGTCAGCGCGAGGTCGTAGCCGTCGGTCGCGCCGGGGCCGCCGCCGACCGAGGTGCAGAAGCAGAGGGAGGAGGGGTCGCCGCAGTCGACGGCGACGAGGAAGACGTCGGATCGCCGCGCGGCGTAGTCGCGATCCTGGAAGCGGCCGCCGAGGAAGACCCGGTCCTGGATCGCGATCGCGGCGAGCTCGCACGGGCGGACGCCGACGAACGCGGTCGGCTCGAAGGCGGCCGGATCCTCCTCGACCGCGAGGCCGCCGCCGTTCCGGCGCGCCTGCCAGAGCCGGACGCGCGGCGGCAGCAGCTCCTGCTTCCACGAATGCGGCCCGACGGCGTAGCCGAACAGGGCGCGGTCCGCGCGCGGTACGAGCCGGTAGGACGCGGGCGCCTGCTCGTCCGTCCAGCCGGCGGGAAGCGCGGAGGCTCCGGTGAGCTCGGCGTAGACGATCGCGCCGCCCCGCACGGTCGGTCCGACGACGCGGTAGCCCTCGTCGCGCAACGCGTCGAGGAGCGCGTCGACGTCTTCTGCGGCGAGGACCGCAGGCTCGCTTCCGGCCTCAGTCGGCACGGGGCCTCCTTCCGTCTCAAGACTTCCGCGGGCGCGGCCGCGCGGCATCGGTATGGCCGCCGGATCGTCCTGCGGGTTTCCCGCGCGGGAGGCCGTGCATCCGCCGATGCGGGCCGGCGCCGCGCTTGTGACGCTTGGTGCGTGACCGTGAGCAGCGTGGAGCGCCGCCGCTACCGGGCCCGCGGAGTCGTGCAAGGCGTCGGATTCAGGCCCTTTGTCCACCGGATCGCATCGGCCAGGGGTCTCGGCGGCTTCGTCCTCAACGACGGGGAGGGCGTCGTGATCGAGGCCGAGGGGCCGGCGTCCGCGCTCGACTCGTTCGCGACCGATCTCGTGGGCGCGGCGCCGGGGCTCGCGCGCGTGGACTCGCTCGTCGCCGAGGCGGTCGCGCCGCGCGGCGAGCACGACTTCGCGATCCGCGCGAGCGCGGGCGGCGCCGTCGGGGCGGCGGCCGCGATCCCGCCGGACGTCGCGACGTGCGACGACTGCCTGCGGGAGCTGTTCGACCCGGCCGACCGCCGTTTCCGCTACCCGTTCCTCAACTGCACGCAGTGCGGGCCGCGGCTGACGATCGTCCGGTCGGTGCCGTACGACCGCGCGCGGACGACGATGGCGCCGTTCGAGCTCTGCGCGGACTGCCGCCGCGAGTACGAGGACCCGTCCGACCGGCGCTTCCACGCCGAGCCGATCGCGTGCCCGGCCTGCGGGCCGCAGCTGTCGATGCCGCTGGCCGAGGCGGTCGCCGTGATCGCCGGCGGCGGGATCCTCGCCGTCAAGGGGCTCGGCGGCTACCACCTCGCGTGCGATGCGCAGGACGAGCGCGCCGTCGCGCGGCTGCGCGCGCGCAAGCATCGCGAGGAGAAGCCGCTGGCGCTGATGAGCGGCGACCCCGCCGCGCTCTGCCTCGTCGAGCCCGACGAGTGGGAGCTGCTCCGCTCGCCCGCGCGCCCGATCGTGCTGCTGCGCCGCCTGTGGGGCGCGCGCGTCGCCGACTCGGTCGCGCCCGGGTCGCCGTGGCTCGGCGTCATGCTCCCGTACACGCCGCTGCACCATCTCCTGTGGCATGACCTGCAGCGGCCGTTCGTGCTCACGAGCGGGAACCTCAGCGACGAGCCGATCGCCATCGACGACGACGAGGCGCGGAGCCGGCTCGGCGGGATCGCCGACGCGTTCCTCTCGCACGATCGCCGGATCCACCGCCGCTGCGAGGACTCGGTCGTCCGCCGCGGCGCCGTGCTCCGCCGCTCGCGCGGCTATGCGCCCGCGCCGCTGCCGCTGCCGGTGGAGACGCCGGCGCCGCTCGTCGCCGCCGGGGCCGAGCTGAAGTCGACGTTCTGCGTCGCGCGCGGCGGCGAGGCGTTCCTCTCCGCGCACCTCGGCGACCTCGACTCCGAGCCGGCCTACCGCGCCTTCCGCACCGACCTGCGCCTCTACCTCGAGATGCTCGCCGTCGAGCCGGAGGCGGTCGCGTGCGACCTCCATCCGGAGTACCTGTCGACGAAGTGGGCGCGCGAGCAGGGCCTGCCGCTCGTCGAGGTGCAGCACCATCACGCGCACGCAGCGGCGTGCCTCGCCGAGCACGGGGAGGAGGGGCCGGCGCTCGCGCTCGTCTTCGACGGCACCGGCTTCGGCACCGACGGGACGCTCTGGGGCGGCGAGCTGCTGGAGGCGGATCTCGAGTCGTTCGAGCGGCTGGCCCGGCTCGACCCGGTTCCGCTCCCGGGCGGCGAGGCGGCGGTGCGCGAGCCGTGGCGGGTCGCCGCACTCCACCTCGAGCGGGCCGGGCTCCCCGTGCCGTGGCCCGAGTGGGAGCGGGTGCGCGCGAGCCTCGCCGTCAACGCGCCGCTCTCGTCGGGGATGGGCCGGCTCTTCGACGCCGTCGCCGCGGTGCTCGGCGTACGCGAGCGGGTGACGTACGAGGGGCAGGCGGCGATCGAGCTGGAGCAGCTCGCAGGGTTCGTCGAGGCGCAGCCGTGGCCGTGGCGCTTCGGCGAGACGACCGCGCTCGTGGCACGCGTTGCCGACGAGCTCGCGACGGGGCGGCCGCGCGCGGAGATTGCCGCGGGGTTCCACGAGACGATCTCCGCGTCCGCGGCCGCCTCGGCCTACGCCCGCGCCGCCGGGCTCGACACCGTCGTCCTCTCCGGCGGCTCGTTCCAGAACCGGCGGCTGGCGGCCTCGACGCGCGCGCGGCTCGAGGCGTACGGCTTCCGCGTGCTCGAGCACCGGCTCGTGCCGCCGAACGACGGCGGAATCAGCTACGGCCAGGCGGCTGTGGCGGCGAGGAGGCTCGCGTGTGCCTAGGCGTCCCCGGCCGGATCCTCGAGCGGATCGACGGCGACCTCGCGCGCGTCGACTTCACCGGCGTCCGGCGCGACGTCAACGTCGCGTTCACGCCGGAGGCGGAGCCGGGCGACTGGGTGCTGGTCCACGTCGGCTTCGCCCTCGCCCGGATCGACGAGGACGAGGCCCGGGCGACGCTGGCGCTGCTCGGCGAGGCGATCGCCGCGGAGCTCGCGTCATGAGGTACGTCGACGAGTTCCGGGACGCGAGCGCGGTTCGCGCGATCGCCGCCGAGCTGCGCACGCTCGTCGAGCCGGGCCGGCGCGTGAAGCTGATGGAGGTCTGCGGCGGGCACACGCACGCGATCTACCGGCACGGGCTCGAGGCGCTGCTCCCGGACGAAGTCGAGCTCGTCCACGGGCCCGGCTGCCCGGTCTGCGTGATCCCGATGGGCCGCGTCGACGACGGCATCTCGATCGCCGAGCGGCCCGAGGTGACGTTCGCGAGCTTCGGCGACATGCTGCGCGTGCCGGGGTCTGGGAGCGCCGGCGGCCGAGCCGCCGGCGCCCGGACGGAAGACCGCGCCGCCGGAGGCGGCGCTGGCGGCCGCCGCCGCTCGCTGCTCGAGGCGAAGGCGCGCGGCGCGGACGTGCGCACGGTCTACTCGCCGCTCGACGCGCTCGGCATCGCGCAGCGCGAGCCGGAGCGCGAGGTCGTCTTCTTCGGCGTCGGCTTCGAGACGACCGCGCCGGCGACCGCGCTGACGCTGCAACGGGCGCGCGCGCTCGGCATCGGCAACTTCTCCGTCTTCTGCAACCACGTGCTCATCGGCCCCGCGCTGCGGGCGATCCTCGACTCGCCGGAGACCGAGATCGACGGCTTCGTCGGGCCGGGCCACGTCTCGACCGTCATCGGGACGCGCCCGTACGACTTCGTCTGCCGCGAGTACGGGCGGCCCGTCGTCGTCGCCGGCTTCGAGCCGACGGACATCCTCCAGGCGGTGGCGATGCTGCTGCGCCAGCTGCGCGACGGACGGGCCGAGGTCGAGAACGCCTACGGGCGCGTCGTGCGCGACGAGGGGAATACCCGGGCGCTCGCCGCGCTCGACGAGGTCTTCGAGGTGCGGGACGACTTCGAGTGGCGCGGCCTCGGTGCGATCCCGCGCAGCGGCCTCCGCATCGCCGACGCGTACGCCGGCTGGGACGCGGAGGAGCGGTTCGAGGTCCCGGGCGCCCGCATCGAGGACCCGAAGGCGTGCCGCTGCGGCGACGTCCTGCGCGGGCTCGCGAAGCCGGTCGACTGCGGCGTCTTTGGCACCGCGTGCACGCCGGAGCGCCCGCTCGGCACGTGCATGGTCTCGAGCGAGGGCGCGTGCGCCGCGTACTACGCGTACGGGCGGCACCTCGCGCGCGACAGGATGCCGGTATGAGCGTAGGCTCGACGGAGCTCATCAGAGAGCGGAGGCGCCGGCTTCGCCGGCGCCGGGAGCGGGCATGAGCGTAGGCTCGACGGAGCTCATCAGAGAGCGGAGGCGCCGGCTTCGCCGGCGTCGCGAGCGGGCATGAGCGGCGAGGTCATCACGTTGGCCGACGGCGCCGGCGGCAAGGCGTCGCGTCGCCTCGTCGAGGGGCTGTTCCTCGAGGAGCTGCGCAACCCGATGCTCGAGCCGCTCGGCGACGCGGCGCTCGTCGCGGCGAACGGGACGCGGCTCGCGTTCACGACCGACGGGTACGTCGTGCGCCCGCTCCGCTTCCCCGGCGGCGACATCGGCGAGCTCGCGGTCAACGGGACGGTCAACGACCTCGCCGTCTCGGGCGCCGTCCCGGTCGCGCTCAGCGCCGGCTTCGTCATCGAGGAGGGCTTCCCGCTCGACGAGCTGCGCGACCTCGCGGCCTCGATGGCGCGCGCCGCGCGCGACGCGGGTGTCTCCGTGGCGGCCGGCGACACGAAGGTCGTCGAGCGCGGCGCCGCCGACGGTCTCTACGTGACGACCGCCGGAATCGGATTGCTCGACCTGCGGGCCGTCCTCGGCGTCGAGCGGGTGCGCCCCGGCGACCGCGTGCTCGTCTCGGGCGGGATCGCCGAGCACGGGATCGCGGTCATGCTCGCGCGGGGGAACCTCGAGCTCGAGCTCGACGTCGAGAGCGACACCGCGCCGCTGAACGGTCTCACCGCGGCGCTCTGCTCACTCGGACCGGAGCTGCGCTGGATGCGCGACCCGACGCGCGGCGGGCTCGCGACGACGCTGAACGAGCTGGCGGCGGGTGCGCGCGCGACGGTCGTCCTCGACGAGGAGGCGATCCCGGTGCGCGACGACGTCCGCGCCGCCTGCGAGCTCCTCGGCATCGACCCGCTCTACGTCGCGAACGAGGGGAAGCTCGTGGCCGTCGTCGCCCCCGACTCCGTCGACGCGGCGTTGGCCGCGCTCCGCGCGCACCCGCTCGGGACGGGAGCCGTGGCAATCGGCGCGATCCGCGCCGACGAGGAACCGCTCGTCCTCGTCGACACGCCCTTCGGCGGGAGCAGGATCGTCGACATGCTCGTCGGCGACCCGCTCCCGCGGATCTGCTGAGCGTCAGTGGCCCGACGGCTGCGAGGCCACCGCGGCCGGGCACTTCCAGATGACGTAGACGCCCTGCGATCCGACCTGCCGGCAACCGTCGGGCGAGAGGTCCGGCTGGCCCTGCAGCTTGCCGGCCTTGCACGCCTCCAGCTGTGTGCCGTCGGGGTTCGTCTGCGTGACCAGGCAGGTCCCGGTGAGCCCGGCCGTGCGCAGGAACTTCCCGTCCTTGATCCCGACCATCACCGCAACGGCGAGCGCTGCGACGACGAGAACCCTCATGACCATGCGACATCCCTCCCGGTGCCGCAGGTCCGGTTCTACCCGGGTCCGTCATCGGCGCCGGAGCGGCCGGAGCTCCATCCCTCGTTCGAGGATGAGCGCCAGCGCTCGGCGGCGGCCCGGCCCTCCGGGGTGGCGAGGAAGTGCTCGAGCGGGACGTGGACGAAGGCGCCGCGGGCCTCCGCGAGGATCTCGCTGCCGTCGCCGAGCTCGCCGCGGACGTGCAGCCGCCGTCCGCGCACGCCCTCGAGCTCGGCGCGGACGAGCAGCTCCGTGTTGATCGGCACGGGCCGCCGGTAGCGGACGAAGATCCGCCCGGTCACCGCCGGGAAGCGGTACCAGGTCGCGAGCAGCCCGCACGCCTCGTCGAGCGCGGCGGCGACGAACCCGCCGTGGACGAGCCCGGGCCCGCCCTGGTGGCGCTCGTCGAAGGTGAGGTGGGCCGCGTACTCCGTCGCGCCCTCGACCTCCGGCACGGGCATGCGGATCCCGCCGGGCGCGTCGCCGCAGCCCCAGCAGCCGGGGTCGTGGTGCGGCGGGATCCGCCGCGTCACTGTCCCCAGACGTTCTCGAACGTCCCGAAGCGCAGCTCGTGCTCGTAGTGGAAGCGCGTCTCGTCGACGCGGCGCATGTACTCGTCCCGGTGCGCCGCCGTGAACTCGTTGTACGCAGCGGCCGTCTCCCAGCGGTCGACGACGAGGTAGCGGCCGGGCACCTCGACGTCCCGGAGCAGCTCCGTGCCGATGTACCCGGGGCCCTGCCGGAAGAACCGGGCCCACTCGCCGTCGGGCCCGTACGCCCGCTCGAACTCCGCCGGGTCGCGGACCTCGTAGCTGAAGACGAGCGCGATCACGCGCCGATTCGTACCACGGGGCGTTAACCTCTGCGCGATGAGCGCCGAGCCGGTTGCCGCGGAGCAGGAGCCGGGCGAGGACCGCAGCGCGTATGCGGGCGTCCTCCGCTTCTACCACCTCGCCAAGCACCAGGAGTGGCTGGTGCGCGACCTCCCGTGGGCCGAGCTGCCGCCGGTGCCGGAGGGGAAGGGATCGCCGCAGCGCCGCGCCCGGCGGCTCGACGTCTGGCGCTCGGTCGTGATGCAGCAGCTCCAGGCCGACATGCTCGCGGTCGAGATGTCGGCGCAGCTGCTGAACGCGGCGCCCGACCCGGAGGCGAAGCTCTACTACTCGACGATGGTCCAGGACGAGTCGCGCCACACGGAGGCGTGGCTGAAGCTGATCGGCCTGGTCGGCGGCGAGGGGGAGCGCGATCCGCACCTCGACACGCTCGGGCACATGTTCCTCGAGGCCGACTCGCTCGAGGAGAAGGTCTTCCTCATGCAGGTCTTCTTCGAGCGGCTGATCATCCCGCGCTTCCGGCTGATCGCGCGCTCGTCGCGCGGCACCCTGCTCGAGGACCTCTGCAACCGGCTGGCGATCGACGACGGGATCCACCACGGCGCCGGCATGGCGTACGAGCGCGTCCTCCTCGTCACGGCGTCGCCGACGGTGCGGTCGACGCTCATCGACGCCGCGAACCGGATGCTGCCGGAGTTCGCCGCGCACGTCCTCTGGCGGCCCAAGGCGCGCGAGATGATCGGCCAGCTGATGGAGGCCCGCGACCGCGAGCGCCTGAAGACGGAGCTGAACCACGGCGTCCGCCTCGCGAAGAGCCTCGGCCTCGACGTCTCCGAGGTCGCGCTGCCGTACTAGCGGAGGCCGCCGCGCTCGAAATGGGCGCGGAAGAAGTTCTCGCTGCCGGCGGTGGCCATCGCCGCCGAGGCGCTGATCTCGAGCGCGAGCGCCGCGGCCGCGACGATCTGGGCGAAGCGGTAGACCTTGCCCGGGCCGGCGCAGCCCATCAGCGCGAGCCACTCGCGCGGCGTCGGGAGCGACGTGCCGCCGCCGACGGTGCCGACCTCCAGGCCCGGGAACCGGATCGACACGTGCATGCCGCCCTCGACGCGGCGCCCGACTCCGTGGGCCATCGAGCTCGTCCCGACCATGCCGATGTCCTGGCCGGTGGCGGTGAAGATCGCGGCGATCGCGGACGCCGGCGTGAATGCGACGGACTGCATCCCGGAGGCGACCGCGCCGTGCGTCCCGGCCCAGGCGAGCGACTCGAGGTCCTCGGCCGTCGTCCGCAGCACGCGCCGGATCGCCTCGTCGGTCAGCGTCGCCTCCGCGATCACCGTCTTCCCGTGGCCGGACTGGAAGTACTCGAAGGACGGCTTCTTGTCGCCGCCCATGTTCGCCTCGAGCATCGCCCGCTCGATCGGGACCGGCGCCCTGGGCAGCACGTACGCCATGTTCAGCGCGTACGCGTTTCGGGTCATCATGTTCGCCCCGACGGCGTCGCCGGTCGTGAAGCGCCAGAGGACGTGGCACATCGCGCCGACGACGTGCGTCTTCGCCTCGCGCAGGACGGCGAAGCGGGAGAGCTCCTCGAGCTCGGCGGTGCGGAGGAACTCGCGCATCGCCGCCACCTGCCCCTCGATCCAGCCGGCGAGCGCGAGTGCGTCCGCAGCGTCTTTGCAGATGAAGCAGGATGCTCGGGTGATTCGGTCCGCCGCCACGTATGTTCGGAAGCCGCCGGACTCCGCCACCGCCCTCGCGCCGCGCTGCAGCGACGCCGTCAGCCCACCCTCGGTGTGTGCGAGCGGAACGACGACGTCCTCGACGGCGCGGCCGCGCTCGACGACCTCGCCGTCCTCGGACAGCTCGTAGTCGCCGAGCGAGACGGTCAGCTGCGCGACCGAGACGGGGACGACGGCGACGCCGGTCACCGTCTCGGCCGCGCGCGCGAACGGCTCGAGGTCGATGCCGGTCGCGGCACCGTCGAGCCCGAGCGCCTCCTGGCGTGCTCGGATCGAGGCGGGGTCGTTCTTGCGGGGGAGCCTCGCGGCCATCGCCGCATTCTCTCAGGCGCGCCGCTACGCTCCGCCACGTGACCGCGACGATCATCGACGGGAAGGCGCTCGCGGCGAAGGTGCGCGCCGAGGTCGCCGACGACGTCGCGCAGCTCGGCCATATCGGGCTCGCGACGATCCTCGTCGGGGACGACCCCGCCTCGCACGTGTACATCCGCAACAAGCACAAGGCCGCGCGCGAGGCCGGCTTCGAGTCCTTCGACCGCCACCTGCCGGCGGACACGAGCGAGGAGGAGCTCTTCTCGGTCATCGCCGCCCTCAACGAGGACGAGAGCGTCGACGGCCTGCTCGTCCAGCTGCCGCTCCCCGACCACCTGGACGAGAACGCCGTGATCGAGCGGATCAGCCCGGCGAAGGACATCGACGGGCTGCATCCCATGAACGCCGGCCGGCTCGCGCTGGGCCGCCCCGCGCTCGTCCCGGGCACGCCGATGGGGATCATGCGGATGCTCGCCGAGTACGAGATCCCGGTGAAGGGCGCGAACGCCGTCGTCGTCGGCCGCTCCAACATCGTCGGCAAGCCGATGGCGCAGCTGCTGCTCCGCGGGCACGCGACGGTGACGATCTGCCACTCGCGCACGGTCGACCTCGCAGCGCACACGCTCGAGGCCGACATCCTCGTCGCCGCGGTCGGAAAGCTGCACGTGATCACCCCGGAGATGGTGAAGCCGGGCGCGACCGTGATCGACGTCGGCATGAACCGCACCGACGACGGCCTCTTCGGCGACGTCGACCCGGCGGCGGCCGAGCGGGCCGCCTTCATCACGCCGGTCCCCGGCGGGGTCGGCCCGATGACGATCGCGATGGTGCTCCAGAACACCGTCGCCGCGGCCCGGGCACGCCGGATTCCACTTGCCAAGCCGGTTTCCTGAGCTACACTCCGGCTGCTTCATCATCGGTCGGCGGCTCGGTGCCCGGGCCGTCGTTGTTGTGTAAGGAGGAAAGACAGTTGGCTGAGGGCACCGTTAAGTGGTTCTCCAACGAGA
>DATKNT010000128.1:0-27304 GCA_035541175.1 Gaiellaceae bacterium
CTCGAGCCAGTGCGCCGCCTCGTCCTCGAGCGTCCGGAATCCGTCCGCGCTCTTCCAGAGCCGAGGGAGCAGGCCGATGAGGACGCCGAGCGCGTCCCCGTCCCAGTCGGAGAGGAACGTCCCCGGCTCGCAGCGCTCGAGCAGGAGCGCGTGCCGCTCGTCGTCGCGTGCGAGCAGCCGCACGGCGCCGTCGCCGTCCCAGCGCTCGAGCGCGTCCGCCTCCTGCTCCGACTCGCGGTGCGGGTAGCTCAGCTTCAGCACGGCCGGGGTGCCGTCGTCGAGGTCGGCACGGACGGCGAGGCCGGCGGCACCCGCCGGATAGCCCTGTCCCGGGGTCAGACCCCAGGCCGTGGCCACTTCGGCCAGGAGGGTCGGGACGGAGGCCAGCCAGTCGGCCACCGTCAGGCCGGCGCCGGCCACCGGTACGCGTCGGCCTGACGGTTCGCGAGCGACGGCAGCTTCGCGCGGATCTGGCGCAGCCGCGCCCGGTCGAGCTCCGCTGCGATCACGGTCTCCTCGTCCGGCGCCTGTGCGAGGACGATTCCCCACGGATCGACGACGAGCGAGCGGCCGTACGCGGGCCTGCCCGGCAGCGTCTCCCCGACCTGCGCCGCCGCGGCGACGTAGTACTGGTTCTCGATCGCGCGGGCGCGCAGGAGCACGTGCCAGTGATCCCTCCCGGTCGGCGTCGTGAAGTGCGCCGGCACGGTCGCGAGCTCGGCGCCCTCGAGGGCGAGGATCCGGTACAGCTCCGGGAAGCGCACGTCGTAGCAGACGCTGAGGCCGACGGTCCAGTCCTCGGCGGGCGCGACGACCGGCTCGGTCCCCGGCTCCTCCGTCTCGGACTCGCGGTAGACGTGGCCGCCGACCTCGACGTCGAACAGGTGGATCTTGCGGTAGACGGCGACGAGCGACCCCTCCGGGTCGAACACGCAACACGTGTTGGAGAGCTTCTCGCGGCCATCGCGGCGCTCGGTGATCGAGCCGCCGACGAGCGTGATTCCGAGCGTCCGCGCCCAGCGGGACATCGCCGCGACGGACGGCCCCGTCTCCAGCGGCTCCGCCGCGGCGCGGTAGTCGTCAGGCCCGCCGATGACGTTCCACTTCTCCGGGAGGACGACGATGTCGGCACCGGTCGACGCGGCACGCGCGACGAGCGCCTCCGCGCGTGCGAGGTTCGCGTCCTTGTCCCGTCCGCTCGTCAGCTGGACGCAGGCGACGCGGATCCGATCCGGCATGGCGATCTCACGCTACCCTATGGGCCGCACGACGGGGTGTGGCGCAGCCTGGTAGCGCGCTCCGTTCGGGTCGGAGAGGTCCCCAGTTCAAATCTGGGCACCCCGATGCGAGAGCCGCGGGAGCGATTCCGCGGCTCTTTGCGTTCTCGGCACGAAGATGTGAATCCCGCGACACGACAGGTGGCCTAGTCTCGCGTTCGTGCCGCGTCCGCTTCGCGTCCAGGCCCCAGGGATCTACCACGTCTGGTGCCGTGGAAACCGCAAGCAGGCGATCTTCAGCGACGATCACGACCGCGAGCGGTATCTCCGGCTGCTCGGCGAGGTGGCGAGAAAACTCGGATGGCGGTGCTTCGCGTACTGCCTGATGACGAACCACGTGCACCTCGTCATCGACGTCCCCGATGAGACGCTCTCTCGTGGGATGCAGCTGCTGAACGGGCGGTACGCACAGGCGTACAACCTGCGGCACGGCTGGGTCGGACATCTGTTCCAGGGACGGTTCTCGTCGGAGCGGGTGGAGACCGACACGTACAGCCTCGAGCTCGGGCGGTACGTCGTGTTGAACCCGAAGCGTGCCGGCATGGTGAAGCGCGCGGTGAGTTGGCGGTGGAGCAGCTACCGCGCGATGCTCGGCAAGGCTCCGGCGCCGCCGTTCCTCGACACGGGGTGGACGCTTCGGCAGTTCGGGAAGGTGCTGGCGAAAGCCCGGGCCGCCTATACCGCGTTCGTCGAGGAAGGCGTAGGACTGGGACGACCGTCCGGTACGGGCACCTCCCGGGGTCAGACCCCGGGTCGTGTCCCGCCGGGACGCGTGCCCGACGATTAGCCCCGCTACCAGAAGCCGTACGCGCCCGGGAACCGCTCCGCCAGGAGCCGAACGAGAAGAGCCACCGGCAGACCGACGACGTTGAGGTAGTCACCCTCCACGCGCTCGACGAGCGACGCGCCCCTGCCCTGGATCGCGTACGCGCCGGCGCGGCCCTCCCACTCGCCGCTCGCGACGTAGGCCGAAACGTCCCGCGGGGACAAGGCACGAAACGAGACGAGCGTCGCGGCCGCCTCGACGACCTCCCACTCCGCCGTCAGCAGGCAGAGGCCGGAGAGCACCGCGTGTGTCTTCCCGGCCAGCCCGGCGAGCATCTGCTCGGCGTCGGCCTCGTCCGCCGGCTTCGCGTAGATCCGGCCGTCGAGCACGACCGTCGTGTCCACCCCGAGCACGGGGCGCCCGACGGCCTGCGCCGCCGCCGAACGCGCCTTCCCGCGAGCGTGCTCGCGGACGAGCCGCTCTGCGTCCGCCTCCGGCGGATCGTGCTCGGTGTACTCGGGTACGACCGCGTCGAACGGAATGCCGAGCTGGTCGAGGATCGCCCGGCGCTGCGGTGACGTCGACGCGAGCAACAGCGGGCGAACCGTCACGCCACCGCCTTCCGCCCGACCCAGATCTCCTCCGCCGGCCACCGGCGCCCCCACGCAGCGGTGACGAAGTCGTAGTAGACGGGGTCGTCGGCGCTCTCGGGCGCACGGAGCTCGTGCAGCGCCTCGATCTCGAGGCCGTGCTCCCGCAGCAGCCGGATCCAGTCCCCGTGCGCGAGGTGGTACTCGACGCCCTCCGCCTCCGGCCAGTGGATGCGGTACATCCCGAACTGCTCGCGCTGGAGCTGCTCGGTGACGAGACCGACGTCGGGCGCGCAGAGATAGACGAGCACGGAGTTCGTCAGGAAGACGAGCCGTCCGCCGGGACGGAGCAGCCGCGCAGCCTCGGGAACCCAGCGGAGCGGGTCGGCCCAGAGCGACGCTCCGTACTCCGAGACCGCGAGGTCGAACGACGCGTCCGGAAGCGGCACCGCTTCGCCGGGCGCCTCGACGAGCGGGAACTCGATCCCGGTCTCGAGCATCATCCGCCGCGCGGTCGCAAGCTGGGCGGGCGTCGGGTCGACGCCGACCGGCCGGGCGCCGCGCCGCGCCAACCGCGCCGACACGTACGCCGTGCCGCAGCCAAGCTCGACGACGTCGAGTCCGGCGACGTCGCCGAGCGCACCGACCTTCGACTCCGGGACGCGGAACACGCCCCAGTCGATCTCCTCCTGCGTCCAATGCCGCCGGGCCGCGCCGTCCGTAAACTCCGCGTTCGCGCGCGTCCAGTGCGCGACGTTGAGCGCGACCGAGTCGTCAGGCGAGCTCATCCGCGGAGAACCAGAGCGCGATCTCCCGCGCCGCCGACTCCGACGAGTCGGAGCCGTGCACGAGGTTGTCCGGCATCGACAGCGCCAGATCGCCGCGGATCGTCCCCGGATCGGCCTGTGCCGGATCGGTTGCCCCGATCGTCCTCCGCATCGTCGCGATCGCGCCCTCGCCCTCGACCACGAGCGCCCAGGTCTGGCCCGAGGTGATGAACGCGACGAGGTCGCCGAAGAACGGCTTCTTGCGGTGCTCGGCGTAGTGCTCCTCGCCGAGGTCGCGGCTCACCGTCAGCAGCTTCCCCGCGCGGACGACGAGTCCGCGCGCCTCGATCCGGCCCAGGATCTCCCCCGCGAGCCGGCGCTGCACGGCGTCGGGCTTGATCAGGACGAGGGTGCGCTCCACGGCCACGGGGCGCCAGTCTAGACGGAGCGCTAGGCGGGCGGGCGGCGGGTGCTGCGACGCGTCCCGAGCGTCGGCACCTCGCCGACGGCCGCGGGCTCGATCGGCGTCTCGCAGTACGGGCAGATCTGCCACAGCGCCTCGAGCGGCGCCTTGCAGTTCGAGCACGCCTGCTTCAGCTTCGTCGTGCAGATCGGACAGATGAGGTAGCTCGCGTCGACCTCCGACCGGCAGACGGGGCAGTGGAGGTCGCGCTTCGCGAGCCGCTCCTCCATCGCCTTGATCTCGAGCTCGCGCTCGCGCATGTCGTCGAGGTACTCGGGCGGACGGAAGAGCATGTAGATCAGCGGGCCGACGTACGGCGGCACGAGACCGAGCAGCGTCGCCATCGCGACGAGCCACGGATCCTCGATCCGACGCCGCGCGTCCTTGAAGACCCAGTACCCGAGCGCGAGCCAGAAGACGACTGCGAACAGGAGCAGCAGGTTCCGCGTGACGAGCCAGGTTCCCGAGTTGAAGAAGCCGTGGACGCTGGTCGCGACCGTCACAACAGGATCCTCCCTATCAGGTAGCCGGCCGCGAAGGCGCCGCCGACGACCAGGACGAGCACGAAGATCGCGACGGCGAAGACGCTGATCTTCTCCCGCACGTTACTCGTTGTAGCCGTCCGCACCGAGCTCGGCAAGAAGATAGAGGGACCCTGTGACGAGAACAGCGCCGAGGTCGCCCGCGAGCGCGAGCGCACGGAGGCGAGCCGCGGTCGGATCTCGGATGGATTCGACATGGTGGAAGTACCGTTCGGCGCGGGCCGCGAGTTCCCCTGCGGGGATCGCACGGGCATTCGTCGACTCCGTGGCAATGAGTGTGGTCCCGAGGACGGACAGCGCCTCGAGCATCAGCTCGGGGCGCTTGTCCTCGAGGATCGAGCAGACGAGCACGTATCGCCGCGTCGGGAGGCGCGGGAGCAGGTAGCCGACCCCGGCGAGGTTGTGGGCGCCGTCCCAGATCTCGAGCGGCTGCTCGCCCCGCCGCTCGAACCGCCCGGGGAGGGCGACCTCCGACGCGGCGTGGGGGTCGACGCTCCGGCCGAGGAAGGCCTCGGCGGCGGCAACGGCGAGCGCGAGGTTGCTCCGTGCGGTGAGGACGATCTCGCCGGCGCCGTTCTCCTCGGCGAGCGGCCGCCACTCGGCCTCGCCGAGGACGACCGTGCACCCGGGTCGGACGACGGCGAGCTTCTCGGCGGCGATCGCCTCCCGCGTGTCCCCGAGCACCTCCATGTGGTCGAGCGCGACGCTCGTGAGGACGACGACGCTCGTCCGGAGGACGTTCGTCGCGTCGTGCCGACCCCCGAGCCCGGCCTCGACGACCGCGACGTCGACCTTCGCCTCGGCGAATGCGAGCAGGGCCGCGGCAGTCAGGGCCTCGAACTGCGTGGCGCCGAGGGCCGTGGCCCGGGGTCTGACCCCGGCGACGGCACGCTCGAAGTCCGCCTCCGCGCCGCCGACGCGGATGCGCTCGCTCCAGCCGCGAACGTGCGGCGAGGTGTACGCGCCCACCTCGAGGCCCGAGTCGAGGAGCAGCGCCTCGGTCATCCGGGTCGTCGTCGACTTGCCGTTCGTGCCCACGACGTGGATCGCCGGATAGCGCAGCTGCGGATCGCCGATCTCCGCGAGCAGCCCGTGCATCCGCTCGACACCGAAGCCGTCCGCGGGCCACGGGCTCAGCGAGGCGATCCACTCGGTTGCGTTCATGCTTCGCGTCTTCCTCATTGTCGCGTTGTCGCGCGGGGACAGGTCCCGGGGTCTGACCCCGGGTCGTGGCCGTTGGAGCCCTCTCAGCCGCCGAGCGCGTCGAGCTCGCGGCGGTACCGTTCGAGTTTCTCGCGCTCCGCCTCGACGACCGCAGCCGGCGCGCGCTCGACGAACCGCTCGTTCGCGAGCATCTCCTCGGCGCGCGCGATCTCCCCGCGCAGCCGCTCCCGCTCCGCCTCGATGTTGCCGTTCTCGCCGCCCCCACCGCCGCGCTCCGGCCGGACGACCGCGTCGAAGATCCGCTTCTCGTCGGCCTCGAGCGGCGTCGAGACGCCGCTCCGCCGAAACCGCTCCGCCGCCTCCTGCACCCCTACGAGCGCGCCCACGTCGGCCGCAAACCGCTCGTCCGGCCCGGGCCACGGCGCGACGATCAGTCGCGTCTCGCGCCGTGGGAGGTTCGCCCAGATCTCCTCCGTCACGTGCGGCATGACCGGGTGGAGGAGCTTCAGCAACCGCTCGAGCGCCGCGAGCGCGGTCGCCCGGGCGTCCTCGTCGCCGGCGTACAGGCGCGGCTTGACCGCCTCCGCGTACCAGTCGCAGAAGTCGTCGAAGGTCAGGTGATAGAGCCGGTCGACGGCATGCGCGAAGTCGAAGGCATCGAGGTCCGCCTCGAGCTCTGCCCGCGTCGTGTCGATCCGCGCGAGGATCCACCGCTCCTCGAGCTCGCGGGGCCGGGCGTCGGGCACGACGTCGCCGACATCCGCGAGCAGCAGCCGGGCGACGTTCCAGAGCTTGTTCGCGAGCTTGCGCCCCTCCTCGATCGGCCCGTACGAGAAGCGGACATCCTGACCGGACGACATCTTCAGCAGCCCGTACCGGGTCGCGTCCGCGCCGTGCGCCTCGATCACGTCGAGCGGGTCGATGCCGGTGCCGAGCGACTTCGACATCCTCCGCCCGTCCGGCGCCAGGATCGTCGAGTGGATGATCACGTCGTGGAACGGGATGTCGCCGAGCAGTTCGAGCCCCGCCATCAGCATCCGGTTCACCCAGAGGAAGATGATCTCCCGCGCCGTCGAGTTGACGTCGCCCGGGTAGAACGCGCGCAGCGCCGGCGTGTCGTCCGGCCAGCCGAGCGTCGCGAACGGCCAGAGCGCGGACGAGAACCATGTGTCGAGCACGTCCTCGTCCCGCCGCAGCTCGGCCGTGCCGCACTCGGCGCAGGCGTCCGGCTCGGTCTCTGCGCACGTCACGTGCCCGTCCGGGCAGTACCAGATCGGCAGCTGATGCCCCCACCAGAGCTGCCGCGAGACGTTCCACGGCCGGATCGCCGTCAGCCAGTCGAGTGCGACCCGCCCGTGCACGGGTGGATGGAAGCGGACGCGACCGGACTGGATCGCGTCGATCGCCGGGCGCGCCAGCTCCTCCGTCGCGCACCACCACTGGAGCGAGACGAGCGGCTGGATGCGCGTGCCGGAGCGCTCGCAGTGCCCGACCGCGTGCCGGTAGCTCTCCCGCTTCTCGAGCAGCTTCTCCTCGCGCAGCCACTCGACGACGTAGTCGCCTGCCTCCTCCTCGGTCAGCCCGACCAGCATGTCCGGGATGTCGCCGATCATACGGCCGTCGAAGCCGATCACCGTCAGCTCCGGCAGCCCGTGGTCGCGGCCGATCTCGAAGTCGACCGGATCGTGGCCGGGCGTGATCTTGAGCGCGCCGGTCCCGAACTCGGGCTCGACCCGGTCGTCCGCGATCACCGGCACCTTCCGTCCGACGACGGGCACGATCACCTCGCGGCCGATCAGCTGCGTGTACCGCTCGTCACTCGGATGCACCGCGACCGCGACGTCGGCGAGGATCGTCGCGGGGCGCACCGTCGCGACCGTGACGTACCCGTCGCCGGCTCCGTCGCCGTCGGCGAGCAGGTAGCGCGC
The DNA here is from genome assembly GCA_035541175.1 of Gaiellaceae bacterium. GTDB lineage: Bacteria > Actinomycetota > Thermoleophilia > Gaiellales > Gaiellaceae > Palsa-739. Next base: position 7,498 of record DATKNT010000128.1, read on the forward strand.
ATACGTGAGCGCGTCGTCCACCTCGATGTGCTCCACCTCGAGGTCGGAGATCGACGTGCGGCAGTCCGGGCACCAGTTGATGATGCGGTTATCGCGGTAGATCCAACCGCGCTCGTAGAGATGGACGAAGAAGCGCATCACGGCGCGGATGTAGTCGTCGTCCATCGTGAAGCGCTCCCGCTCGTAATCGAGCGAAGAGCCGAGCCGGCGGAACTGACCCATGATCACCCCGCCGTACTCGTGGAGCCATTGCCAGACACGCTCGACGAAGGCCTCGCGCCCGATCTCCTGCCGCGACGTGCCCTCGCGGCGCAGCTCTCTCTCGACCACGGCCTGGGTGGCGATGCCCGCGTGATCGTAGCCCGGTTGCCAGAGCGTGTTGAAGCCCCGCATCCGGTGCCACCGGATCAGGGAGTCCTGGATGGTGCCGTTGAGCGCGTGGCCCATGTGCAGCGCGCCCGTGACGTTCGGCGGCGGCACGGCGATCACGTAGCTCGGCGCGTCCGAGGACGGGTCGGCGCGGTAGAGGCCCTCCTCCTCCCACGCGCGCTGCCAGCGTTCCTCGACGCCGTGCGGCCGGTAGAGCGGCTCCATGTGAGGGCGGGGCTCCATCAGGAGCCGATCCTAGCCAGCAATCCGGTGTGGTCAGGCAGCGACTATGGGAGGAGTATGCCCGATCGGATCGACCGGATAGCGGCCGCGCGGGACACGTCCCGGGGTCTGACCCCGGGTCAGGGGCTCGAGCGGACCGGTCCCGGGGTCTGACCCCGGAACCTGTCCGCTAGGAACCGCGCGCCGCCCGGCTCTTCTGCCAGTCGCGCGGCTGCGCGCCGACCTGCTCGAGGATCGTCTCCAGCAGCGTGAACGACGACATCACGTGCTCCCGGGCGAGCTCCCGCGCGCCGGCGGCGCTCCCGGCCACGAGCGCCTGCTTGATCGCGCGATGCTGCTCCGCGTTCTTCAGATAGAGCCCGTCGAGCGAGTGATCCCCCGGCGCCCACACCGCCGGCCCCGAGAACGTCCGCCGCGCGCTCTTCGCCAGCTGCTCCACGAGCGGCAGCGCCGCGGCCCGGTAGATCACGTCGTGGAACGCGTGGTTCGCCCGCACCCAGTCGCCCATGATCGTGCGCCGCTCGTCGCCCGGCTCGCGCGCGCGCAGCTCCTGCGAGATCCGCGAGAACCGCTGTTCGCACTCGTCGAGCTCCTCGAGCTCGTCCGGCGTGATCTTCGGCGCCGCCACCTCGGTCGCGAGCCCCTCCAGCTCCGCCCGCACGAGGAACGCCTCGTGCAGCTCGTCGCGCGAGATCGTACGGACGCGGACGCCGCGGTTCGGCACGAAGGAGACGAGCCCGAGCGCGGCCAGACGCCGCAGCGCCTCCCGCACCGGCGTGCGCGAGACGTTGAACTGCTCCGACAGCTGCTCCTGCCGGAGGACCGTCCCCGGGGCGAGCTCCCCGGAGACGATCGCCTCCTCGATCACGAGCGCGATGTCGTCTGCCTTGGTGCTGTCGAGCGTCACTCCAGGTGAGTGTACGCGGGAAGCGTGAGGAACTCGACCAGCTCGTCCGCGAGGGCGAGCCCGGCGAACAGCTCCTTCGCCTCGTCGCCGGCGTCGACGAGCCCGATCTCGTCCCGCACCCGTCCGGCGTCGAACCGCCCCGACCGCACCCACTGCCAGACCTGGGAACGGGAGATCTCCGCCGTGGCGGCGTCCTCCATCAGGTTGTCGATCGCCGCCGCCCCGACCCCGTGCAGCCACGCGTCGAGGTAGCGGACGCCGACGGAGACGTTCGTGCGCAGCCCGGCATCCGTGACCTCGCCGGGCGTGTCCGGGATCGACAACAGCGCGGCCTCGTCCGGCACCACGTCCTCGCGCAACCGCTCGACCTGGTTCGGCCGCACCCCGAGCACGCCGTCGAACACCTCCGTCGCCGTCGGCACGAGATCCGGGTGCGCGACCCAGGTGCCGTCGAAGCCGTCGCCGGACTCGCGCAGCTTGTCCTCGCGCACCCGCGCGAGGGCGACGGCGTTCACCTCCGGGTCCTTCCGTGACGGGATGAACGCCGCCATGCCGCCGATCGCGTGCGCGCCGCGCCGGTGGCACGAGCGCACGAGCAGCTCCGTGTACGCGCGCATGAACGGAACGGTCATCGTCACCTGGGCCCGGTCCGGCAGCACCCAGTCGCGCGCGCGGAACTTCTTGATCACGCTGAAGATGTAGTCCCAGCGACCGGCGTTGAGCGAACATCCGTAGTCGCGGAGCTCGTAGAGGATCTCCTCCATCTCGAACGCGGCGAGGATCGTCTCGATCAGCACGGTGCAGCGGATCGAGCCCGCCGGGACTCCCAGCCAGTCCTCCGCGAGCGCGAACGCCTGCGCCCACAGCCGCGCCTCGTGGTGCGACTCGAGCTTCGGCAGGTAGAAGTACGGCCCGCTCCCGCGCTCGAGCAGCTCGCGCCCGTTCCGGAAGAACGTCATCCCGAAGTCGAACAGCGACCCGGAGACCGGCTCGCCGTCGACGAGCACGTGCCGCTCCGGGAGATGCCAGCCGCGCGGCCGGATCATCAGCGTCGCGGTCTCGTCGTTCAGCCGGTACGACTTCTCCGCCGTGTCGAGCGAGATCGTCCGGCGGACGGCTTCCGAGACGTTGCGCTGGCCCTCGACGACGTTCGTCCACGTCGGCGAGTTCGCGTCCTCGAAGTCGGCCATGAACACGCGCGCCCCCGAGTTGAGCGCGTTGATCATCATCTTCCGGTCGACCGGGCCGGTGATCTCGCAGCGGCGGTCCAGCAGGTCGGCCGGCGCGGGCGCGACGCGCCAGTCGCCCTCGCGGATGTGACAGGTCTCCGGCAGGAAGCCCGGCAGCGCGCCGGCGTCGAGCCGGCGCTGGCGCTCGTGCCGCCGCTCGAGCAGCTCCAGCCGCCTCGGATTCAGCTCCCGGTGGAGGCGCCCGACGAAGTCGAGCGCCTCCGGGGTCACGACCGTCTCGTCCGCCGGGGCGACGACCTCGACGCCGCTCGCGAGCGCGCTCACGCCGCGGCCTCGTGGTGCTCGAACTGCGCCTCCTCGGTCGAGCCCTTCAGGGCCAGCGTCGAGCTGTCGGGCGCGACCGCCTGCGCCACGAGGTCGAAGTAGCCGGCGCCGACCTCGTGCTGGTGCCGGGTCGCCGTGTAGCCGTGCTCCTCCAGCTCGAACTCGTGCTCCTGGAGCCGAACGTACGCGCTCATCGCCTCGCGTGCGTACCCGCGCGCGAGCTCGAACATGCCCGCGTTGAGCGAGTGGAAGCCGGCGAGCGTGATGAACTGGAAGCGGTAGCCCCACTCGCCGAGCCGGTCCTGGAAGCCGGCGATCTCGTCCTCGTCGAGCGCCGCGCGCCAGTTGAACGACGGCGAGCAGTTGTACGCGAGCAGCTTCCCCGGATGCCGCTCGTGGATCGCGTCCGCGAACGCGTGCGCCTCGCCGAGGTCGGGAGTCGACGTCTCGAACCAGAGCAGGTCGGCGTACGGCGCGTACGCGAGCGCGCGGGAGATGGCGGCGTCGATGCCGTCGCGGACGCGGAAGAAGCCCTCGGCGGTGCGGTCACCGGTCACGAACTCGCGGTCGTATTCGTCGACGTCGCTCGTGAGCAGCGCCGCCGACAGCGCGTCCGTCCGCGCGACGAGCACGGTCGGCACGTCGAGCACGTCGGCGGCGAGCCGCGCGGCGTTCAGCGTCCGCACGAACTGCGACGTCGGTACCAGCACCTTGCCGCCGAGATGGCCGCACTTCTTCTCGGAGGCGAGCTGGTCCTCGTAGTGCACGCCGGCGGCGCCCGCCTCGATCATCTGCCGCATCAGCTCGTAGGCGTTCAGCGGCCCGCCGAAGCCCGCCTCCGCGTCGGCGAGGATCGGCGCGAGCCAGTGCGTCCCGTCGTGGCCCTCCGCCCAGTCGATCTGGTCGGCGCGGAGCAGCGCGCTGTTCAGCCGCCGGACGAGCGCGGGGGCACTGTTCGCCGGATAGAGGCTCTGGTCCGGGTACGTGCTGCCGGAGAGGTTCGCGTCGGCGGCGACCTGCCAGCCGGAGAGGTAGATCGCCTCGAGCCCGGCCTTGACCATCTGCACGGCCTGGCCGCCGGTGAGCGCGCCGAGCGCCCGCACCGGCTCGTCGCGGCGCAGCAGCTCCCAGAGCCGCTCCGCCCCGAGCCGGGCGAGCGTCTGCTCCGGGACGACCGAGCCGCGCAGGCGGACGACCCCGGCCGCGCCGTACGTGCGCTCGATCCCCTGCCAGCGCGGGTCGCCCGCCCAGCGCTCGTCGAGCGCCGTCACCTCGCTCTGGATCCGATCCTCCCGTTCCATGCCGACTCCTTTGTCGAAGATCCCGTATTTCGGATCCTAAATGCTACCAATCGTGGCCGCCAAGGACCAGATGGACCGAACTGGGATCCAAAACGGACAATGTGGTGAACGGGCTTGAGCGGGGCGCGTGCCTGCGATAGAACCCCGCGGGCGGCGGTGGCGAGGGCGATCCTCATTGCGGCGGTGTGCGCGCTGCTCGGCGGCGGGCCGGCGCCTGCCGCCGGACCGGGCGGCGCGCAGCAGAACCCGATCCAGCGGGAGAACGCGCTGCCCGGGACGACGGCGTGGCAGACGCCCTCGGGCGGCGACATCGCCGTCTACGCCTCGCAGATCACGGCGGGGGACGGTGACGAGGTCGACTTCCACGTCTCGACGGCGTACCGCTACCGGCTCGTCGTCTACCGGCTCGGCTGGTACGGCGGCGCCGGCGGCCGGCTCGTCGCGTGCACGCCGGCCTGCGACGGCGACGAGCAGGGCCATGCCGGAGGCCCGCCCGTCGGCGTGAACCCGCAGCGCGCGCCGTGGCCCGTCACCGACTCGATCCGCGTCGGCGACGACTGGACGAGCGGCTACTACCTCGCCGAGGCCGTCCTCACGAGCGGCCCGTGGAACGGCAAGGTGGCGACGACGTTCTTCGTCGTCCACCCGCCCGCGACCACGCCGGGCTCGAGCATCCTCGTCCAGGTCCCCGTCAACACGTGGCAGGCGTACAACGCCTGGGGCGGCAAGAGCCTCTACGACTTCTTCCCGCCGCGCGCGTACGCGGTCTCGTTCGACCGCCCGCTCGGGGTGATGGCGCAGTCGCCGATGTGGTGGGAGATCCAGCTCGTGCGCTTCCTCGAGCGCGAGGGCTACGACGTCTCGTATCAGACCGACGTCGACACCGATCTCGACGGCTCGAGCCTCCTCCGCCACCGGCTGGTGATCGACGCAGGTCACGACGAGTACTGGAGCGGGGCGATGCGCGACGCGTTCGACGCGGCGCTCGCCGACGGAACGAACCTCGCCTTCATCGGCTCGAACGACGGCTACTGGCAGGTCAAGTACGCCGACGGCGACCGGACGATCGTCTCGGCGAAGTCGCTTTCCGACCCGAACCCCGTCCTCTCGCAGAAGACGGCGATGTTCCGGGAGATCGGGCGGCCCGAGTGCATGCTCATGGGCGTCCAGAACATCTCGGTCGTCGTGCTCCGGCACGCCCTCGACTACACCGTCACCGCCGCCGGCGCCGCCGACCCCTGGCTCGCCCGCACCGGCTTCCATGCGGGCGACACGGTCGCGGGCGTCGTCGGGCGCGAGCACGACCAGCTCAACCCGTACCCGATGTCGTGCTTCCACCCGGGGTTGACGGTCCTGTTCCACTACGACGGCGCCGGCGTCGACCAGAACGCCGACGCGGTCCGCTTCACCGCGCCGAGCGGGGCGCGCGTGTTCGCCTCGGGCGCGCAGCAGTTCTCGTGGGCGCTCGACGACTGGCGCAGCGACGGGTCGGAGTTCCCGGAGCCGCCGGTTCAGCCGTGGCGCGGCGTCCCCGTCGACCCGCGCGTCCAGCAGTTCACGCGCAACGTCCTCGACGACCTGACCCGGCCCGCGGCGCCGTCCGGGCTCGCGGTGCAGGCGTACGGCGGCCGGCTGCAGGTGTCGGTCGCGGCCTCCCCCGACCCGAGGATGCTCGGCTTCGTCGCCGGCGTCCGGGTCGGCGACCGCTGGGTGCGGCTCTGCCGCGGAGTCGTCTCGTGCACCGGCCCGGCACCCGCCGGAGGAGGCCCGGTGACGGTCGGCGCGGTCGCGGTCGACCTCTGGCGCCGGCGGTCGGCCGCCGCGTTCGCCGTCGCTCAGCGGTAGTGGCGGAAGACGACCTCGGCGACGCAGACCGGCTTGTCGCCGCCCTCGCGCTCGAGCGTGGCCGTCATCGTCGTCTGCGTGCCGCCCTCGATCTCCTCGACCGAGTCGATCCGGAAGCGGCCGCGCACCTTCGACCCCTCGGGCACCGGGGCCGGGAAGCGGACCTTGTTCAGCCCGTAGTTGATCCCCATCCCGCCCTCCGGGTGCGGCAGCACCTCGAAGGACATGACCGGGATCAGCGACAGCGTCAGGTAGCCGTGCGCGATCGTCCCGCCGAACGGGCCCGCCTTCGCGCGCTCGCGGTCGACGTGGATCCACTGGTGATCGCCGGTCGCGTCGGCGAAGCCGTCGATCTTCTCCTGCGTCACCTCGACCCAGGAGGAGGGGCCGAACTCGTCGCCGGGTGCCGGCTCGCTGCTCACGAGCGCAACCGTATCGCGTCCCGGACGTCGAGGAAGGCGAGAAGCGCCGTGGCGACCGGCTCGGCCCGGGCGCCGAACGCGAAGGTGATGTGGTTGCCGGGCGCCTCGACGAGCTCGCCGTGACGGAGGCGCGCGAGCGTCCGGCGCGCCCCGTCCTCGGTCATGATCGGACCGGAGCCGGGCGGGCCGAACGGACCCGTCGTGCGGAGCAACAGCGTCGGGCACTCGACCCGCTCCGCCACCGCGGCCCAGTCCGGGCCGAACGTGCCCTCGACCGCCTGCCGGATCGTGTCCGGGCGGCAGCGCGGCCGCACCGTCCCGTCCGGCAGGTCCTGGACCTCGGCGTCGTAGAACGCGGCGACGTCGTCGTCCCAGCCGCCGCCGGCGAAGTACGGCAGCGAGCGCACGAACTCGAGGTAGGCGGCGCGCGACGGATACACCTGCTCGAGCCGGGAGAGCGACGGCCCGATCTGGTCGAGCACCGACGGGTCGACCTCCGCCGGCACGTCGAGGACGAGCGCGCGCTCGACCCGCTCCGGCGCGCCCGCGGCGACGTAGAGCGTCAGCAGGCCGCCGAACGAGTGGCCGCCGAGCCGGACCCGCTCGAGCCCGAGGGCGTCGAGCACGCCGAGCAGGTCGGCGGCGTGGTCGTCCATCGCGTAGCCGCCGCCGGGAGCGTCGCTGAGCCCGCGTCCGCGCAGGTCGAGCGACAGCACGCGGCACGCCGGCGCGAGGCCCGCGGCGGCGAGCCCGTCGAAGAAGCGCGCGTTCGCGGAGAGGCCGTGCGTCAGCACGAGCGGAGGCCCGTCGCCGCCGTGGTCGAGGAGATGCAGCCGGATCCCGTTCGTGTCGACGAACCGGCTCTCGCTCACGCCGGCTCCAGGTACTCGTCGCGGATCACTCGGCGCAGCGTCTTCCCGGCGACGCTGCGCGGGAAGTCGTCGCGGACGACGACCTCCCGCACGCGCTGGTAGCGCGCCTGCACGCGCGCGTTGACCCAGTCGCGGATCTCAGCCGCGCCCGCGGTCGCGCCGGGCCGCAGGCGCACGGCCGCGACCGGGCTCTCGCCCCAGCGCGCGTCCGGCACGCCGAAGACGGCGACGTCGAGCACGTCGGGATGCCGGATCGCCACCTCCTCGATGTCGCGCGGGTAGACGTTGACGCCGCCGGAGATGACGAGGTCCTTCTTGCGGTCGACGAGGTAGAGGAAGCCGTCGTCGTCGAGGTAGCCGAGGTCGCCGCTGTGGATCCAGCCGTCGACGAGCACCTGCGCGGTGAGGTCGGGACGGGCGTGGTAGCCGGCCATCGTGATCGGGCCGCGCCCGACGATCTCGCCGACCTCGCCCGGCGGCAGGTCGGCGCCGTCCGACCCGACGATCCGCAGCTCGTACAACGGCGGCGGCACGCCGACCGACGCCGTCTTCCGCTCCGCGTCGTCGCGGTCGAGGATCGTGATCAGTCCTTCCGTCAGCCCGTAGAGCTCGTACAGCCGCCCGGGCAGCCGCCTCATCAGCTCCTGTTTGTGCTCGAGCAGCAGCGGCGCCCCGACCGAGCCGATCATCTCCAGGTGCGGCAGGTGCGCCTCGTCGAGCTCGTCGCGCTCGAGCAGGGCGACGATCTGCGACGGCACCATGATCACGTGCGTCGCGCGCTCGACTGCGAGCGCGTCGAGCATCGCGTCGGGGTCGAACGCGGGCAGCAGGACGTACGTGCAGCCGAGGTAGAGCGCCGGCATCAGCGTCACGAACGCGCCGTTGAAGACGAGCGAGCCGGCGTGCAGGACGACGCTCTCCGGATGGACGCGGAACGAGCTCGCGAAGCCGGTGCCGTACGCCTCGCGGATCCCGTGCGTGTGGACGATCCCCTTCGGCTCTCCCGTCGTGCCCGAGCTGTAGACGATGTCGTACGGGTCGTCGCGCGCCACCCCGGCCGGCGGCGGCTGCTCCGGCGACGCCTCGTCCGTCAGCGTGCGGTACGAGCTCTCGACGGCGAGGATCCGCTCGCCGGGGAGCGCGAGCCGCGGCCGGATCGCGTCCACCTCGGGCGCGAGCCGCTCCGACGCGACGAGCGCGGAGACGCCGGCGTCGAGCAGCAGGTTGAGCAGCCCCTCGGCCCGGAGCAGCGGGCTGAGCGGCACGACGACGACGCCGCTCTTCATCGCCGCGAGGTAGAGCTCGACGAGCTCGACCGAGTTGTCGAGCAGGAGCCCGACGCGGTCGCCGCGGCCGAGCCCGAGGCCGCGGAGCGCGTTCGCGGCACGGTTCGCGCGCGCGTCGAGCCCGGCGTGCGTCAGCCGCCGCCCGCCGAAGACGAGCGCGACGTCGTTCCGCCGGTAGCGCGCATGGCGCGCCGACAGCGTCTCGAGCGTCACACCGTCTCGCCCCAGCGCACCACGCTCGCAGCCCACGTGTAGCCGGTCCCGGCGGCGAGCATCAGCACGAGCTCGCCGTCGCGCAGCGCACCCGCGCGCGCCGCGCGGTCGAGCGCGAGCAGCGGGTCGACGCCGCTCATGTGGCCGGTGTCCTCGAGGTAGGCGGCGCGGGAGGGATCGAGGCCGAGCTCGGCGACGAGCGCACGGTGCATCGACGGCTTCATGTGGATCCCGCACAGGTAGCCGACGTCGGCCAGGGTCGCACCGCTCCGCTCGACCGCGCCCTCTGCCGCCGCGACGAAGTTCGAGAGGCTGACCCGGTCGAGCCCCTCCTTCATCGCCGCGGGATCCTCGACGTCGAGGAAGCGGTAGCCGCCGTTGGGCGACACGCTCCCTCCCCCGGGCACCTTCACCTGCAGCGAGAACGACCCGTCCGTGATCCCGTGGCAGCCGAGCAGCTCGTTACGCCCGCCGTCCTTGACGAGCAGCCCGGCGGCGGCGCCGTCGCCGAAGTTGAACATGAAGCGCGAGCGCTCGTTGGCGTAGTCGAGCAGGTACGACTCGCGGCAGGCGGCGACGACGAGCACCGTCCGCAGCTCGTCCTCGGCGACGAGCATGTCGCGCGCGATGCGTAGCGCGACCGGCGTGCCGCACGACACGTTGTCGTACTCGACGGCGTATGCGCGCGACGCGCCGATCCGGTGCGCGATCCACGGCGCCGCCTGCCACACGCTGTAGTCCTTCCACATCGAGCCGTAGTACATGACGACGTCGATCTCGCCGGGATCGAGGCCGCTCTCGGCGAGCAGCGCCTCCGCGGCGCGCACGGAGAGGTCGCTGACGTGCTCGTCCTCCGCGGCGATGTGCTTGCCGCGGAGCCCGAACTTCTCGACGATCACCTGCTCCGGGATGCCGCTGCGCTCGGCCACCTCGGCCGCCGGCATCCACCGCTCGGGGAGATACGCCGCCGTCGCGGCGAGCGACACCCGCGTCACTCCGGCGACTCCAGGATCCGCGAGACGATGCGCGTCAGCTCGGCCGTCACCTTCCGCGGCACCTCGCCGTCGCCCCAGACGATCCAGCGCATGCCGACGGTCTCGCCGATCGCCATCAGCACCCACGCCGTCACCTCGGGGTCGATCTCCCCGGCCTCGCCCTCCGCGACCGCCGCGCGCAGCGCCTTCACGTAGCCGGCCCAGATGCGCTCGTAGTGGTAGCGGAAGATCTCGGGCGAGACGAAGCCGGCCTGGCGGATGATGCTGTACAGCTCCGGGTGGGCGCTCGTGAACTCGAAGTAGCCCTGGAAGCCGAGCAGCTCGGCCTCGAGCCTCGTCTTCCCCTTCGCCGCCGCCCGGCGCGTCGCGAGGCGGATGCGGCCGTTCAGGTCGCGCACGAGCTCGTCGAAGATCTCCTTCTTCGACGCGAAGTAGAGGTAGAACGTCCCCTGGCCGACCCCGGCCGCCTCGGTGATCTTCACGATCGACGCGTCGTAGTAGCCGAGCTCGCCGAAGACGCGCTCGGCCGCCTCGAGCAGGCGCCGCCGCGTCTCGACGCCCCTCTTCGAGAGCGCGCGCCCGCTCACGCCGGTGATGTCGGTCACCGCGCGACCTCCGTCCCGCGCAGCTCCTGCTTCTGCACCTTGCCCATGCCGTTCCGCGGAATCTCGCCGATGAACCGGAAGGACTTCGGCACCTTGAAGCGCGCGAGCCGGGCGCGGCACCACTCGAGCAGCTCCTCGTCGGAGACGCCGTCGGCGACGACGAACGCGACGCCGACCTCGCCCCAGCGCTCGTCCGGCACGCCGACGACGGCTGCGTCCGCGACGAGCGGATGCTCGTGCAGCACCGCCTCGACCTCGGCCGGATAGACGTTCTCCCCGCCGGAGATGTACATGTCCTTGAGCCGGCCCCTGATCCGGTAGAACCCCTCGTCGTCCCGCTCGGCGACGTCGCCGGTGCGCAGCCAGCCGTCGTCGGTGAACGCAGCGCGCGTCGCCTCCGGGTTTCGCCAGTAGCCGGGAAAGACGTTCGGCCCGCGCACCTCCAGCTCCCGGTCGTCCGAGAGGCGGACCTCGACGAACGCGTACGGCTTGCCGGCGCAGCCCGTCTTTCGGACCGCGTCCTCCGGCGGGAGGCAGAGCACGTTCGGCGCCGCCTCCGTCAGGCCGTAGCCCTGGATCACCGCGGTGCCGCGCGCGGCCCACGTCTCGAGCAGGGCCTCGGGCATCGGCGCGCCGCCGACCACGGCCCGCTCGAGACTCGACAGGTCGGCGTCCGCGAAGCGCGGATGCTGCGCGAGGAACAGGTAGATCGGCGGGACGCCCATCATCGTCGTGACGCGCTTCTCCTCGATCAGCTCGAGCACGCGGCCGGCGTCGAACTCGCGCTCGAGCACGACGGTCGCCCCCTTCAGCCACGCGAGCAGCGACTGCACGTTCCAGCCGCCGACGTGGAACTGCGGCAGCACCTGGAGGACGACGTCGTCGCCGTGGACGCCGGTGGCGAGGTCGAACGAGAGGTTCGTCCAGAAGCAGTTCGCGTGGGTGAGGAGCGCGCCCTTCGGCTTGCCCGTGGTGCCGGACGTGTAGATGAGCAGGAGCGGGTCGTGGTCGTCGACTTCCAGGGCCGGGGCCTCGCCCCGTTCGGGGCCGGGTCCCAGTCGCTGATACCGCCGGCCGCAACGGTCGGCGAGCTCGCAATACGCATCCTCGACGAGGAAAAGCGCCGGTTCCGCGTCGTCGAGCTGGTAGCGGAGCTCGGGCGCGGTCAGCCGCCACGACAGCGGCAGCAGGATCAGCCCCGCCTTCGCGCACGCGAACAGCACGGCGACGTGCTCCGGCGTGTTGCCGGTCAGCGTCGCGACGCGGTCGCCGCGCGCCAGGCCCGCCTCCGCGAACATCGCCGCGAACGCGTCCGACGCGGCGTCGAGCTCCGCGTACGTGACGAGCCGGTCGTGGTAGTCGATCGCGACGCGTTCCGGGGTGTTCCGCGCGCGGTCGCACAGCCAGCGGTCGATCGTGTGCGGGCCGCTCATCCGAGGAACTCCGCCAGCAGGGACACGAGCTCGTCCGGGCGGTTCCAGAAGAAGAGGTGCCCGCCGGGGACCATGCGCAGCTCGGCGGACGGGATCCGCTCCGCGAGCAGCGCCGCGTTGCGCGGATCGACGACGACGTCGCCCTCGCCCTGGACGACGAGCGTCGGCGCCTCGACCGACGGCAGCTCCTCCCACGCGTCGAACGTCGCCCAGATCCCCGCCTGCGCCGCCCAGCCCGCCGGGTCCGGCGGCTTCTCGGTTCGGATCGCGATGATCCGGTCGACGAGCGCCGGCTCGGGCTCCGGCTCGAGCGCGTTCTCGACGAAGCGGCGGACCGCGACGGCGGGTTCGAGCGCCGGCGCCTCCGCCATCAGCTGCAGCGTCGGCGCGGGGATCGGGTGCATGTTCGAGATGCCGGACATCGTCGCGATCAGGACGAGCTTCTCGACGCGCCGGCCGTGGCGCAAGGCCAGCTCCTGCGCGACGGCGCCGCCGAGGCTCCCGCCGACGACGTGCGCGCGCTCGGCGCCGGCCGCGTCGAGCACCGCGAGCGCGTCGCCGGCCATCTGGGCCGCCGTGTACGGGCCGGGCGGGACGTCGCTGTCCCCGTAGCCGCGATTGTCGAACGTGATCACGCGGTAGCGGGTCGCGAGCGGCTCGACGACGGGATCCCAGCCCCAGCGCCCGTAGCCGAGCCCCATGATCATGAGCAGCGGCTCGCCGTCGCCGTGCACGTCGTACGCGATCCGCACTCCCTGCGAATCGGCGATCACGCGGTCTCCTGCGGCTCGGGGGCGCCTCCCTCGGAGCCGCCCGGACGGATCGCCTCCTCGAGCCGCCGCAGGCCGGTCGGCCGGCCGCGGCTGACGAGCCCGGCCAGCCCGCCCGGCAGGAAGACGACGATGAGGATGAAGGTCACCCCGAGCAGGAACAGCGGCTGCTCGAGCGGCGTGCGCAGCGCATGCGGCAGGCCCTCCACGGTCGAGGAGCTGCCGATCGCGATCAGGCGGTCGTTGAGGTACGTGTAGAGGATCCCGCCGAGCACGGCGCCCCAGCGGGAGCCGGCGCCGCCGATCACGACCATGAGCAGGAGCGTGAGCGTGAAGTTCGGCTGCGTCACCGCGAGCGTCGAGCCGTTGTAGAGGAGCATGTAGACGATGCCGCCTGCCGCCGCGAGCGTCGACGAGAGCACGAACGACTGGAGCTTGTAGTCGCGCGGGCGCATGCCCAGCACCTCGACGCGCTGCTCGTTCTCGCGGATCGCCTGCCAGACGCGCCCCGGCGACGACTCGACCGCCCAGCGCACGGCGAAGAAGACGAAGGCGAGGAACGCGAGCGTGAGCCAGTAGAGGTTCTTCGTGTTGACGATGCCGACGAACGCCTGCGGCAGCTTCGTGTAGTCGGCGCCGAGCCCTTCCTCGCCGTGCGTCCAGTGGTGCGGGTCCTTGAGCGCGAGCACCGCGCCCGCCTGAGCGAACGCGAGCGTGACCATGGCGAACGCGATCCCGGTGACCCGCAGGCTGACGAAGCCGAGCACGTTGGCGACGACGACGGCGACGCCCATCGTGAAGACGACGCCCTCCCAGAAGCTCCAATGCCAGTCGGTGATCGCGATATTCGCGAGATAGACGCCGATCGCGATGTAGAGCGCATGGCCGAACGACAGCAGGCCGGTGTAGCCGAACTGGATGTCGTACGTGAGGGCGAGCGCGCCGAAGACGAGGCAGGACGCGAGCAGCGCGAGCGTTCCGGGCGACGAGATCGGCTGGTCGAACAGCTTCGGGATCGAGACGTGCAGCGTCGGGACGAGCGCGAGCGCCCCGAAGACGGCGAGCGGCCAGATCCAGTCGGCGAGGAGACGGCGACCCCTTCCGGCGAACACATTCACGCGCGTCCTCCGACCACGGCGCCCGCGAACCCGCGCGGGCGCGCGAGCAGCACGACCCCGAGCAGCAGCACGACGACGAGGTCGCCCATCCCGGCCGAGCCGTAGTAGTTCGTGTACTGCTGGACGAGCGCGACGACGACCGCGGCAACCGCCGAGCCGCCGATCGACCCGAGGCCGCCGATCACCACGACGATGAACGCGAAGATCAGCAGGCTCGTCCCCTGCTCGGGGCCGACGACGTTGAAGTACACGCCGCTGAGCACGCCCGCGATCGCCGCGGCGACGCCGCCGATCGCGAAGACGAGCGTGAACGCCTTCCGCACGTCGATCCCGAGCGCCTGCACCATCGCGCGGTTCTCGACGCCGGCGCGGATGACCAGGCCGTAGCGCGTCCGCCGCAGGAAGAGCTGCAGGCCGACCAGCACCGCGGCTGCGACGAGGATCTCGACCCAGCGGTCGTTCGGGATCTGCGCGCCGGCGACGTCCGTCGTCTCGTGCAGCCAGGGAGGCACCTCGAACGCCTTCGGATCAGGTCCCCAGATGCCGGTGATCAGCGCGATGAACGCGAGCTGGAGCCCGACGGTGACGAGCACCTGCTCGATGTGCCGCGAGTAGAGCGGGCGGATCAGCACCAGCTCGACGAGCGCCGCGACGATCCCGCCCATGACGAGACCGAGCATCGCGCTGGCGAGGAAGCGCCAGAACGCGGAGTCGACGCCGTCGAAGACGTGCACCGACGCCCACCACGTCCCGTAGCTGCCGACGGTGATGAAGGCGCCGTGCGCGAAGTTGAGCACGCCCATCAGCCCGTAGATGAGCGAGAGCCCCGACGCGATCAGGAAGTACATCGCGCCCAGTCCGAGCCCCGTGATCGTCAGCAGCAGGAACGTGCTCATGTCGTCCCGAGGTTGGCGTGGCGTGGCGTGGCCACGTGGCGTGGCGTCGCCACGCCACGACAAATGTCGTGGCGTCGCCACGCTTGTAAGCGGGAAAGCAGATGGTGGACACGGCTCATGCGGCGCCCACGCTCAGGAGCCGCTTGACGAGCTCGGGTTGCGCGACGAGGTCCTGCGCGTCGCCGGTGTGCACGACGCGGCCCTGGTCGAGCACGACGACGTCGCGCGCGAGCCTGCGCACGACGCCGAGATTCTGCTCGACGAGCAGCACCGTCGTCAGCCCGGCAAGCCGCTCGAGGACGTGCGCGACCTCCGCGACGAGCGCCGGCGCCAGGCCCTTCGTCGGCTCGTCGACGAGCAGGACGCGGTTGTCGTTCAGCAGCGCCCGCGCGATCGCGACCATCTGGAGCTGGCCGCCGGAGAGCGTGCCCGCCCGCTGCCCGCCCCGAACCTCGAGCTCCGGGAAGAGGTCGTAGACGAGGTCGTAGCGAGGCTCCGCGTCCCGCTCGGCGAGGCGGAGGTTCTCCGCGACGGTGAGGCCCGTGAAGACGTCGCGGTCCTCCGGTACGTAGCCGACCCGCCGGCGGACGATGCGGTGCGTCGACATCCCCGTCAGCTCGTCGTCCCCCAGCCGGACGGAGCCGCGGCCGGGAACGAGGCCGAGGATCGCGCGCAGCGTCGTCGTCTTGCCGACGCCGTTGCGGCCGAGCAGGGCGGTGACGCCGCCCTCCGGCACGTCGAAGGTGACGCCCTGCAGCACGTGCGACTGCCCGAGGTAGACGTGGAGATCGCGGAGCGAGAGGAGCGTCCGCGACGCGACGGCGGCGCTGCTCACAGCGCCTCCCCGAGGTAGGCGGACTGCACCGTCTCGTTCGCCATCACCGCCGCGGGCGTGTCGCACGCGAGGAGCGCACCGTGGTGCATGACGGCGATCCGCTGGGCGATCCCGGTGACGACGTCGATGTGGTGCTCGACCATCAGCACCGTCTTCCGCTCCTGCTCGTGGACGGAGCGGATCAGCTCGACGAGCTCGGGGACGTTCTCGGCCGAGACGCCGGCCATCGGCTCGTCGAGCAGGAGCACCGGCTTGTCCGCCGCGAGCAGCATCGCCAGCTCGAGCCGCCGCTTGTCGCCGTGCGACAGCGCCCCGGCCCGAACGAGCGACTTCGGCTCGAGGCCCACGCGGGCGATCGCCGCGCGGGCCCGCCCGAGCGCGGGCTTGACGCTGAGGGCGCGCTGCCAGAGCCGCAGCGTCCCGCCGATCGACGCCTCGGCCGCCAGCCGGACGTTCTCGTACACGGTCAGGAGCGGGAAGACGCTCGAGACCTGGAAGGTGCGGCCGATCCCCTCCCGCGTGCGCAGGAAGGTCGGCTGGTTCGTGATGTCCTTCCCCGCGAGGTGGATCGACCCCGCGGTCGGCCGGTACAGGCCGGAGAGCAGGTTGAACAGCGACGTCTTGCCGGCGCCGTTCGGGCCGATGATCCCGAGCAGCTCGCCCTCGGCGACCTCCAGGCTGACATCGGCGACGATTCGCGCGCCGCCGATGTCGAGCCCGAGGTTCCGCGTGGCGAGGACCGGAGAGCTCACGCGCTTTCTTACTTGAAGGGCGTGACCGGAGGCTGGACGTTGCCCGGCGAGACCGTCTTCACGACCTTGGCGGCGAAGTGGCCGCCGGTGGCGGGGACGAGCTGTACCTGGAACATCGGCTGCAGCATCGCGTGATCCGCGGCGC
Organism: Gaiellaceae bacterium; assembly: GCA_035541175.1. Taxonomy (GTDB): domain Bacteria; phylum Actinomycetota; class Thermoleophilia; order Gaiellales; family Gaiellaceae; genus Palsa-739. Next base: position 24,019 of record DATKNT010000128.1, read on the forward strand.
GGATGTACTGCTTGCCCTTCGGCGCCTGGAACTGCCACCCCTCGAGCGCGCTGATCTGCTTCGAGGTGTCGGTGCCGCCGACGGCGAGCGCGTGGCAGATCATCTCCGCGGTCACGAAGCCGTCCGGCGTGAACAGGTCGGGGACGGAGTGGCGGTTCTTCGCCATCCACTTGATCAGGTACGTGTTCACCGGGTTGTGCGGCGCCGTGTAGACGTAGTGCGAGAGCAGCGTCACGCCCTGGACGAGCGGGCCGATCGCGTCGTAGCTCGCGCGGTTCGCGAGGCCGGTGACGATCGTCATCTGCTTCGACACGCCCTGCTGCTGCAGCGCCTGCCACATCGCGGCCGCGTTCGTCGTGTTCGCCCAGGCGACGAAGGCCGCGTCGGCGCCGGAGTTCTTCAGCTGCTGGGCGTACGGCGTCAGGTCGGCCGCGCCGAACGGGGAGAGGATCTTCGAGACGGTGTGGCCCTTGGCACCGAAGATCGCCTGGACGGCGGCGACGTTGCCGGCGCCGAACGCCGTGTCCTCGGCGAAGACGACGATCTTCTTGCCCGTCGACTTCGGCGGGAAGATGTTCGCCGCGTCGAGCACGTCCTGCAGCGTCTGCCGGCCGGCCCGGAACGTGTTCCGGTTGAGGCCGGTGATCGCGTCGGCGGCCGCCGCGCCCGAGATGTAGAGCACGTTGTTCTGCGCCGCGAGCGGGCCGAGCTGGAGCGCGATGCCCGACGAGCCGGTGCCCGCGATGATCTTCACGCCCTGGCCGACCTCGTTCTTGAAGGCGTTGATCGCCGTCGCCGGGTCGGTGGCGTCATCGACGTAGGTCGGGTTGATCGTGTACCCGCCGCACTTGCCCTGCGTGTAGTCGAGACCTGCCTGGAAGCCGTCGTACTCCTCCTGGCCGAAGGCCGCGAGACCGCCGGTCTTCGGGTAGATGAAGGCGACGTCGACGGACTTCGAGGCCGCGCCGGAGTCGACCCGCGCCGCCGCCGTGCCGGCGAGCGCAGCGGTGGCGAGCGCCGCCGCAGCGACGAGAAGCGCCCTGCTCGTCCAGCGATGTGTCATGTGAGCCCTCCAGGTCACGAGGTGGTGCCAAGACCTGACACCCGATTCAGGTGTCGATTTATGAAGCCCGCGGCGTTGGATGTCAAGAGCTGCGTGCAAGACATCCGTCGAAGCCGGGAGCGCAAGACGAAGCGAAGCGAGGCTTGCGCGGAGGGCGAACTCACGCGGTCGGGGATGGCGAAGCCACCACCGACCGCGCAGCACGACCTTCGCCCGGCACCGGCCGAGGCCAAGCAGCACGGAGCGCGACCGGGACGCGCTCCCGGTCGCGCGGAGTTCCATCTCAGAGCGCGCGACCGCGCGGCGGTCGCGAGCTAGGCGGACTGCTCGACCGCTTCGTCGGGCTCGTCGTCGACGTAGTCGCCGGCGCTCGTGACGAGCGTCGGGCGGATGCCCTGCGCGATGCACTCCTTCGTGATCACGCACTTCGTGACGTCGCGCCGCGACGGCAGCTCGAACATCACGTCGAGCAGCGCGCCCTCGATGATCGAGCGGAGACCGCGCGCGCCGGTCTCACGGTCGAGCGCCTTGTCGGAGATCTCCCAGAGCGCGTCCTCGGTGAAGACGAGCTCGATCCCGTCGTAGCCGAAGAAGCGCTGGTACTGCTTCACGAGCGCGTTCTTCGGCTCGGTGAGGATCTGGACGAGGTCCTCGCGGCGGAGCTGGTGCACCGCCGACACGACCGGCAGGCGCCCGATGAACTCGGGGATCAGCCCGAAGTTGAGCAGGTCCTCCGGCATCACGTCGGCGAGCAGGTCGGACGATTCGACCGAGTGCTTCGAGCGCACCTCGGCGCCGAACCCGACGGCGTTCTTGCCGATCCGCCGGGCGATGATCTTGTCGAGCCCAGCAAAGGCGCCGCCGCAGATGAAGAGGATGTTCGTCGTGTCGATCGAGAGGAACTCCTGGTGCGGGTGCTTCCGGCCGCCCTGCGGCGGCACCGACGCGACCGTTCCCTCGAGGATCTTCAGCAGCGCCTGCTGGACGCCCTCGCCCGACACGTCGCGGGTGATCGACGGGTTGTCCGCCTTGCGCGCGATCTTGTCGACCTCGTCGATGTAGATGATCCCGGTCTCCGCCTTCTTGATGTCGAAGTCGGCGGCCTGGATCAGCTTCAGGAGGATGTTCTCCACGTCCTCGCCGACGTAGCCGGCCTCGGTCAGCGCCGTCGCGTCCGCGATCGCGAACGGGACGTTGAGGATCCGCGCCAGCGTCTGCGCCAGCAGCGTCTTCCCGCAGCCGGTCGGGCCGAGCAGGAGGATGTTCGACTTCTGGAGCTCGACGTCGTCCTCGTCGGTTCCCATCTGGACGCGCTTGTAGTGGTTGTAGACCGCCACCGACAGCGTCCGCTTCGCCTCCTCCTGGGAGACGACGTAGTCGTTCAGGACCGCGTAGATGTCGCGCGGCTTCGGGAGGTTGTCGAGGTCGAGCTGGGTCGGAGCGGTCAGCTCCTCGTCGATGATCTCGTTGCAGAGATCGATGCACTCGTCACAGATGTAGACGCCGGGACCGGCGATGAGCTTCTTGACCTGCCGCTGGCTCTTCCCGCAGAAGCTGCAGAGCAGCTGCTCGTTTCCCTCGCTAGCCCGGGCCACGTCTCTCCTTGTACCTCGGATCGCCCTTTTCGTCTACCGGTGGGTGATCACGTTGTCGATGATCCCGTACTCGTGGGCCTCATCGGCCGTCATGTAGTAGTCCCGCTCCATGTCCTTGGACACCTTGTCGACGGGCTGGTTCGTGTGCTGGGCGATGATCTCCTCCAGGCGGCGCTTGAGGTTGATCGTCTCCCGCGCCTGGATCTCGATGTCGGTGCCCTGGCCCTGGAACCCGCCGGAGACCTGGTGGATGAGGATCTTGGAGTTCGGCAGCGCAGTGCGCTTTCCCTCCGTGCCGGCTGCGAGGAGCAGCGCTCCCATCGACATCGCGATCCCGACACAGATGGTCGCGATGTCCGGCCGGATGAACTGCATCGTGTCGTAGATGGCGAGGCCCGCGTACACCGACCCGCCGGGCGAGTTGATGTAGATGTTGATGTCCTTGTCCGGGTCCTCGGATTCGAGGTGGATCATCTGGGCGACGATGAGGTTCGCGACCTGGTCGTCGATCGGCGTGCCGAGGAAGATGATCCGCTCGTTGAGCAGCCGCGAGTAGATGTCGAAGAAGCGCTCTCCGCGGGAGGTCTGCTCGATGACGGACGGGATGACGAGATTCGAGGGGTTCATG
>DATKNT010000129.1:0-16486 GCA_035541175.1 Gaiellaceae bacterium
TGGCGACAAGCGCATCGCTCATCGGCAGCATGGTGATGCCCACCTCCCAGGCGCGTGCGAAATCGGCGACGATCTCGCTGAGCCTGTGTCCGCGCGCGAGGCGTTCGCTGCGCAGCACATGCAGCGCCAGATCGCCGTCGCCGAGGCGAAACCAATCGGGCCCGCCAAGCGAGCGCATGGCGTCCAAAAAGCTCCAGGTCTCGCCTTCGCGGCCCCAGCCCTGCGCTTTGTTGTCTTTGCCCGACAGCGTGTAGAGCAGCGTGTCGATGTCCGGCGAGACATGCAGGCCGAGATGACGGAAATCGTCTCCGGTGTTGACGATGGCGGTGATGTCTCCGCCGAGGCCGCAGGCCTTGAGCCCGAGCACGAATTTGGCGCCGCCGACCCCGCCGGTAAGCACGACTGATTTCATCGGAACAGATCCTCGTCGAGATTGCGCACCAGCGCGCGCGCCGGAATATCCATGTCCGGCATCGTGCAGCCGCGTACCAGCGCGGCCGGAATGCCTTCCTCTGCTTCTCCCATCACAAGGCCCGTGGCCGAGGCGATGAGATCGCCATAGGCGATCTGCGTCACGCGCAACACGCGGCCGTCGCGATCCTTGAGCCCGCGCTTGTCGTAGAGGGCGGGAAAGCCCGCGCTGCCGATGGCGACATTGACCACGCCATTGCGCCAGGGCCGGCCGAAACTGTCGGTGATGACGACGCCCATCTGCACGCCGAAGCGCGCGCCAAGCTTCTCGCGCAGCCGCATCGCGGAGGCATCCGGGTCTTCGGGCAGCAGCAGCACGTGATCGGCGCGGCCCCCGCCGATATTCGAGGCGTCGATGCCGGCATTGGCCATCACCAGCCCCAGGCGATGGCGCGTGATGAGAATGCCCGGCTTAACCCGCACGATTTCTGTGGATTCTGCCAGCACCAATTCGACCAGCCGCGGGTCCTTGTCGGCAGCGCGTGCCAGTTCCAGCGCCTTGGGGCCGGGCGTGACATCGCGCAGATCGACGAAGCGGCCCTCCGCCTTGGAGACGATCTTCTGGGTCACGGCCAACACATCGCCGTCCCGGGGCGTCAGCGCTGCGAGCGGCCGGGCGAGGATGTCCGCCAGATCATCGCCCGGCGCCACCTCTGCGATATCGCCGAGCGGCAGAATACCAATCATTGTCTCTGGCATTGTCTCCGCCTCCGGAAGGGGATTAGCCTCTGCCGCCCCCAGGCGGTGGCCAGGGCAGCGGAAGGCATTGCGCATATCATGGACCGGTGCGAGGTTGTAAATATGAATACCGATCTGACCGGCCTCGACGCGGCGGCGCTCCGCGACCGCCTGCTTGCCGCCGTGCCGGAAGAGATGATGGCCGCCGCGCGCGCCTTGCGCGACGAAGGCCATGGCCGGCTGCAATCCTTCTCTCCCAAAGTCTTCATTCCGCTCACCAAGCTGTGCCGGAACTATTGCCATTATTGCACCTTTTCCCGGCCGCTGGATCGCAGCGAGCGCGCCTATCTGACGGCGGACGAGGTCCTCGCCATTGCGCGGGAAGGCCGGGCGCAGGGCTGCACCGAGGCGCTCTTCACCCTCGGCGACAAGCCCGAGCTGCGTTACCGCGCCGCGCGCGAGGAGCTCGCGGCGCTCGGCTGCGCGACGACGCTCGAGTACCTCGCCCGCGCCGCGCGCGCCGTGCTCGAGGACACGGGCCTGCTGCCGCACCTGAACCCCGGCGTCCTCGCCCGCGAAGACGTCCGCGCGCTCCGCCCGCTCGCCGCCTCCATGGGAACGATGCTCGAGACGACGTCCGAACGCCTGTCGCAGCGCGGCGGCCCGCACTTCGGCTCGCCCGACAAGCTCCCCGCCGCCCGGCTCGCCACGCTCGACGCCGCCGGCGCCGAGCGCGTCCCCTTCACGACGGGGATCCTGATCGGGATCGGCGAGACCCGAGAGGAGCGGATCGACGCGCTCCGCGCGATCGCGGCGGCGCACGCGCGTCACGGCCACGTCCAGGAGGTGATCGTCCAGAACTTCCGCGCGAAGCCGGGCACGCGCATGGAGACCGCGCCCGAGCCGCCGGTCGAGGACCACCTCTGGACGCTCGCCGCCGCGCGCCTGATCCTGCCGCCGGAGATCCATCTCCAGGCGCCGCCGAACCTCACCGACGACTTCGCCGCTCTCCTCGACGCCGGGATCGACGACTGGGGCGGCGTCTCGCCGGTGACGATCGACCACGTCAACCCGGAGGCACCGTGGCCCGCGATCGCGCACCTGCGCGAGGCGACGCGCAGCCGCGGCCTCGAGCTCGCGCCGCGGCTCCCCGTCTACCCGGAGTGGCTCGACTCCGAGTGGCTCGATCCGGCGATCCTCACGCGCGCGCTCCGCGCCTCGGACGCCCTCGGCCTCGCGCGCGAGGACGACTGGGCGCCGGGCGAGCCCGCGCCGATCCCGTTCGTCCCGCGCGACGCGCTCCCGGTCGACTCGCACGACGAGCTCGACGAGGACGCGATCGCCCGCCTGTTCGCGGCGCGCGGCGAGGAGCGCGAGCGCGTCTACGCGGCGGCCGACCGGCTCCGCCGCGAGGTGAACGGCGACGAGGTCAGCTACGTCGTCACGCGCAACATCCAGTACACGAACGTCTGCTACTTCCGCTGCGGCTTCTGTGCGTTCTCGAAGGGGAAGCTCGCCGCGAACCTGCGTGGCCCGGCGTACCTCGTCCCGCACGACGAGATCGTCCGCCGCGCCGTCGAAGCGTGGGAGCGCGGCGCCACCGAGGTCTGCCTCCAGGGCGGCATCCATCCGTCGTTCACCGGTGACTACTACGAGTCGGTCGTCCGCGCGATCAAGGACGCGCTGCCGGAGCTGCACGTGCACGCGTTCTCGGCGCTCGAGATCTGGCAGGGCGCGGCGACGCTCGGCCTGCCGCTCGACGAGTACCTGCTCCGGCTCCGCCGCGCCGGCCTCGGGTCGCTCCCCGGCACCGCCGCCGAGGTGCTCGACGACGACATCCGCGCGGTCATCTGCCCGGACAAGATCACGACCGGGCAGTGGCTCGAGGTGCACGCGACCGCGCACGCCGTCGGCCTCCGCTCGAACAACACGATCATGTTCGGCCACGTCGACGGCCCGCGCGCGTGGGCGCGCCATCTCGTCGCCGTGCGCGACCAGCAGCGGCGCAGCGGCGGCTTCACCGAGTTCGTGCCGCTCCCGTTCGTGCCGATGGAGGCGCCGATCTACCTCCAGGGGCGGGCGCGCCGCGGGCCGACGTTCGGCGAGGCGCTGCTGCTGCACGCCGTCGGCCGCATCGCGCTGCACCCGTGGATCGACAACGTCCAGGCGTCGTGGGTGAAGCTCGGCCCGCGCGGCGTCGCGGCGGCGCTGCGCGCCGGCGTCAACGACCTCGGCGGGACGCTGATGAACGAGTCGATCTCCCGCGCCGCCGGCTCCGAGCACGGCCAGGAGATGACGCCGGAGCAGATGGAGGAGCTGATCCGCGCGAACGGCCGCGTGCCGCGCCAGCGGACGACGCTCTACGCCGACGCGCCGCCGGAGCGGCGCGCGGCGAGCTTCGGTGCGCCGCCGTGCGTCGAGCCGCTCAACCCGCCGGTCCGGGACGCGGGCCTGGCGGCGCCGCCGCGGCTCGTCCGGCCGGGCTTCGCCGCGGCCGCGCGGGCCCGCTAGCGCTCGAACCGGAGCAGGTCGTCGACCGTCTCGCGCGTGCGGATCACGCGCGCCGCGCCGTCGCGCACGAGCACGACCTCCGGCCGCGGCACGCCGTTGTAGTTCGAGCTGAGCGCGAGCGTGTACGCGCCCGTGGCCGGCACCGCCAGCAGGTCGCCGCGCTCCGGCCGCGGCAGCTCGACCGCGTCGATGAGCACGTCGCCCGATTCGCAGTGCTTGCCGGCGACGCGGTAGACCCCGGTCGGAAGCTCCTCCGCGCGGTTCGCGAGCAGCGCTTCGTAGCGCGCGCCGTACAGCTGGGGCCGCGGGTTGTCCGACATGCCGCCGTCGATCGCGACGTACGAGACGCCGCCGCTCTCCTTGACGACGCCGACGCGGTAGAGCGTGACGCCGGCGCGCGAGACGAGCGAGCGGCCGGGCTCGAGCACGACCTCCACCGGCTCGGGCCAGCGCTCGCGCAGCCGTTCCAGCAGCGGCGGCACCCAGGCGCCGATCGCCGGCGGATGCTCGTCGAGGTTGTGCCGCACGCCGAGACCGCCGCCGAGGTCGACGACCGACGGCGTCCATCCGAGCTCGTCGCGTGCGTGCGCGCAGAACGTGGCGAGCCGGTCGATCGCGACGAGGCTCTCGTCGATCTGCGCCAGCTGCGAGCCGACGTGGAAGTGGATGCCCGCGACCTCGAGCCCGAGCGCGCGCGAGACGTCGATGGCGGCGAGCGCGTCGTCCTGCGACAGTCCGAACTTCGACGAGTCGTGCGCCGTCGCGATCGCCTCGTGCGTGACGGCCTCGACGCCGGGAGTCAGCCGCACGAGCACGCGCCGCACCCCGGCCGCGGCCGCACGCACCGGCTCGTCCGGCGCGTCGATCACGACCGCCGCCTCCGCTGCCGCGGCCGCCCGCAGCTCCTCGTCCGACTTGTTGTTGCCGTGGAACAGCAGCCGCTCGCCGGGGATTCCCGCCCGGAGCGCGAACGCGAGCTCGCCGAGCGTCGAGACGTCCGCGCCGATCCCCTCGCCGGCGAGCACGCGGAGCACTTCGACGTTCGCGAACGCCTTCGTCCCGTAGACGACGAGCGCGTCCGGGGCCGCCGCGCGGTACGCGCGCGCCTGCGCCCGCAGTGTCTCCTCGCAGTAGACGACGAGCGGCGTCCCGTGCTCGGCCGCGAGCCGCGAGGCCGGCACGCCGCCGATCGACAGCCCGCCGCCGGCGACGCGGGCCGAAAGAGGGAACAATTCGAGCATGCGGGGAGTCTGCACGAGGGCGGCGACGGGAGCGATCCTCGTCGTCGCGACGCTGCTCCTCGCCGGCTGGACCTGGCCCGCCCCGCCGCTGCCGCGCCCGCCGGCGGATCTGATGCTGCCGAAGCCCCTGCCGCACCGCCGGCTCGCCGTCCCGATCCTCATGTATCACCGCGTCGGCCCGATCGAGCCGGGTGCACCGGCGATCACCGACGCGCTGACGGTGACGCCGCGGGACTTCGACGCGCAGATGCGCTGGCTCCACGCCGCCGGCTTCCACGCGATCACGGAGCTCGAGCTGTTCGACGCCCTCGAGCATGGAGCCCGCCTGCCGCGGGACCCGGTGATGATCACGTTCGACGACGGCTACCGCGACGTGCTCTGGAACGCGGTGCCGCTCCTCCATCGGCTGCGCATGCCTGCGACCGCCTACGTCATCACCGGACGGATCGACGACGGCGACCCGAGCTTCCTCAGCTGGCCCGAGCTGCGCCGGCTCGAGGCGAACGGCGTCGCGATCGGCTCGCACACCGTCCACCACCTCGAGCTCCCGTACCTGTCGGCGTCGCAGGCCCTGTACGAGCTGGAGGCGTCGCGGTGGGCGCTCCAGCGGCACCTCGGCCGCCCGGTGCAGTGGTTCGCGTACCCGGCGGGCGCGGTCGACGCCGCCGTCCTCCCGCTCGTCCGCCGTGCCGGCTACGTCCTCGCGGTGACGACGCGCCCCGGCGACGTGCAGTCGGCCGCCGAGCCGTACCTCCTCCACCGCGACGAGATCCTCGACACGACGGGACTGCGCGGGCTCGAGGCGCTGCTCGACCGCTAGCCCGTCGGCGTCAGTCCCGGCCCCTCGAGCACGAGCGCGACGAGGCCGGCGTCGCTCCGTGTCTCGTGCTCCTCGCCCTCGGCCCAGACGACCGCCTCGCCGGCGGCGATCGGCTCCTCGACGCCGTCGCCGCCGCTGACGACGCCGCTCCCTTCGAGCACGGCCAGAAGCTGCGGCGCAGCCGCTGGGTGCCGCGCGATCCGTCCTCCCGGCGCGATCCGGAAGATCGCCGCCTGGAACGATCCCGGTCGCGTCAGCCGCGCGACCGTCACGCGCTCGAGCCGCTCGTCGGCGAGCTCGACCCCCTCCGTGAAGCGCATCCTCTCCATGACGGCGACCGTACCGGTTGCTACAGTCTCCGCCGATGCAGGAGCGGCTTATCTGACACAGGAAGTCACGTGCGGCGCGAGCCGCACCGGCTTCCCACGGCCTCTCCTCGGAGAGGCTTTTTCGTCTCTGGAGTGAGACATGGACGACGACCGGTACGACTCGAAGACGATCGAGGCGAAGTGGCAGCGGGTCTGGGAGGACGCGGGGGCCTTCCACGTCCCGAACCCGGCCGACCCGGCCGCCGCGACGCGCAAGACGTACGTCCTCGAGATGCTCCCGTACCCGTCGGGCGAGCTCCACATGGGCCACGTCCTCAACTACACGCTCGGCGACGTCGTCTCGCACGTGCGCCGCCGGCACGGCTACGCCGTCCTGCGCCCGATGGGCTATGACGCCTTCGGGCTCCCGGCCGAGAACGCGGCGATCCGCGAAGGGAGCAACCCGCGCATCTCGACGGAGCGGAACATCGAGGCGATCCGCAGGCAGATCAAGCGGATGGGCTGGTCGATCGACTGGGCGCGGGAGGTCTCGACCCACGAGCCCGAGTACTACCGGTGGACGCAGTGGCTGTTCCTCAAGCTGTACGACGCCGGGCTCGCGTACCGCAAGGAAGCGCCGGTCAAGTGGTGCCCGAACGACCAGACGGTGCTCGCGAACGAGCAGGTGATCGACGGGCGCTGCGAGCGCTGCGGCGCCGAGGTTGAGTCGCGAAATCTCGAGCAGTGGATGTTCCGCATCACGGACTATGCCGACCGTCTCCTGGACGAGATGGCCTTGCTCGAGTCGTGGCCGGAGCGGGTGCTGACGATGCAACGCAACTGGATCGGCCGCTCCGAGGGCGCCGAGGTGACCTTTCACATCGGCGAGCTGGACGTGGACGTCCCGGTCTTCACGACGCGGCCGGACACGCTGTTCGGCGCGACGTTCTTCGTGCTCGCGCCGGAGCACTCGCTCGTCGAGCAGCTGGCCGAGCGCTCGCCGCACGCCGACGAGATCCGCGCCTACGCGCGCCGCGCGGCTGCGCGCAAGGGCGAGGAGCGCGCCGCCGCCGTCGAGAAGACCGGCGTCTTCACAGGCTTCTACGTGACGAACCCCGTGAACGACGCGGAGATCCCGATCTGGGTCGCCGACTACGTCCTGATGGAGTACGGGACGGGGGCGATCATGGCCGTGCCCGCGCACGACGAGCGGGACTTCGCCTTCGCCGAGCAGTTCGGCCTGCCGATCGTGCACGTCGTCGCGCCGGAGGACGGCGAGGTGGAGGAGGGGGCCGCATACGTCGCGCACAGCGAGAACGAGGTGCTCGTCAACTCCGAGCAGTTCTCGGGCATGCCAGCGCCGGACGGGAAGCGGGCGATCGTCGGGTGGCTCGGCGAGCGCGGTCGCGGCAGGCCGGCGGTCAACTACCGTCTGCGGGACTGGCTCCTGTCGCGCCAGCGCTACTGGGGGTGCCCGATCCCGGTCGTCCACTGCCCCGCGTGCGGGATCGTCCCGGTGCCGGAGGAGGACCTGCCGGTGCTGCTGCCGGAGGTCGAGGACTACATGCCGAAGGGCCGCTCGCCGCTGGCGACGGCGACCGAGTGGCTGCACGTCCCGTGCCCCTCCTGCGGCGGCGCCGCCGAGCGCGAGACCGACACGATGGACACCTTCGTGGACTCCTCCTGGTACTTCCTGCGCTACACCGACCCGCTCAACGACCGCGAGCCCTTCGACCGCGGGATGGTCGACTACTGGCTGCCGGTGAACCAGTACATCGGCGGGATCGAGCACGCGATCCTCCACCTGATGTACGCGCGCTTCTTCACGAAGGCGCTGAACGACCTCGACCTGATCGGCTTCCGCGAGCCGTTCGCACGGCTGTTCAACCAGGGGATGATCTACCGCTTCGGCGCGAAGATGTCGAAGTCGAAGGGCAACGTCGTCTCGCCCGACGAGCTCGTCGACGAACACGGCGCGGACGCGGTGCGGCTGTACATCCTGTTCATGGGCCCGGCCGACCAGGACAAGGAGTGGCAGGAGACCGGCGTCGAGGGGACGTCGCGGTTCATCCACCGCCTGTGGCGCGTGACCCACGACGAGCTGGAGCGCGAGCCGACCGGCGTCACGACGGGGACCCCGCTCGCGCGGAAGGCGCACGCGACGATCGCGAAGGTGACCGACGACATCGAGCGGCGGTTCGTCTTCAACACCCCCGTGTCGGCCGTGATGGAGCTCGTCAACGACGTGTCGCGCACGCCCGACGATCCGGCGTCACGGTTCGCCGTCGAGACGGCGGTCTCGCTCATCCAGCCGTACGCGCCGCACGTCGCCGAGGAGCTGTGGCAGCGGCTCGGCCACGAGCGGCTGTGGGAGACGGCGTGGCCGGTCGCGGACGAGTCGCAGCTCGAGCGCGACACGTTCGAGCTCGTCGTCCAGGTGAACGGCAAGGTGCGCGACCGGCTCGTCGTCGAGACGGGGCTCCCGGAGGACGAGCTCGTCGCGCTGGCGCTGGCGTCGCCGCGCGTGCAGGCGCATCTGGACGGCTTCGAGGTGCGGAAGACGATCGTCGTGCCGCAGAAGCTCGTCAACTTCGTCGTCGGCTAGCCGCTCGCGTATTGCCACGAAGCTGTGACGCTTCCGTCACGGTTGCGTTGTCAGAATGGGCGACATGGAGCTCTCGGCTCTCTCGCCGTCGCGACGGCGCGCGCTCGCCGCCGCGCTGCTGCTCGCCGTCGCGGCGTTCCTGGTCGCGCGGCACCTCGGCGGCGGCGCGCCGGCGCGACCGGCGCCGGGGCCGCTCCGGCCGGCGCGGCGCGCGGCGCCCGCTGCGGTCCCGCGCGTCGTCGTCGACGTCGTCGGCGCGGTGCGCCGCCCCGGGCTGTACCGGCTCCGGCAGGGGACGCGCATCGCCGACGCGGTCACGCTCGCCGGGGGCGCGACGGCGAAGGCGGACCTGGCGCTCGTGAACCTCGCGGCACCGCTCGCGGACGGCGAGCAGATCGTCGTTCCCGCTCGAAGTCCCGGCAGCGGGGCGGTCGCGGCTCCCCCTCCGGCCGCGGGCGCCTCGGCGTCGGCGCCGCTCGACCTGAATACCGCGACGGCCGAGCAGCTCGACGCCCTGCCCGGGATCGGGCCGGCGACGGCGGCGAAGATCGTCGCGTTCCGGCAGGCGCACGGCGCGTTCCGCTCCGTCGACGAGCTCGACGCGGTTCCGGGCATCGGCCCGGCGCGCATCGCCCAGCTGAAGGGTCTGGTGATCCCGTGAGCGCTCGCCTGCCTTCGCTCCTCGTCGCGTCGCTCTGCGCCGGGCTCGCGGCCGCGAACGCGGCGCGAATAGGCCTCGTCGCCGTCGCGCTTCCGGGCGTGGTCGCGGCGGCGGTCGCACTCGGGGCTCGGGGCCGGCGTGCGCGGATCGCCGCGGCCGCGTGCGCCGTGGCGCTCGCCGGCTGGTGGTGGGCGAGCCACCGTCTGGCGACGCTCGACGCGAGCGTGCTCGCCCCCCGGATCGGCACCGCCGAGCGCGCCGTCGTGGAGACCGAGGAGCCGGCTCGGCCCGGCCGGTTCGAGACGCGGGTGCGCGCGCTCGTCCTCCGCTGGGGCGACCTCCATCCCCGCGAGCCGGTGCTGCTCGAGCTGCCGCCGGGACGCGCACCGCCGCAGGGCACGACCCTGTCCCTGCTCGGGGAGCTCCGCGCGCCGCGCGGGCCTTCGAACGGATTCGACGAGCGCACGTGGCTCCGTCGCCACGGAGTCCATGTCGTGCTGCGCGCGGACGCCTGGCGCGTGGTCGGCCGTCGAGGCGGCGTCGGCGGCGTCGCCGACCGCCTGCACGGCTGGCTCGCGCGCGACGGCGCCCCCGGGCTCGGCGGCGAGCGGAAGGCGGTGCTCGACGGGGTCGTGCTCGGCGAGGTGCAGGGGCTCAGCGACACCCTGCAGCAGCGGTTCCGCGCGAGCGGCCTCTACCACCTGCTCGCGGTCAGCGGCGGGAACGTCGTCGTGGTCGCGGGCGGGGCGGGCGGGTTGCTGCTCCTGCTCGGCTGCTCGCGGCTCTGGGCCGAGGTCGGGGCGATCGCGGCGATCGGCGGCTACGTGCTCGCGGTCGGGCCGCAGCCGTCCGTCATCCGCGCCGGAATCGCCGGGATCCTCGGCTCGCTGGCGTTCCTGTTCGGCCGGCAGCGCGACGCGTGGCACGCGTTGCTGCTCGGGGCGGCAGGACTGCTCGCGTGGAATCCGTACCTGCTGCTCGACGCCGGCTTCCAGCTCTCGTTCGTCGCTGTGCTCGCGATCTTCGTGCTCGCACCGCGGCTCCGCCGCGTCCTCGACGGCTACCCGATGCCGCAGTGGCTCCGTGGCGCCGTCGCCGTGTCGGGCGCGTGCGGGCTCGCGACCGCGCCGGTGTCGTGGTTCCAGTTCCACCAGATCCCGCTCGTGACCGTGCCGGCGAACGCGGCTGCGGCGCCTGCGGTCGCGCCGATGCTCGGCCTCGCGCTCCTCTCCGCGGTGACGACGCCGGTCGCACGCCCGCTCGCGGTCGTGCTCGCGCAGGCGAACGGGTGGTGCGCCGCCTACCTCGCCGGCTGCGCCCGGCTCTTCGGCGGCCTGCCCGGCGCGCAGATCCGTTCGCCCGCCGCGGCCGCCGCGCTCGCGGCCGGCGTGCTCGCGGCCGCCGCCTATGCTTGGCGTCGTGGCGAGCGAGCTGAAACCGGTCTATCTCCTCACCGGCACCGACCGACCGAAGATCGCGCGCGCCCTCCACCGGCTGCGCGAGCGGATCGGTGAAGACGCGACGGAGCATCTGAGCGCGCACGACGCGTCCGGCGGGGACGCGGTCGCGGCGTGCAACGCGCTCGGGCTGTTCGTCGGCGAGGGCCGGCTCGTCGTCGTCGAGGCGGTAGAGCGCTGGAAGGCGGTCGACGCGAAGGAGATCGCCGCCTACCTCGCCTCACCGGCGCCGGCGACGGTGCTCGCGCTCGTCGGCGAGGAGATCAAGGCCGACTCGCCGCTCGGGAAGGCGGTCGCGAAGGTCGGCGAGATCCTCGCCTACGACGTCCAGAAGCGCCGCATCCACGACTGGGTGGCCGAGCAGTTCAAGCGCGTCGGGGCGAAGGCCGACGCGGAGGCGTGCCGCGGGCTCGTCGAGATCGTGGGCGAGGATCCCGACGCGCTCACGAGCGAGATCGACAAGCTTGCGACGTGGGCCGCCGGCGATCCGATCACGCTCGCCGACGTCGAGCGGATCGCGAGCCCGCTGGCCGAGACGTCGATCTTCGCGCTCACCGACGCGTGGGGGCGCCGGGACGTCGCCGCCGTCCTCGGTGCCGCGGAGTCGCTGCTCGAGCGCTCCGACCGCCCCCGCTCGGGCGAGCTCGTCCGGCTCGTCGCCATGCTCGCGAGCCACGTGGGCAAGGTCCGGCGGTGCGCACGGCTCGCCGACGACGGCGTGCGCCCGAGGGACGCCGCGGCGCAGCTGAAGATGCATCCGTACGCGGCCGAGAAGGCGTTCGCCCAGGCGGCGAACTTCTCGCCGGAGGAGCTGTCCGACGCGATCGTCCGCCTCGCAGAGCTCGACGCGGCCTCGAAGGGCGGCTCGCGGCTCCCGTCCGATCTCGAGCTCGAGCGGGCGCTCGTCGACATCACGCGCCCGCGCGAGCGCGCGGCGTAGCGACGCCTACGCGACGGGCGAGCCCGCGGCGATGCGCGCGGCCTGCGCCTTGCGACGGGCGGCGGTGTTCTTGTGGAGCGCGCCGCTCGCCGCGGCCTTGTCGAGCCAGCGGACGAGCTCCTTGTGCCGGGCGGCGACCGCCTCGGCGTCGCCCTCGTCGGCGGCCTCGCGGAGCCTGCGCATGAGCGTCTTCGCGGTCGAGCGCCAGCGGAGGTTCTCCGCCCGCTGCCGGGTCGCCTGGCGGACGCGCTTCTCTTGCTGTCTGATGTTCGGCATCGCGTGAAAACGCCCGCGTCTGCGGGCCGCGCCATGGTAGCAAGCGGCAGGAGAGCCTGCGTGCGGCGCGAACCAGCGCCCATGGACGAGAAGCGGGCGGGCTCCGACCGCCGGTCGAGCGGCGACCGCCGGTCCGGCAAGGACCGTCGCGCGGAAGACGGCGAGCCGCCGCCGACGGGCGAGCGCCGCTCCGGTCGCGACCGCCGCGCGGGCACCGACCGCCGCTCCGGCAAGGACCGCCGCAGCGGCTCCTGACCGGCACGCGCGCTCCCTATGCTCATGCCGTGAGCGACGACCTCGAGCGCGAGCGGCACGAGCGTCGCATCGAGCGCGACCGCCGCCGCCGGGCGCAGGGCAAGCCGACGTACTTCGACGTGGACGAGACGACGGTCGAAAGCCGGCCTCTGCTCGCCGACACGTCGGAGCAGCCGACGATGATCATCCGCCCGGCGCGGCTCCGCGAGGAGGCGGCGCGACACGAGGCGGACGAGCTCGAGCTGGACTGGGACGCACTCGAGGAGGCGGAGACGGTCGCCGCGCTCGAGCAGGACACGTTCTCCACCGCGGAGACCGCGTTCGTCCCGACGCCGGAGGCGCCCGTGCCGCACGGGGCCGTGCCCGAGCCCACGCGCCGTGGGCTCGCCGTCTCGACCGCGATCTTCGCCGCCGCGACGGGGCTGTCGCGCGTGCTCGGGCTCGTGCGCGAGATCGTCACCGCGAACTTCTTCGGCGTCGCGGGCAGCATCAACGCGTTCACCGTCGCGTTCCAGATCCCGAACCTGATCCGCGCGCTCGTCGCCGACGCTGCGCTCTCGTCGGCGTTCGTGCCCGTCTTCAGCGAGCTGCTGGAGAAGGGCGAGCGCAAGCGCGCCTGGCGTGTCGCGTCGAGCCTCTTCTGGCTGATCCTGCTCGGGCTGAGCGCGGTGACGGTGATCTACATCCTCGTCGCGCCGTGGGTGATCGGCCTGTTCGGCAACCCGGGCGGCAACCCGTCGCTCGCCGTCGGGCTCTCGCGCGTCCTCTTCCCGATCGTCGTCCTGCTCGGCATCTCCGGGATCATCGTCGGGATCCTCAACAGCTACGACCACTTCACGGTGCCGGCGATCTCGCCCGTGTTCTGGAACCTCGCGATCATCGTCGGCCTCGTCCTCGGCGTGCCGCACGCGACGACGATGAACAAACAGCTCTACATCTACGCGTTCTCGATCCTGATCGCAACGGTGATCCAGACGCTGCTGCCGGTGCCGTGGCTGCGCGGCCGCGATGGCCACCTGCAGATGGTGATCGACTGGCGCGATCCGGCGGTGAAGCGCGTCTTCGTGCTGATGGTGCCGGTGACGCTCGGGCTCGGGCTGATCAACTTCAACGCCGTCATCGACACGTTCTTCGCGTCGCGTTTCATCGACCCGAAGCTCGCGCCGAGCGCGATCCAGAAGGCGTTCCTCATCTACATGCTGCCGCAGGGGATCTTCTCGGTCGCGATCGCGACGGTGCTGTTCCCGTCGCTGTCGCGCTATGCCGCGCGCGGCGACACGAAGCGCTTTCGTGAGACGGTGAACACGGGGTTGCGCCAGATCGTGTTCCTGCTCGCGCCGGCCGCGGTGATCAGCGCGGTGCTCGCGGAGCCGATCGTGCGGATTCTCTTCCAGCACGGCCACTTCACGCCGGCGCAGACGCCGGTCGTCGCCGGGGCGCTCGCCGCCTTCAGCGCGGGGCTCGTCTTCAACGGTGCGATGCTGATGCTCAACCGCGCGTTCTTCAGCCTGCAGGAGAACTGGATCCCGACGATGGTCGCGCTCGGAAACCTGTTCCTGAACGCGCTGCTCGACTGGTGGTTCTACCGGTACGGGGTCTGGGGAATCCCGCTCTCGACGGCGTTCGTCAACCTCGCGGGCAGCTGGGCGCTGTTCGTCCTCCTGCGCCGCCGCCTCGGCGGCGTGGACGGAGGGGCGATCGCCGCGACGACGCTGAAGGTGGTCGTCGCCTCGGCGGTCGTCGCCGCGGTCGCCTGGACGGTGTGGCGCCCGCTGGACTCCGCGCTCGGCCGCTCCTTCGGCGCCCAGCTCGTCTCGCTCGGTCTCGCGCTCACCGCGGCCGTGCTGACGTATCTCGGCTGCTGCAAGCTCCTCCAGGTGCGCGAGCTGAGCGCGATGTCGTCGCTGCGCGGCCGGCTCCGCCGCGCGTAGGTCCCCGTCACCGACGCGTGGGGTTTGGTATAAGCCGCCAACTCGAATCGCTGCGGCGCGACAGGAGGGGGGAGCAGTGGCTGTTCGCATCCGCACCGACGAGAAGAATCTCGCGTTCGCCGACCAGCCGAAGCCGCAGACCGCGGCCGACGCGAAACGCCGGCGCAAGGCGGTGCCGGCGAAGGAGTCGCCGCCGGACGACCTCGAGCTGAGCATGTTCCTTCCGGTCGCCGGCGGGGTGGTGGAGGTCGACACGAAGGCGGGAGCCGCCGGGACGCTGCGGGTCCGTCCGGAAGGCGCGAAGCTCGGGCAATACGTGTTCCCGCCTGCGAGCCGGCTGAAGGCAGTCAAGGCGCTCGGCGACGTCTCGAGGCGTGGCGCGCGCAAGCCGCTTGCGCTCGAGGGCCTGCACCCGGGTCATCTCGCATTCAGGCCGGCGCCGCGCTCGGTTCCGGCCGCGCTCCGCACGCCGCCGTTCTTCCGCTCGCTCCCCGCCGAAGACGAGACCGGGAATCAGGCGACGACGATCTTCCCGCCCGACGATCGCGTCGTGTTCCACGACACGTCCTTCCCGTGGTGCTGCTTCGGCCGCGTCGACAGCCCGAACGGATTCGGAAGCGGCGTGATGGTGGGACCGCGCCACCTGCTGACGGTGAGCCACATGGTGCAGTGGCTGCCGAACAACCAGGCGGGCTGGATTCGCTTCCGGCCGGCGTTCTTCGACGGCAGCGCTCCGTTCGGCGACGCGTGGGCGAGCTGGACGTACTACAAGTACAAGGTCTCGGGCCCGACGATCGACTGGATCGAGGGGATGTATGACTACGTGTGCGTCGTCCTCAACTGGGCGATCGGGAACGTCACCGGGTGGATCGGGTCACGCGGCTACACCGACGCGTGGGACGGCGGGACGTACTGGTCCCACATCGGGTATCCGGGTGACCTCACCGGCGGGAACCGGCCGACCTTCCAGAGCGGGATCGCGCTCGACGGCGCCTGGTGGGAGCTCGACTCGAGCGAGGCGATGTCGCACCACGCCGACGTCTGGCCCGGTCAGTCGGGCGGCCCGTTCTTCGGCTGGTGGGGCAACGAGCCGTGGCCGCGCGCCGTCGCGGTCCAGAGTTCGCAGAACTCGTCCGAGAACAACGGCAGCGGCGGCCAGGACCTGGTCGACCTGATCATCCAGGCGCGAAACGACCACCCGTAGGTAGGCCGTACTCGAACAGCGGCGTGGCGATATTCCACGTCGTGAGGAGCCGCTCAGGCCCGGAGTGGGACCGGTCGCGGCCGCTCGAGCAGCAGTCCTCGCCGTCGAGGCCGAGTCGGAGGACGGCGTCCACGAGACGGCGGCAGTACCATCGCCGCGGAGGCCCATGGACCAGAGCAGGATCCGCAACTTCTCGATCATCGCCCACATCGACCACGGCAAGTCGACGCTCGCCGACCGCATCCTCGAGCTCACCGACGCCGTCTCCGCGCGCGAGATGCGGGCGCAGGTGCTCGACTCGATGGAGCTCGAGCGCGAGCGCGGGATCACGATCAAGGCGCAGGCAGTCAGGGTCAGCTGGAAGGGCTACGAGCTCAACCTCATCGACACGCCCGGGCACGTCGACTTCACGTACGAGGTCTCGCGGTCGCTCCAGGCGTGCGAGGGCGCGCTCCTCGTCGTCGACGCGGCTCAGGGGATCGAGGCGCAGACGCTCGCCAACGCGTATCTCGCGATCGAGAACGGGCTCGAGATCGTCCCGGTCGTGAACAAGATCGACCTGCCGCAGGCCGATCCCGACGGTGCCTCCGTCGAGGTCGCCGACCTGCTCGGCGACGACCCGGGGCGCGTGCTCCGTATCTCGGCGAAGACGGGCCAGAACGTCGCCGACGTGCTGGACGCGATCGTCGACCGCGTGCCCGCCCCGGCCGGGACGGCGGACGCCGCGCCGCGCGCGCTCGTCTTCGACTCGTCCTACGACCAGTACCGCGGCGTCGTCGCGTTCGTGCGCATGGTCGACGGCTCGTTCTCGCGGCGCGAGCCGCTCGAGGCGATGGCCGCCGCGACGCGCTTCGAGGCGGAGGAGCTCGGCTTCTTCTCGCCGACGATGACGCCGGTCGAGTCGCTCTCCGCCGGCGAGGTCGGCTACGTCGTCACCGGGCTGAAGGACGTCTCGCGACTCCGCGTCGGCGACACCATCACGTCGGTCGCACGCCGCGCCGCCGAGCCGCTGCCCGGATACAAGGACGTGAAGCCGATGGTCTTCGCGGGGCTGTTCCCGACCGACTCCGACGACTACCCGGAGCTGCGCGACGCGCTCGAGAAGCTGAAGCTGAACGACGCGGCGCT
>DATKNT010000130.1:0-12741 GCA_035541175.1 Gaiellaceae bacterium
CAGGGCCGCCGCGTCGACTTCCGGAACACGATCGTGATCATGACGTCGAACATCGGCGCCGGCTCGATCGCGAAGAACCAGGGCTTCGGCTTCTCGGTCGGCGACGAGGAGGGCCTCTCCTACGACGAGATGAAGTCACGCGTCATGGGGGAGCTGAAGAAGGTCTTCCGCCCTGAGCTGCTCAACCGCATCGACGAGATCATCGTCTTCCACAAGCTCGACAAGGACGAGATCAAGACGATCGTCGATCTCGTGCTGAAGCGGCTGCGCGAGCAGATGGCGACGCACGAGACCTCGATCGAGCTCACCGACGAGGCGAAGGACCTGCTCGTCGACAAGGGCTACGACCCGGCGATGGGCGCGCGACCGCTGCGCCGCGCGATCCAGCGCTACATCGAGGACCCGCTCGCCGACTTCGTGCTCGGCCGCAGCCTCGAGCCGGGCTCGACCATCCTCGTCGCGCGCACGGTCAACGAGGACGGCACGCCGGGCGACGAGGTCGACATCACCGTCATCCCGGGCGAGGTCACGCCCGAGAAGGTGACCGTCCCGCCGGAGGAGAGCGCCTCCTCCGACGATGACGAAGAGCCCGTCGCCGAGCACTAGGAGTCGAGGCGTCACACCCGAGACGTGGAGCGGCCGCCGAGAGGCGGCCGCTCCGTCTTGCGATGCGCCGCGACTCAGCGGAGCGGCTTCGCGACCTGCACCGTCACGTATCCGCTCTCGCTCGGGCTGAACTCGAGCGTGCCGAGGTAGCGCACGCGCGCGCGCCAGCGGCCGAGCGCGGGCGGCGTCCACGTGACGCTGCCGCCGGGCGCCGGGACGCGGATCAGCTTGCTGAACTGCCAGCCCATCAGCGGGTCGAACCGGTCGATCTCCAGCTCGAGCACGCCCGCGTCCGGTGGGGGGCTCGTCCTCAGCGTGAACGTCACCGATCCGCCCGGCGCGATCGACGACGCCGACGCCGTCACCGACGTCTGCGTCAGCTGCCGGATCACGAGCCCGAGCGTGTACCGCCCGGCCGGGCTGCCGACCGCGCCGTGAACCGCGACGACGTAGTGCGCCGGCTGGAGGTGCAGCTGCAACTCGTTGTCCGAGCCGCTGATCCGCCGGCCGTCGTCCGTGAGGAGGGCCATCGCGAAGTCACGCCCCTCCTGCCGGCCGAGGCGGAGCCGCACCTCGCTCGCCTGCGCGACGTCGAAGTGGTAGAGGTCGACGACATCGATGCCGGCGGGCGAGAGGCTGCCGTGGACGGTCGAGAGGTTGCCGAGCTCGAGTCCCATGCCCTGATCGTCGGGCCCGGCGCCGGCGACCTGGAGCCGGTACTCGGCCGTCTTCGACCTGCGCGGAGCGAGGACCTCGAACACGTACCGGCCACCGCCGTCTGGACCGGGGGTGAACGTCGTGTACCCGCTGCAGGAAAAGTGACCGATCTCGCTGCCCTTGTTCTCGAGCACGAGCATCGCGCAGTCCGGCGAGCGGAACGCGATCCGGTACGTCGTGCCGGCCGTCATCGTCGTCCAGTAGACGTCGTTCACGTCGGTGAGCCAGTTCACGGTCGAGGTGACGCCGGCGGCGGCGAGGTGCGTCCCGGGCGCGGTCTCGCGCGCGGTGCCCGAGAGCACGTCGAGCGCGAAGCTGCCCGGCCCGGAGCCCTTGCGCTGGCCGACGACGATCAGGTACGACGCGCCCTGCTCGACGTCCCACGCGAGTGCGGCGTCGCCCTGCTTGTCCGTCTGCCCGCAGGCGACCGTGTCGTACTCCGAGCGGAGGTGGCTGACGACCGCGACCGCCGCATCGAGGTCGCCGGCCGCGCGCAGCGTCAGCACGAGCCGTTCCGCCTTGCCGGGCGAGACCGAGTACCAGACGGTGCCGCCGGCCAGGCCGCAGTCCTCCGGGTCGTTCGAGTCGGTCGTCGCCCCGACCGTCGAGCCGTTCACCTTCGCCGGGACCTTGCCGAGCGGCGCCGCCTGCCCGCGCGTGTCGTTCGTCGGCGGCAGGAACAGCTTCGCGTCGAGCTCGAACGCGCCGTCCGGCGTCGACGGCTTGTGCCCGACGACGACGAGGTACGACGCGCCGCGCTTCGTGTCGAAGGCGACGTCCGCCGTCCCGCCGGCGGGCGCGCTCGAGCAGTCGAGCTCCTGGATCCCGTTCTTGACGAGCGAGTAGACGCGCAGCACCGGCGCGAGGCCCGCGCCCTGGGCCGTGAGCGCGACGGTGCCGTCGGGCGCCTGGTCGATCCGGTACCAGACGGTCCCCTCGATCTGCCCGCACTGCGAGATCTGCGGGTCGAGCCGCTCGACCGTCGCGTCGACCGTCGTCCCCTGGATCGTCGCCGGGAACGTCGGGATCGGCGCGGCGCTGTCGCGGTTGTCGTTCGGCGGCGGATCGGCGAGCGCCGCCGGGACGACCGCGAGCGCCGCGGCCGCCGCCGCTGCTGCGACGAGCCATCGAGTTCGGAAGCTGGGTCTCATCGGTTGTCCCTCCTCGTGTGCATGCGTCGGCGGTGGCCGACACATTCCCGTTGTCGCGCCGGGCGCTCACGCATCGCTCACGCAGGACCAGAGGAAGGGCGGCCCTGGAGCCGCCCTTCCGGGGAGCCGGTGTGGGGGAACCGCTAGCCGGCTGCGGGGGCCGCGGGCTTCGCCGCCTCGGCCTTCTTCGCCGAGCGGTTGAACAGCCAGCCGCCTGCGCTGAGCGCGCCGCCGAGGGCGAGGATGATGAACCCGACGCCGCTGAGCAGGAGTGCGATGCCGACGCCGAGGCCGAAGAGCGAGATCTGCTCGGCCATGTAGGACATGTTCAGCGCGCTCGTGAGCGCCGTCTCGGTCACCCACACGTCACGTGCGGGGTTGTCGAGCGGCTGCCCGTTCGCGCCCTTCGTCGCCTTGGACGCGTCGTTCGTCCCCTTTCCGTCGGGCGACGCGTAGCGCGGCATCTGCGAGTACGGGACTCCGCCGGTCGCCTCGTACGCATGGATCTGCATGTACTGGGCGAAGCAGCGCGCCTGCTGACCGTTGGTGACCTGCTTGTTGGCGATCGTGCAGGTGGGAAGCGGGATGCTGCTCGGCAGGCCCGCCGCCTTCGCCTCGGCTGCGATGCCGGACGGGGTCATGTCCGGGGTGCCGACGATTTGCTGCTGCTTGAGGTTGGACGCGACGGTGTTCTTGCCGTCGTTGGCCTTGTAGATCGCGAACGCACCGATCGCGATCAGGATGACGCCGGCGGCGACTCCGCCGTACTCGAGGACCCTTCTCATGGCGACTCCTTCATTCGAAACTGGCGTTTGCCTCGAGCCGATCGTGCCCGTTGCCCGAATTGTGCGACATTCGGGCCGCCGCGGAACCGCGCTGCGGCTTCTCCGCACGCCCCTGGGCCGATTCCCCGACCCCGGGAAGTCGGTGAAGCAGGGCGATGAACCACCCGAAAGGGGACGAATCAACCGGTCCGGGCGGGGCAGGATGCAGGGCAGACGGCACATCCCCACGAGCCCCGATGCGGCGCGGGCTCGGACCCTCACCCCCTACGATCAAGCGGCCCCCTGCGGCGGGCCGCTTTTTCGTGTGTCGTGACGGAGCCGCCGGAAAGCGGTCACCATCGGCGTCCGGCTCGCTGCATAGGCTGGAGCTCATGGCCAGGGCAGCCGTCCAGTACGCGTGCACCGAGTGCGGCTACACCGCCGGCCGCTGGTTCGGGAAGTGCCCCGGCTGCTCCTCGTTCGGGACGCTCGTCGAGGAGGTGCCACAACGCGGGAACGGAGCCCGGGCGGGGAAGGCGAACGCCGCGAAGCCGCTGCTCCGGCTCGTCGACGTCCGTGCCGAGGAGGCGGACCGGATCCGCACCGGTGTCCCGGAGCTCGACCGCGTGCTCGGCGGCGGGCTCGTCCCGGCCTCGCTCGTCCTCGTCGGCGGCGAGCCGGGGGTCGGCAAGTCGACGCTCCTGCTCATGGCCCTCGCCGCGATGAGCACGACGAGGCGAACCCTGCTCGTGACGGGCGAGGAATCGCCGGCGCAGGTCAGCCTCCGGGCCGCCCGCCTGGGCGGCGCGGAGGCGGTGGAGATCCTCGCGGAGACCGAGCTCGACGTCGTCTGCGAGACGCTCGAGACGGAGCGCCCGGACGTCTGCGTGATCGACTCGGTGCAGACGCTCTACTCGGCCGAGCTCGGCTCGGCGCCCGGCTCCGTCGCGCAGGTACGCGAGGCGGCGGCGCGGCTGCTGCGCGTCTCCAAGGAGTCCGGGGTCGCGACCATCCTCGTCGGCCACGTGACGAAGGACGGCTCCGTCGCGGGCCCGCGCGTGCTCGAGCACCTCGTCGACTGCGTGCTCCAGTTCGAGGGCGACCGCTACCACGCCCACCGCGTGCTGCGGGCCGCGAAGAACCGCTTCGGCTCGACGAACGAGCTCGGCGTGTTCGAGATGACGGGCACGGGCCTCGTCGCGGTCCCCGACCCGTCCGAGGTCTTCGGCCGCACCGTCGACGGCGAGCCCGGCGCCGCCGTCGCGTCCGCGCTCGAGGGGACGCGGCCGATCCTGCTCGAGATCCAGGCGCTCGTCTCGCAGACCGATCTCGCGATGCCGCGACGGGTCGCGACCGGCGTCGATCCGAAGCGGCTGGCGATGATCGTCGCGGTGCTCGGGCGGCACGCGGGCGTCGCGCTCGGCCAGGCCGACGTGTTCGTCAACGTCGCCGGCGGCGTCCGGATCGACGAGCCGGGCGCCGATCTCGCGGTCGCGCTCGCCATCGCCTCGGCGGCGCGGCGCGTGCCGGTGCTCGCCGGCACGGCGGCGTTCGGCGAGATCGGCCTCACCGGCCGGCTGCGCCCGGCCGCGCAGGCGGAACGGCGGCTCGAGGAGTGCGGCAAGCTCGGGCTGAAGCGGGTCGTCGCGCCGCCGGAGACGCCGAAGCGCCCCGGCCTCCGCGTGACGGAGGCCGAGACGCTGCGGCAGGCGCTGAAGGTCGGGCTCGAGCGTGATCCTCCCGTCGAGGAGGCGGGCTAGGCGACGAGGTGGCGGCCGTTGTGCTCGTGGCGCACGACGAGCACGGTGCCCCCGACGATCACGATCACGAGCGCGCCGACCCCGGCGCCGACGGCCGCGTCGCCGTAGTCGAACCCGCCGGCCCGCGGTGCGCTCACGACGTCGATCGCCCGCGGCGAGGATGCCTGGTCGAGGTACTTGCCGTCGAACAGGTAGTTCGTCGGCGTCGGCAGGGAGTGGGACTCGGAGCCGTCTCCGGGCCCGTGCATGGCAAGGGCTCCCATGGGCAGGGCGAGGACGACGACCGCGCTCGCGAGAGCGGCAAGCGAACGGAGCATCGCTGGTTTCCTCCTGGGCAGGGCCGCCTGGTGCGACCCGTTGTCGCGATCGTCGTCCCGTGCCCTCACAGGCGGCTCACGCCGCCGGCCTGATGTTCTGGTTGACGTGGAAGAGGTTGTCCGGGTCGTAGGCGGCCTTGACGCGGGAGAGGCGATCGAGGTTGCCGCCGTAGCTGGCGCGGGCGCGGTCCTCGCCCTCGTCCATGAGGAAGTTGCTGTACGCGCCGCCGGCCGAGTACGGATGGAGCGCCTCCCAGTAGGAGACGGCCCAGTCGCGAAGCTCGCCGGCCTTCGCCGGATCGGGGTCGACGCCCACGATCACCTGCGCCCAGCGCGCTCCGCGGTAGCCCCAGGCCGTCTCGCCCGGCGCGACCCGTCCGGCGGCGCCGTCGACCGGGTAGAGATGCATCGTCGACTTCCACGTCGGCAGCGCGGCCGCGTGGGCGAGGTGGGCGTCGATCGCCTCGGGAGGGATCGTCTCCACGAAGTCGGCGCGCCAGTACCACTGGTCGCCCGGCGGATAGAGGCCGTCGAACGCCGACTGCAGCGCCGGGAACGGCATCTCGCCCACACCGTCGAGGGCGGGCGGCAACGCCTCGCGCACGGGCGCGAGCGCGGCCTCCGCTTCGGCGGGCGCCCCGGCGAAGCACCAGACGACCCCGCACATCTTCTGCAGGTGCAGCTCCTCCGGGAACGGCGGCCCCGGCGGCACCGTCAGGAACGCGAAGAACCCGTTCAGCTCGTCGGGCGCCGCGCGCATGAACTCGTCGTAGAACGAGAGAGCCTCGCGTGCCTGCTCGAGCGGCCACAGCATCGGCCCGGCCACGACGGTCGAGACGGGTCTCGCCTGGAAGGTGAACGAGGTGACGACGCCGAAGTTGCCGCCGCCGCCGCGGAGCGCCCAGAACAGCTCCTCGTGCTCGCTCTCGCTCGCGCGGACGAGCGACCCGTCCGCGAGCACGACGTCGGCGCCGACGAGGTTGTCGATCGAGAGGCCGTAGGCACGCGTCAGATGCCCGAGTCCGCCGCCGAGGGTGAGGCCGCCGACGCCGGTCGTCGAGATGATCCCCGCCGGCACGGCGAGCCCGAACGCGTGGGTCGCGTGGTCGACCTCGCCGAGGGTCGTCCCGCCGGCGACGCTGACCGTGCGCGCCGCCGGGTCGACGCGGACCCCGCGGAGGAGGGACAGGTCGATCACCAGCCCGCCGTCGACGCTTCCGAGCCCGCCGCCGTTGTGGCCGCCGCCGCGGATCGCCAGGTCGACGCCCTCCGCCGCGGCGAATCGCACGCAGGCGATCACGTCGGCGACGTCGACGCAGCGTGCGATCAGCGCCGGCCGCTTGTCGATCATCGCGTTGTAGAGGCGGCGCGCCTCGTCGTACGCGCCGTCCGCCGGCCGGATCAGCTCGCCCCGCAGCGCCTGCTCGAGCGTCTCGACCATCGTCGTGGACATCCGTGTCTCGGTGACTGCCATCTCTCTGCTCCTTTCGCCTTGAGGACGGTGTACGGAGCATCGACCGGCGCGGTTTCCGCGAACCGGACACAACCTTGTCGAAAGGTTGGCGAGCTCAGCCGGCCGCCGGCGAGCCGAGCAGCCGCCGGTACGCCGCCTGGAGCGGCTCCGCCGGAGCGACGCCGAGCTCGTCGCGGAGCCGCGTCCGCAGCTCCTCGTAGACGAGGAGCGCCTCGGCGGCGTTGCCGCGCGCCTCGAGCGCCTCCATCAGCAGGGCGGTCGCGCTCTCCCGCAGCGGCGCCGCGCGGACGAGGCGCCGCGCCGTGCGCTCGGCGCCGGCCAGCTCGGTGCCGCCGAGGCCGAGGCACGCGCGCACGTAGCACTCGAGCGCGCGCTGGTGCACGTCCTCGAGCTCGCGGCGCCACTCGTCGATCCAGGCCGCCTCGTACTCGCCGAGCAGCGTGCGCCGGGCGATCAGCTGCGCGCCGAGCGAGGCGCTCCATGCACGCGGCCAGTCCCCGAGCGAGCAGGCGGACTCCGCCTCGTGCGCGCCCGCGATCGCCTCCTCCACGTCGACCCTCGCGTCGGCGGGCAGCACGAGCTGCAGCTCTCCGCGGCCCGCGACGACGTCGTTCCCCAGCGTCGCCCGCAGCTTGGAGAGCAGCGCGGCGAGCGCGTCGGACGGATCCCGCGGCAGCTCGCCCGACCAGAGCGCGTCCACCAGCCGGCCCCGGCCCACCGGCCCGTTTCGATGCAGCACGAGGTACGCGAGCAGCAGCCGTCCCTGGCGTCCGGGGAGCCGCGACTCCACGCGAACCCCCGCGAGCTCGACCACGTACCGCCCGCAGAGCTGGATCGTTGTTCGCGTCACGGTAGACCGACGATAATCGCCGTGACCGGAGTCCATCCAGCGAGGGAGAGCCCCATGGCCAGACAGGTCACCTGCGAGTGCGGCTACGTCGCGCGCGCCGACACCGACGAGGACGTGCTCGCCAAGATCCGGGAGCACATGCGTACCGACCATCCCGAGCTGCTCGACAAGATCACGGACGAGCAGATCCTCGGCTGGGTCGAGATCGTCTGACCGGCCCGGATAGCTGGCACACTGCGCCTGATGGCGCTCGAATCGAAGGAAGTGCGGCCGCTCGGGGAGCTGGGCTTCACCCGCACGCCCTCCGAGGACGACCCGCGCCGCGATCCGGCCCTGCTCGAGGCGATCGCGGCCTTCGCGCCGGGGACGGCGCTGCGCCAGTCGGTGGACGACATCATCCGCTCGCACGAGGGGGCGCTGATCGTCATCGGCGAGCCCGACGAGCTGTCCTTCCTCTTCTCCGGCGGCATCCGGCTCGACGCCCCGTTTCGCCCGCAGCTGCTCTACGAGCTGGCGAAGATGGACGGCGCGATCATCGTCGACCCGGCGGTGAAGCGGCTCGCGTGGGCGAACGTCCAGCTCATGCCCGACCCGACCATCCCCTCGGACGAGACCGGCACGCGCCACCGCACCGCCGAGCGCGTGGCGAAGCAGACGGGGGCGCTCGTCGTCTCGATCTCCCAGCAGCGGGAGACGGTGACGATCTTCGTCGGCCCGGCGCGCTACCAGCTCGACCCGATCGCCGACGTGCTCGCCAAGACGAACCAGGCACTCGGCACGCTCGACACCTACCGGCAGCGGCTCGAGCAGGTGCTGACCCGCCTGACCGCGCTCGAGTTCCAGAACGCCGTCGTCCTCGACGACGTCCTCGTCGTGCTCCAGCGCGCGGAGATGACGAGCCGCATGTCGGAACGGATCCAGCGCGACTGCGTCGAGCTCGGCGGCGAGGGCCGGCTGATCCGGCTCCAGCTCGAGGAGCTCGTCGGCGACCTGCCGGCCGAACGGGACGCGATCGTCCGCGACTACCACGCCTCCGGCGCAGTCGCGGAGGCGGCGCTCGCCCTCGAGGGGCTGCGGGCGCTGCCCTACCAGGAGCTGCTCGAGTTCGACCGGCTGGCCGGGCTGCTCGGCTACCCCCGCTCGGTCAACCCGCTCGACCACGCGGTCGCGCCGCGGGGCTACCGCGTCCTCTCGCACATCCCGCGGATCCCCGAGTCGGTGATCCGGCACGTCGTCGCCGACTTCGGCGGCCTCGACGCGATCGTCCGCGCGACCGAGCACGACCTCGAGGCGGTCGAGGGCGTCGGCGCCGTCCGGGCCCGCGAGATCCGCGAGGGCCTGCGCCGGCTCCAGGAGCACAACCTCGTCGACCGCTATCTCCAGCTGTAAGACACCAAAGCGACGAAATCGCCGGAAATTTGGCTTTTTCAGGCCGTTTTCGGTATAGTGGATTGCCGTGGGGCCGGCGCCGAGTGCGCCGGCTCTCTTGGCGGAATGGACACTGAAAGGGGAGGTCCGGCTTGTACAAGGTCGGCGACAAGGTGGTGTATCCGCACCACGGGGCCGGGACGGTCGTCAAGAAGGAGTCGCGCGAGGTCCTGGGGCAGAAGCGTGAGTACCTGACGATCAAGATCCTCCACAACGACATGACGGTGCAGGTGCCCTGCGAGAACGCCGAGAAGGTCGGCCTCCGCCGGGTGATCGGCGAGAAGGAAGTCGTAGTCGTCCTGAAGGCCCTGACGGGCGGCTCGACCGAGATGCCGAAGAACTGGAACCGCCGCTTCAAGCACAATCGCGACAAGATGAAGACCGGCGACATCCTCGAGCTTGCCGAGGTCGTCCGGAACCTGTCGCTTCGAGACCACGAGAAGGGCCTGTCCACGGGCGAGAAGCAGATGTTCGTGAAGGCGAAGAAGATCCTCGCCTCCGAGCTCATGTACGCGAAGGGCATGGACGAGGACGAGTGCGCCGAGTGGCTCGACGACGTCCTCGCCGGCGTGGGCAACGGCAAGAGAAAGCCGGCGGCGAAGAAGAAGGCCGTCGCGGCCACCGTCTAGGGGTCAGACCCCGGGCCGTGTCCGTCTGGGCCATCCTCGTCGCTGCGGGGCGGGGGGAGCGGTTAGGGCTGGACCAGCCGAAGGCGTTCGCGAAGCTCGGAGAGGAGCCGCTGCTCGCCGAGCCGCTGCACCGGCTCGACGAGTGCGAGTGGGTCGACGCGATCGTGCTCGTCGCCCCGCCCGGCTGGGAGGAGCCGTCGATCCTGCTCGCCGAGGAGCTCGGCTGCGGGAAGGTCAGCGCCTGCGTTCCCGGCGGCGAGACGCGCGCCGACTCGGTTCGCGCCGGTCTCGCCGAGGTGCCGGCAGACGCGCTCGTCGTGCTCGTCCACGACGCCGCCCGGCCGCTGCTCCCGGCCGACGTGGTCGAGCGCGTGCTCGCGCCGCTGTCCGAGGGCTGGGACGGCGCCGTGCCGGGGATCCCCGTCGCGGACACGCTGAAGCGCGTCGGCGCGGACGGCACGGTGGCCGAGACGGTCTCCCGCGACGGCCTCTGGGCGGTCCAGACCCCGCAGGCCTTCGTCGCGGACGCGCTGCGCGCTGCGGCCGCCGCCGGCGGCGACGCGACCGACTGCGCGAGCCTCGTCGAGGCGCGCGGCGGCCGGGTCAGGGTCGTCCCCGGCGACCCGCGGCTGCTCAAGGTGACGACGGCCGACGACCTCGCGAAGATCGCGTCATGGCTCGCATAACCGAGTATCGCGTCGGCACCGGCTTCGACGCCCACGCGTTCACCGACGGCGTCCCGCTCGTGCTCGGCGGCGTCCGGATCGAGCACCGCTGCGGGCTCGCCGGGTACTCGGACGGCGACGTGCTCGCGCATGCGCTCACGGACGCGGTGCTCGGTGCGGCCGGGATGGAGGACATCGGCGCGCTGTTCCCGCCCGAGGACGAGGCGCTCGAGGGCGCCGACTCGATCGAGCTGCTGCGCGAGGCGTGGCGACGCGTCCGGGCCGACGGCTGGGAGCTCGCGAACGCGGACGTCATCATGATCGGCGAGGAGCCGCGGCTGGCGCCGCACCGCCAGGCGATGCGCGCGCGCCTTGCGGACGCGCTCGGCGTCGACCCGGAGCTCGTCGCGGTGCGGGCGACGACGACGGACGCGCTCGGCTTCACCGGCCGCCGCGAGGGGCTGGCCGCGCAGGCCGTCGCGCTGCTGCGCCGGTGAAGATCCGCATCCTCACGCACGCGGAGAAGGACCTCGGCGGCACGCTGCCCGACCTCTGGCCGGAGTTCATGACGCACGACCCGATCGTGAGCACGTTCTGGCCACGGCTGTTCGAGGTGTACCCGGACTTCCAGCTCTGGGTCCTCGACGGGAAGACGACCGTCGCGCAGGGGTGCACGCTCCCCGTGCGCTGGGACGGCATCCCCGAGCCGCGCGGCATCGACTGGGCGATGACGAACGGCGTCGCCGGCGAGCCGTCGTCGCTGTGCGCGATCGTCGTCGCCGTCGTCCCCGAGTACCGCGGCAAGGGCCTCGCCGAGGCGCTCCTGCGGCGCATGGCGAGCATCGCGGCCGCGCACGGGCTCGACGAGCTGATCGCGCCCGTGCGGCCGACGTGGAAGGAGCGCTACCCGCTGACGCCGGTCGAGCGCTACGTCCTGTGGCGGCGCGAGGACGGCCTGCCGTACGACCCGTGGATCCGCACGCACGAGCGTCTCGGCGCGGAGATTCTCGACATTGCCCCGCGCTCGATGACGATCACCGGCTCACGTGAGGAGTGGGAGGAGTGGACGGGCCTCCAGTTCCCCGAGGACGGCGACTACGTCGTCCCGGGCGCGCTCGTGCCGGTGCGCTTCGAGGCGGGACACGGCGTGTACGTCGAGCCCAACGTCTGGATGAAGCACCCGCTCTACGAGGAGTACTAGCGGCGCCGCTGCGCGTCCTTGCGGGCGCGCTCGAGACGCCGCCGCATCTCGCGGTTCGTCGCCTCCGGCATCAGCCCCTGCTCCTCCTGCATCTCGAGCAGCGCGCGGCGCTCCTGCGGGGTGAGCTGCGACATCGCCGCCTGCGCCTTCTGCGGATCCTTGATCGCGCCGGTGCGCTGCATCTTCCGCATCGCGCTCGCGAGCTCCGGGTTCGAGCGCTCCATCGCCGCGGTCGACGCCTTCTGGAGCCAGCGGCGCAGGATCGGCACCTTCGACATGGCCGCGAAGACGGGGCGGAGGTACTTGCCGCCGCGGATGCGCCCGAGCAGCGCGAACACGCCGAGCACGACGACGAGGAAGAGCAGGATCCACAGCGGGATCAGGAGCACGGTGAAGGAAGTGGCGAGCAGCATCGAGGGGATGGTACCGGCAGTGCCCTGTCCGGTAATGCCGTCCAGGCTATGGGTCGCGAGCACCAAGCGATGCAAGGACGCAGGGAGCGCTCGTAGCCGAAGCTACGGGCGCGACTGAGGACGCCGCAGCGCGCCGCGTGATCGCGGGCCAGAGACGGACATGCATTGCCGGGCGGGGCACCACTACGCGGGCAGCGAGACGACCTCGCCGGCGACGTGGACGAGCCCGTCGCGCGCGAGCGAGGTGACGGCCTCGGCGTCCAGCTCCGCGACCGGTCTCGCCGCCTCGGCGACGAGCCGGAGCGTGGCCGCGCGCCGCTGCCGGAACGACCCCTCGAACGGCTCCTGCCTGCGGAGCGGCTCGTACCGGCGCCCGCGCGACGGGCACGCGTCCGCGAGCGGGCAGACCCCGCAGCGAGGCACGCGCGCGAGGCAGACGGTGGCGCCGAGATCCATCAGCGCCTGCGCGGCTCTGGACGAGAACGCGTGCTCGGTCCGCTCGGACACGCGCCGCACGTTGACGTCGATGGGCAGCACGTCGCGCCCGAACGCGAAGCAGGCGACCGCGTCGGCGGTGTACCGCCCGACCCCGGGCAGCTCGGTGAGATCGTCGGGCCACCCGTGCCGCGCCACCTGTTGCGCGGCGCGGTGCAACGCGAGCGCGCGCCGGTTGTACCCGAGCCCCTGCCACTCGCGGATCACGTCGGCGGTCGAAGCCGCCGCGAGCGCGTCGACCGTCGGCCACCGCTCCATCCACCGCTCCCAC
>DATKNT010000131.1:0-14240 GCA_035541175.1 Gaiellaceae bacterium
ACAGCCGACCTGTGTCGAAACACAGAGGCCGCCGCGCGGCAGCAGCACGCTCTCGACCGCATTGCCATCGGCAAGTCGCAGGAGCAGGCGCGAGGCGCCTTCGCCGTCCGGGTGCTCGGATTCGATGCGCGCGATCGCCGACAGCTCGGCCGTCAAGGCCGGCAGGGCCGCCCGCAGGCTGGCCGGAAGGAAGGTCTCGAGGCGACGGCGACCGTGGTCCTGAGGGTGCGCCTGCACCCACAGCCGCAGCACGCGTTCGCGATGCTCCGCTCGCGGCGCGACGGCCCGCAACCGATCGACGAGGTGTTCGATGCGCATCAGTCCTGCGGCGAATCCTGCCACAGGCGCGCCCAGCCGTCGGCCCCAAGCCGCCGCAGCGTTTCCGCGTTGCGCTCACCGATCTCCTCGATCCCCTCGTAGGCATCCACCGCGCGCGAGATGCTGCTTTCCCGCAGCAGGTGCAGCGTGGGATACGGGGAGCGGTTCGTCGCGTTGCCGATGTCGTCCGGGCTGGTGCCGGCGAACTGGTATTCCGGATGGAAGCTGGCCACCTGCAGTTCGCCCTCGAGGCCGAGCTCGGAGACGGCTTCATCGACGACATCGAGGAAGTCGTTGTAGTCGAGGAAGTCGGTCAGCACACCGGGGTGGATCAGCAGCGTCGTCTCGACCTCGCTCGGATCGGCCGCCTGCAGCAGTTGCAGTTCGGCGGCGAGTTCCTCGAGCAGCCGCGCCGGCTCGGTCACGGCGCTGACGACATACCGGATCCGGCCTTTGCGATGCACGGCGCCGGCGAACGGGCACAGGTCGAGCCCGATCACCGCGCGCTCCAGCCAGCACCGGGTGCGGTCGATGACCCGCTGCGGGTCTGGCGTAGCGCCAGCCCGACCGGAATCGTCGTCAGGGCCGGTGGGGTCGTCGCTCGCGGATCCGCCCGAGCCTTCGGTCACGACGCGCTCCCGACGACGGTCCGGTGCGGATCCGGTCAGCGCGACCGTGCGCTGCGGGCGGCGTAGG
Source organism: Gaiellaceae bacterium (assembly GCA_035541175.1). Lineage (GTDB taxonomy): Bacteria > Actinomycetota > Thermoleophilia > Gaiellales > Gaiellaceae > Palsa-739. The sequence goes on from DATKNT010000131.1 coordinate 1,015, forward strand.
GCTTGCCGGCCGCGGGATGAGCGGAAGCGGGACGACCGGAAGCGGGACGTCCCGCGGGCCGGGCGCCGCTGCGGGTCGCCTTGCGCGCCGCCTTGCGTGTGGCCTCGCGAAACTGCGCGCGCGTGCGCGGTTCCAGTCCCTCCAGCGTCGTGGCGTGGATCGGGTGGCCGGTATAGCGCTCGATCCGACGCACGATCGCGGCATGCTGATGCTCGGCCAGCGTGACGGCGAGGCCCTCGCGGCCGGCACGGCCCGTGCGGCCGATCCGGTGCACGTAGTCCTCGGCCTTCATCGGCAGGCCGTAGTTGATCACGTGGCTGATCGTGGGCACGTCGATGCCGCGCGCCGCGACGTCGGTGGCCACGAGCACGCGCAGGTTCCGTCGGCGCAGGCTGCCGAGCGTGCGGTTGCGCTGGCCCTGCGGCATGCCGCCGTGCAGCGCGGCCACCGAATGGCCCTCCGCGAGCAGCGCGCTGCTGACCCGTTCCGCGTCGACCTGCGTCGATGTGAAGACGATCGCCTGGTCGATGCTCGGATCGGCGAGCAGGCGCTCGAGCAGCGCCTGCTTGTGGTGGGCGTTGTCGGCCCAGTGCAGGCGCTGCAGGATCGCGGCATTCGGCGTGCGCGCGGCCTGCAGCTCGATGCGGCGCGGAGCGCGCAGCAGCCCTTCTGCCAGGCGCGCAACCTCGCCGCCGAGGGTCGCCGAGAACAGCAGCGTCTGGCGGGACTGCGGCGTCGCCGCCGCGATCGCGCGGATGTCGTCGATGAAGCCCATGTCGAGCATCCGGTCGGCCTCGTCGAGCACGAGCGTCTCGATCTCCGCGAGGGAGACGAGCTTTCGCTCGACGAGATCCTGGAGGCGGCCCGGCGTGGCGACGACGACCTGCGCGCCGCGGAGCCGCTTGGCCTGGGCGCCGACCGGCGCGCCGCCGTACGCGGCCTCGACGCGGAGCCCCTTCGGGGCGGCGGCGAGGCGCAACTCGCCGCACACCTGGAGCGCGAGCTCGCGGGTCGGGACGAGGACGAGCGCGCGCGGCACGCCGCCGGCGGCCGGCGTCCGCTCGACGATCGGCAGGCCGAACGCGAGCGTCTTGCCCGACCCCGTCGGGGCCTTGGCGAGGACGTCGCGGCCGGCGAGGGCCTCCGGGAGGACGAGCGTCTGGACGGGAAACGGCTCGACGATGCCGCGGTCGGCGAGGCCCTGCTCGACGGCCGCGCTCACGCCGAGCGCACGAAACGACTGATTCACCTGTTCAACTCCTTCTGGTCCGAGATGCCGCGACTCGAGACCCGAAGGAGGAACGAGAAGCCATCTCACGGGACGGCCCCATGCCGTCCGTACCCCCACGGTAGCAGCGGGGCCGGTCGAGCCGAGCGCCGCAGTACCATCGTGGGCCTATTTGCACCATCGCGAATCTTCCGCCACATTGAGATCAGAGACGTCGGGAGTCGCCCGGACGTGACGCCCCTGACCGCGAGGTAGCCCCTGTGTTCGGATTGCCCGAGCATCGTTTCCGCAGCGTCTCCGTCCCGGAGCGCATGCTCGTCGTCTCGGGCGTCGGCTTCGCGGCCGTGTTCGCGCTCGTCGTCGCCTACGGCCGGCCCGGGCTCGGGTTGAGCCAGTGCTTCTACGTGCCGGTCGTCCTCGCCGCGCTCGCCACCGGCCCGCTCGTCGGCGGGCTCGCCGGCGCCCTCGCATTCACGCTCTACGAGGGCGGCGTGCTCCTGAACGGCAGCGCCCCGTGGACCTCGCTCAACGCGGCGAACACCCCGATCCGGCTGGTGAGCTACATCCTCGCGGGCGCGACCGTCGGCTACTTCGCGACGCAGGGACGGCGGATGCTCGCCGAGTCCCTGCACGTGCTCGAGGATCTGCTCGACCTGAGCAGGCGCGACGTCGTCACCGCGTCGCTGACGAGCGAGGGGCTGGAGGCGTCGATCAACCGGCGCATCGCCGCGAACAGGCCGTTCGGCCTGCTCGTCGGCGAGACCGCGGGCGCACACACGCGCGACGACGAGCTCCGCCACACGGCACGGCTGATCTCGGCGCAGCTCCATCCCGACGACCAGCTCGCGCGACTCGGGCCGAGCCGCTTCGCCATCCTCGTCTCCACGCGCTCGCCCGCGCGCGCCCGCGAGACGAGCGAGCTGCTCGAGCGGACGCTCCAGGCCGAGGGCGTGCCGATCACGTTCGGCTGGGCCGCGTACCCGCAGGAGGGCGGCGAGGCGCTCGCGCTCTTCGGCGCGGCGGTCGACCGGCTCCAGGCGCGACGGCTGATCCGCGGCGAGTGGGAGCCGACCGCGGCGACCGCCGAGCTCGTCGACGAGCTCCCGGTCGCGCGCGTCGCGAACGAGTGACGCGCTCTAGTAGCTGCGCTCCTTGACGAAGGCGACGACGTCCGAGAGCTTCGCCTCCGCGATCGAGATACACGTGTCGGCGCAGCCGTAGTAGAGCCGGAGGTCGTCGCCCTCGACCACCGCCGCGCTCGGGAAGCAGACGTTCGGGACGTCGCCGACGCGCTCGTACGGCTCGGTCGGCGCGAGCAGGTAGTCCTTCGTCCGGTGGAGCACGCGCCACGGCTCCTCGAGGTCGAGCAGCGCGCCGCCGACGGAGTAGAGGAAGCCGTTGCAGCTGAGCCAGACGCCGTGGTAGAGGAGCAGCCAGCCGTCGTCCGTCTCGATCGGATGCGGGCCCGGGCCGACCTTCAGCGACTGCCAGCCGTCCGCGGGCCCGAAGACGAAGCGGTGCCGGCCCCAGTGCACGAGGTCGGGGCTCGTCGCGTAGAAGATGTCGCCGAACGGCGTGTGTCCGCGGTCGGACGGGCGGTGGTAGATCGCGAACTCGCCGTCGATCGTCCGCGGGAAGAGGACGCAGTTGCGGTTCGCCGGGGGGAGCGGGTTCTCCCACTGCGTGAACGTCCGGAAGTCCTCGGTCGTCGCCAGGCCGATCTTCGGGCCTTGCGCGTCGGCGTTGCACCAGGTGAGGTAGTACGTGTGCTCGATCCGCGTCAGCCGCGGGTCGTAGCTGTGCGGCGTCATCACGACGTCGGGGTCGTCGCTCTCCATCGCCAGCGGCTCGGGGTCGATCTCCCAGGCGATCCCGTCCGCGCTGAAGCCGGTGTGGAGCGTGAAGTCCATGCTGATCTCGTCCACGCGGAAGACACCGGCCCAGTCGCCGTCGCCGCGCTTGACGATCGCCGAGTTGTGGATGCTGTTCGCGCGCGGCACCGCGGCGGCGGTGACGATCGGGTTCCCGGGGTAGCGCCGGAAGACGGTCTCGTTCGCCATCGCCTCCATGGTGACCCGGCGGGCGGGCGGCGCCATCCGCACCGTCACGGATCTCCGCGACAATAGAAGACGGATGGCGGCGACCGGCACGGCCCTGCTCGACGAGCTCCGCGCGACCGACTTCGCGCGGCTCGACGCGTCCGGGACGGTCTACCTCGACTACACCGGCGCGGGCCTCTACGCGGAGTCGCAGCTGGCGGAGCACCTCGAGCTGCTCCGCGGGCACGTCTTCGGCAACCCCCACTCCGTCAACCCGACCTCGTCGGCGACGACGGAGCTCGTCGAGCGCTCGCGCGCGGCGGTGCTCGAGTTCTTCGGCGCCTCGCCGGACGAGTACGTCTGCGTCTTCACGCCGAACGCGACGGGGGCGCTGCGGCTCGTCGGCGAGGCGTATCCCTTCCGCGCCGGCGACCGCTTCCTGCTCACGTTCGACAACCACAACTCGGTGAACGGGCTGCGTGAGTTCGCGCGGGCGCGCGGCGCGGAGACGACGTACGTCCCGACCGCCGCGCCCGAGCTCCGCGTCGACGAGGAGCTGCTCGACCGCTACCTCGCCGAGGTCGGCGGGGCGCACCACAACCTGTTCGCGTACCCGGCACAGTCGAACTTCTCCGGCGTCCACCACCCGCTGGAGTGGATCGAGCGTGCACACGAGCACGGTTGGCGCGTCGTCCTCGACGCGGCCGCCTTCGTGCCGACGAACCGGCTCGACCTCTCGCGCGTCCACCCGGACTTCGTGCCGGTCTCGTTCTACAAGCTGTGCGGCTGGCCGACCGGCGTCGGCGCGCTCCTCGCCCGCCGGGAGGCGCTCGACGAGCTCGAGCGCCCGTGGTTCTCCGGCGGCACGATCGTCGCCGCGTTCGTCCAGCGCGACTGGCACCAGTGGGCGCCCGGCGCCGCGCACTTCGAGGACGGCACCGTCGACTTCCTCAACCTGCCGGCGGTCGAGATCGGGCTGCGCTACCTCGAACGGATCGGGATCGAGACCGTGCACGAGCGGGTGGCGCGGCTCGGCTCGGAGCTGCTCGGGATCCTCGCGGCGCTGCGCCACTCGAACGGCGAGCCGGCGGCGACCGTGTACGGGCCGCGCGACTGGGACCGCCGCGGCGCGACGATCGCGTTCAACTTCCTCCGCACCGACGGGGCCGTCGTCGACGAGCGCTTCGTCGACCGCGTCGCCGCGCGGCATCGCATCTCGCTCCGCACCGGTTGCTTCTGCAACCCCGGCGCCGGCGAGGTCGCATTCACGATCTCGCGGGAGACGCTCGTCGGCGGCGAGTTCGGCGAGGGGATGACGCTGGACGACTACGTCGACGCGATCGGCCTCCCCTCCGGCGGCGCCGTGCGGGCCTCGCTCGGGCTCGCCTCGAACGCCGCCGACCTCGGCCGCTTCGCCGCCTTCGCGCAGGAGTTCGTCGACCTCGCCGAGGTGCCGGACGACCTCCCCGCGCGCACCGGTTGCTGACGATCTGCTACGATACTTGCGGTGTCAAGTAACGACGGGACGGTGACGACGACGAAGGCGTACAGCGGGCGCCTCGAGCCGCGCGAGCGCAGCCCGCGCCCGATCGACGGCCGCGTCGACATCGGCCACGTCCACCTGAAGACCGCCGACATCCAGCGCGTCCACGACTTCTACGTCGGCGTCCTCGGCTTCGACGTCGTCCTGCGGCTGCCCGACGCGCTCTTCCTCTCCGCCGGCGGCTACCACCACGACCTCGCCTTCAACACCTGGACGTCCGCGGGCGGCTCGCCGCCGCCTCCCGGCACCACCGGGCTCTACCACGTCGCGATCCGCTATCCGACGCGCGCGGCGCTCGGCGACGCGCTGAAGCGTCTCGCCGACGCCGGCTGGCCGCTCGACGGCGTCAACGATCACGGCACGCACGAGGCGCTCTACCTCAGCGACCCGGACGGGAACGGTCTCGAGCTCTACTGGGACCGCCCCGAGGACGAGTGGCCGGTGGACGCCGAGGGTCATCTCGACTTCGAGTCGGGCCGGCGCGACCTCAGGCGGATGATGCGTGAGCTCCTCGAGCTCGGCGCCGCGCCCGCCGCCGTTCCCTCGTAGCCCGAAGCGTCATCCGGATGGGATGATGCGCGTTGATGCGCGCGCAGGCTTAGGATCCCTGCGGAGAGAGACGACAAGGAGGCTCCTTTGATCGCAACGCAATGGACGTTCTTGGAAGTTTTCTGGACGATGCTGGTGATCTTCGCCTGGGTCATCTGGTTCTGGCTGCTGATCACCGTCTTCGCCGACCTGTTCCGCCGGCACGACATCTCGGGCTGGGCCAAGGCGCTCTGGATCATCTTCGTGATCGTCCTGCCGTTCCTCGGCGTCCTGATCTATCTCCTCGTCGAGAGCAAGGGGATGGCCGAGCGGAACCAGAAGCAGGCGCAACAGGCGCAGCAGCAGTTCGACAGCTACGTGAAGGAAGTCGCCGCCCAGTCCGACCCGACCGAGCAGATCGCCAAGGCGAAGCAGCTGCTGGACAGCGGCACCATCACACAGGCTGAGTTCGACTCCATCAAGGCGAAGGCGCTCGCCTCGAGCTGACCCCTCCGCGCCGGGAGCCGCCACTCGTCGGACGACGTCGGATCACGGCGTCGCGAGAGACTCGAGAGCCCGCCGTGAGGCGGGCTCTCGTGTCTGGGTCACGGCTCGAACGTCAGCCGCACTGCGTCGCGCCGGCTACCGCGAACGCGGACTTCGGCCGGCCGTCGTTCAGGTACTTCTTCAAGATCGAGACGAACTGCGCCGGCTTGCCGGCGTTCCACGCGGTGATGGCCGAGCCGACCTCGGCGATGTCGACCTTCACCGCTGCGAGCGCCGCCGTACCCGCCGCAGTTCTTCCGGGGATCTTCTCCAGCTGGCCCAGCTCCTGGCTCTCGAGCGCCTTCGCCTTCTGGGCGAAGGTGTACAGCTGAGCCGGGGTGACGGGGCTGCCGAACTCCTTCTTCGCCTTCGCCAGCCAGACGACGCAGATCTGATTGGCCTGGGAGGCCCAGTCGGCCTGGTGAACGGGCGAGGAAGGCGCCGCCGGCGCGGAGGCCGGCAGCACGGCGCTCAGGACGAGCGCCACGGGGATGAGGAGCCTGCGCATGGGCCTCTGTATCGGCACGCACAAGCGGCTCCTGAAGCGGCACTACCCGCCGTGGCCCCAGTCGGGCACCTCGTCGTCGCCCGGCGCGTACGTCAGTCTCGTCAGGCCGCTTCCGTCCGCACCGACGATCCAGAGGTCCGTCCCGCCCGGCGGACCGCTCTGGAAGACGAGCGCGGCGCCGTGGGGCGCCCACGACGGGTTCGCATCGTCGGACGCCGTCGCGACGACGCGGTGCTGGCCGCTCCCGTCGGCGTTCATCACCCAGATCTGCTTCGAGGACGCGTTGACGTCGCTGTGGTAGGCGATCTGCGTGCCGTCGGGGGACCACGACGGCCCGAACTCGACGCCGCCGTCCGTGGTCAGTCGCGTCTGGCCGCTGCCGTCGGCGTTCATCGAGTAGATGTCGTAGTTTCCGCCCGCCCGAGTGCTCGCGAAGGCGATCTTGCCGCCGGCCGGCGACCAGGCCGGGTCGAAGTTCCCGTCGTGCCCCAGCCCGGGATTGCTCGTCAGCTGCCTGGGCTTCCCGCTCCCGTCGGAGCTGATCAGCCAGATCTCGCGCCCGCCCGTGATGTCGCTCTCGAACGCGAGCTCCTTGCCGTCGGGGGACCACGTCGGATTCGTGTCGTTCGCCGTGTCCGTCGTCACCCGGTGCGGCGAGCTTCCGTCGGCGTTCATCACCCAGATGTCCCAGTTGCCGGACTGGTCGCTCTGGTACGCGATCTGCAAGCCGTCGGGCGACCACGCCGGATCGGCCTCGTTCGCCTTCGGCGTCTTCGTGAGGTCGACGGCGCTCGTCCCCGTCGGGTCGGCAACGGGATCCGTCACCCAGATGTCCTCGTCACCCGTGCGCGTGCTCACGTACGCGATCTTGCTCTGGTCGATCTGCCACTTGGCCGTCAGCGGGGTCTTCTCGACGTTCCCGGCCGCGTCGGTCGCCTGCACGGCGAACGTGTGGGCGCCCGGCGACTGCGGCGGGATCGGGAAGGGACTCGTGCAGAGGCGGAACACGCCACCGTCGAGGGAGCAGCTGAAGGTGACGCCGGGGTCGGACGCGAACCCGAAGGTGGCCGTCCGCAGCGAGGAGACAGCCGGCGGCCGCTGCGTCCACCGGGACACGGGACGCGTGTGATCCGTCACCGGTGGGAGCGACTGCTCTGCCTGCTTGACCGACGCCGTCTCCTGCGCGGTCTGCCCCGTCGCGGCGGTCGCGGCGGTCGGGTCGGCCCCCGACGCGACCGAGGTCTGCTGGTTGTTGCCGACGACGACGCCCTTGTTCGCGCCGTGTGCGCCCGTGACGACGACGACCCCCCGCGTGACCCGGACGAGGCTCCTCCCGCGACCGACGACGACGGTGAAGAGCGGATCCTTGAAGCGGAGCTTCCCGCCGTTCTTCACGTACGACTGCCACTCCTGACGTGCATGGGCCTTGCTGGTGTGGCATGTCGTCGTCCCGCCGTCGAACGCGACCCCGACGCCGGCCCTGGGCTCCACCTGCACGTTGCCGTTCGAGCGCTCCGACCAGAGACGGCAGCTGATGTCCTTGACGACGAAGTCGACGTTCCCGGTCGGGTCGAGCGTGATCCTGTCAAGGGCGTGCAGCGGGAACGACTGGCCTTCCGAGCTCTTGCGAACGTTCGTGATCGTCGTCTTCGTCGCGTTGACCTTCACGCTCCCGACGACCGGCGTCCCGGCGGCGCCGCCGCTGCCCGGCACGAGCGCGACGAGGACGGCGCAGGCGCCGAGGCTCGCTGGTGCCCGGAGATCAGCGAAGCGCATCGAACATCTGCCTCAGGGTCGGGTTGGTGTTCGCGAAGCCGACCAGGGCGCATGCGCCGAGCAGGCGATACACGACGAGCTCGGCGCCGTATGTCTCGGTGTTGCTGCCCTTGCCGGGAATGACGCTCAGGAGCGTCTTGCCGTACTCGGAGGCGAAGGCCGACGCGAAGCCGAGCGCCGAGCGGGCGGTATGCGTCGCCTCCGCGCCGCGCCCGGCGTCGTCGAGGTCGAGCTGGCGAGGGCGTCGCCGCTTCGTCAACGTGCGCCACAGCGCGAACACCCCGGCGAGCGCGCCGAGGATGACCAATGGATTGAAGGGCCGGACGAAGTACCCGGCTCCGTACCGATAGCCGACGATGTTGAACGGCCGCCAGTACCAGGGCATGTGGCCGCTGTGGAGCACCTCTCGGTTGTAGTGGGCGTCGTTGGCCAGCCCGAGGTCGTTATGCTCCCTCGCCGTCGCATCGAGCAGGCTCAGGTCCTGCTTGCGGTTTCCCAGGACCTGCGGATCAACGTGCTGTAAGAGGGCGTGGACGCCGAGGAGCAGGCCGCCGAGCGACGCGTCGTTGAACGTCAGGGTGCCGTGCGGGTCGAACTCGGCGTCGGCGAACGAGACCGTTCGAGCGGAGCGTGCGTTGTCGAAGTCCATCGTCTCCGTGATCTTGGAGTGCGCGAAGTCGAGCCCGCCCGCCGCATCGATCCCGATGAAGGAGCCGCCCGCGTCGAAGGATGTGTAGAGGAACGCTGCATCGCGCCCGAAGTGCGCGTAGTCGAAGATCGCGTCGTCCCCGAAGTCGGCCAGGCTGAAGTCCGTCGGCCCGTGGAGCTCCACGCCCTTGAAGCTGGCCGGCCCGTCGAACGAGACGCCCGCGAACTCGGCGCTCCCGGCGAATGCCGCACGATCGAACGCAATGGCCTCCGACACGCTTGCGTACGAGAAGACCGCATCCGTCCCGAAGCGGACGAACGTGAAGTCCGCGCGCTTGTCGAACCAGGCCCGCTCGAACGTCGCCGCCTGGGCGAACGTCGCGAGCGAGAAGTCCGCGGTGCCCGCGAACTCGGTGTGGCCGCGCGGCGAGTCGGAGAGCACGGGCTTCGCCGCCGACCCGAAGAGCGCGGGAGCGCGGAAGGTCGCGCCCTCGACGTCGAACGCCCGTCCGACGCGGACCCCCCGGAAATCGACGATGCCGTCGAAGGTCGACCCGGCCAGGTCGACGGGGCCGCGGACCTTCCTCCCGCCTGCGACGACATCGCCCGCGAAGACGCAGTCGATGCACCTGAGCGGATACGGGACGGCCTCGAGGCTGATGTCGCCGACGATGCGGGCCCGGCTGAGCCGGACGGGGCCCGAGCCGAGCAGGGCCTCGAACGACGCGGCGGTCAGCGTGCGGCTCGACTCCGCCGGGGCTCGCGGCGGCAGGAGGAGGAACCCCGCGAGAGCGGCGGCTGCGACTCCCGCCAGGGCAGCCGCGGCTCCGATTCCGTCCATCGCCACCTCCGCACCCGGAGTGCCGCAGGTGGAACAGCCGCAGGCCAGGACGAATCTTCTCCCGGCCCCGGGCCGAATGCAAGACGCCCGCTGCCTCCCGTCTGTGCGAACATCTGTTCGTGTTCGGCGGCGCCTCCATCCTCCACGCCGACCTCGACTCGTTCTTCGCCTCGGTCGAGCAGCGCGACGACCCGCGGCTGCGCGGGCGGCCGGTGATCGTCGGCGCCGGGGTCGTGCTCGCGGCGAGCTACGAGGCGAAGGCGTACGGCGTCCGGACGGCGATGGGCGCGCGGCGGGCGCGGCAGCTCTGCCCGGGCGCGATCATCGTCCCGCCGCGCATGTCGGCGTATGCGGAGGCGAGCAAGGCGGTGTTCCGCGTGTTCGACGACACGTCGCCGCTCGTGCAGGCGCTGTCGATCGACGAGGCGTTCCTCGACGTGCGCGGGATGGAGCGGAGCGTCGGCACGCCGGCGGAGATCGCGGTACGGCTGCGGCGCGAGGTGCGGGAGCGGGTCGGTCTCCCCATCACCGTCGGCGTCGCCCGGACGAAGTTCCTCGCCAAAGTGGCGAGCGGCGTCGCCAAGCCGGACGGGCTGCTCGTCGTGCCGCCCGACAGAGAGCTCGCATTCCTCCACCCGCTCCCGGTCGAGGCGCTCTGGGGCGTCGGTCCCGTGACGGCGCGCCGGCTGCGAGGGATCGGGGTCGGGAGCGTCGGCGAGGTCTCGCGCCTCCCCGAGGCGGTGCTCGTCTCGATGCTCGGGCGCGCCGCCGGCCGGCACATCCACGCCCTCTCGCACAACCTCGACCCGCGCCCCGTCCACGCGCGGCCGCGGCGCCGCTCGATCGGCTCGCAGCGCGCGGGCCGCCGTGCCCGTTCGGCGCAGGACGAAGTCGACGCGGACGTCGCCGCGCTCGTCGACCGCGTCACGCGGCGGATGCGAACCGCCGGACGCGTCGGCCGCACCGTCGTGCTCCGGCTCCGCTTCGACGACTTCACCCGCGCGACGCGCTCGCACACGCTCCCCCACGCGACCGCGAGCACGGGCACGATCCTCGCCGCGGCGCGGACGCTGCTCGCGCAGGCCCGGCCGACGATCGAGCGCCGCGGCCTCACGCTCGTCGGCATCTCCGTCTCGAGCCTCGACGACGACGAGGCGGTCCAGCTCGTGCTCCCGTTCGACGGGCTGCTCCCGGAGGCGCTCGACGCCGTCCTCGACCAGGTGCGCGAGCGCTTCGGCTCGTCCGCGATCACGCGCGCCGCGCTGCTCGGGCGGCCGCAGGGCCCGACGGTGCCGCTCCTCCCCGACTAGGATCGCCCCATGGCGGTGTCGGAGAGCCCGGTCGCAGCGGCCCCCTACGCCCGCGAGGCGTCCGACATCGTCGCGGAGCTCGAGTCGGATGCCTCCGCCGGGCTGACCGCCGGCGAGGCCGCGTCGCGGCTGACGCGCTACGGCCCGAACGAGATCAGCAAGGAGAAGCCGCCGTCGGTATGGGCGATCGGGGCGGCGCAGCTGCGCGACCCGATGAACATCATGCTGATCGGGGTCGTCGCCGTGAGCTTCGCGATCGGCGAGGTCTCGACCGCGATCATCGTCGCGCTCCTGATCCTCCTCAACGTCGTCCTCGGTACGCGCCAGGAGCTGAAGGCGCGGGAGAGCATCGACGCGCTCGCGAACCTCCAGGTGCCGCAGGCGAAGGTGCGGCGGGACGGCTCGGTCGAGCTCGTGCCGGCCGTCGACGTCGTCCCGGGCGACATCGTCGAGGTCGAGGCGGGCGACATCGTCCCGGCCGACGGCCGCATCGTCCGCTCGGCGACGCTCGAGACGCAGGAGGCCGCGCTCACCGGTGAGAGCGCTCCCGTCCCGAAGGACGCGGCCCCGCTCGGAAGCGGCGACGTCCCGCTCGGAGACCGCTCGAACATGCTGTTCCAGAACACGGCGGTGACGCGCGGGACGGCGTCCATGGTCGTCACCGCGACGGGCATGCAGACCGAGATGGGGAAGATCGCGACGATGCTCACGTCGGTGCAGCGCACCCGCTCGCCGCTACAGAAGGAGCTCGGGTCGCTGACGAAGGTGCTCGGGCTGATCGCGTGGGGCGCGGTCGCGTTCATCGTCGTCGTCGGCGTCGCGCGCGGCGAGAAGTTCACCGACGTCCTGCTGCTCGGCACGGCGATGGCGATCTCCGCCATCCCGACCGGCATGCCGGCGTTCGTGTCGGGCCTCCTCTCGCTCGGCGCGAAGCAGCTCGCCGAGGCGAAGGCGGTCGTCAAGAACCTCACCGACGTCGAGACGCTCGGCGCGACGAGCGCGATCAACACCGACAAGACCGGGACGCTGACGATGAACCAGATGATGGTCTCGGTCATCTACGCCGCCGGCGAGTGGTTCACCGTCGAGGGCGAGGGGTACCGCAAGACCGGGGAGATCCGTTCGGTCGCGGGGGCGCCCGTGCCCGACTTCACGCGGCTCGCGCTCGGGCTCTGCCTCGACAGCGACGCGACGGTCGCCGACGACGGCGCGGTCGTCGGCGACCCGACCGAGGCGGCGCTCGTCGTGCTCGCCGCCAAGCTCGGCGTCGATGCCGAGGAGACGCGGCGGGCCTACCCGCGCGCCGCCGAGGTGCCGTTCGACTCCGACTACAAGTTCATGGCGACCTTCCACCGCATCGCCCTCGACGGGACCGAGCGGACGATCGAGCTCGTCAAGGGCGGCCCGGACGTCGTGCTGGCGCGCTGCACGATGGCGGGCGGGCCGGCCAGCGGCTCGCAGGTGCCGATCGCGGAGGCGCGGTCCGGGATCGACGAGGCGAACGCGCGCATGGGCGAGAAGGGCCTGCGCGTGCTCGCCTTCGCCGCCCGGTTCGTCGAGGACGGCGAGCTGCAGGCGATGCAGGACGACCCCATGTCGCTGACGCACGACCTCGGCTTCGTCGGCACGGTCGGGATCATCGACCCGCTGCGCGCCGAGGCGAAGGGCGCCGTCCACACCGCGCTCGGCGCCGGCATCGACGTCCGCATGATCACCGGCGACCACGCCGTCACCGCGCAGGCGATCGGGGAGCAGCTCGGGCTCGGCCCCGGCGCGATCAGCGGCACGGAGCTGCAGGAGCTCTCGGACGAGGAGCTCACGCGCAGGCTCCCCGAGCTGCACGTCTTCGGCCGGGTCTCGCCGCAGGACAAGCTCCGCCTCGCCCGCCTGATGCAGAAGCAGGGGCTGATCGTCGCGATGACCGGCGACGCGGTCAACGACGCGGCGGCGCTGAAGCAGGCGGACATCGGCGTCGCCATGGGGAGCGGCAGCGAGGTGACGAAGCAGGCCGGCCGCATGATCCTCACCGACGACAACTTCGGCACGCTCGTCCACGCCGTCGAGATCGGCCGCAAGGTCTACGAGAAGGTCGTCTCGTACGTCCGCTACCAGATGACCCAGCTGCTCTCGCTCGTCTTCCTGTTCATCGCCGCGACCGCGTTCGACATCAACAAGGGCGTCGCGCTGACGCCGCTGATGATCCTCTACCTGCTCGTGTTCGCGACCGCGTCCGGCGTCGTCGTGATCGCCGTCGACCCC
>DATKNT010000132.1:0-3644 GCA_035541175.1 Gaiellaceae bacterium
ATCCCACCCCGCAGGGTGGCGGTCGTACGGTGGCCGCGGAACCCCGAAGGAGGAGATACAGCAATGCCGAAGCTCGGCTTTTCGACTCGGATCGCCACGGCACTGGCGGCCGCCGCAACCGTCGCGGCGCTCGTGGCGACCACCGCGGTCGCGCACCCGGCGAAGCATGCCGACACGACGATCAGCGGTGCCGGCAGCACATTCGTGCAGCCGCTCGTCTCGCAGTGGATCACGCCGCTTGGTTCTGCGTACGGGTACAACCTGCAGTACAGCGGTGTCGGCTCGGGTGCGGGGATCGCGGCGATCACCGCACGGACCGTCGACTTCGGCGCGAGCGACGCGCCAATGACGCCGGATCAGTTCAGCGCCTGCAACGGGTGCCTGCAGATCCCGTGGGCGCTCGGCGCGGTTGCGATCATGTACAACGTCCCGGGCGCGCCGAACCTGATGAAGATCGACGGGGCGACGCTCGCGAAGATCTTCAGCGGCCAGATCACCACCTGGAACGACCCGGCGATCGCGAAGCTGAACCCGGGCGTCAACCTGCCCTCGACGAAGATCACGGTCGCGCACCGCTCCGACAACTCGGGCACGACCTACGCCTTCACCGACTACCTGTCGAAGATCAGCCCCTCCTGGGCCTCGCAGATCGGCTCGGGCGTGGCGGTCAACTGGCCGACGGGCACCGGCGGCAAGGGCAGCTCCGGAGTCACCGCGGTGGTCTCCCAGACCGCGGGCGCGATCGGCTACGTCGACATCGCCTACGCGCTGCACAACCACCTCAACTACTTCCGGGTCAAGAACAACTCCGGCAAGTACACGACTCCCGGCCTGCGCGGGATGCTCTCGGCCGCCTCGAGCGACCAGACGCCCGACTCGAACAACGCGCTCTCGATCGTCAACCCGCCGGCGAAGTTCGCGAACGCGTACCCGATCTCGACGTTCACCTACGTGATCGTGCCGCAGCAGAGCTCGAAGGCGGCCGACCTGAAGAAGTTCCTGTTCTGGGCGGTGACGAAGGGCCAGACCTACGGGCCGAAGCTCTACTTCGCCCCGATCCCGAAGTCCGTGCTCGTCGTCGCAGAGAAGACGATCGCGAAGATCCACTCGTAGGGCTCGCGTGTCGTCGGCCGAGCTCACCGCTGCAGCCCGCCGCCCCTTCACGGGGCGGCGGGTGCAGTGGGGCGACCTGATCCTCCAGGTCGTGGCCGGCGGCGCCGCGCTCGCCGTCACCGTCCTCGTCGCGCTCATCATCTGGAAGGTGATCGAGGGCGCGAGGCTGTCGATCCAGACCTACGGCCTCGGCTTCGTCGCCAGGGTCGCGTGGAACCCGGTGCTCGGGCACGAGCTCTACGGCGCCGGCAGCTTCATCTTCGGCACGGCGATCACGTCGCTGTTCGCGCTGCTGCTCGCCGCGCCGATCTCGATGGGGATCGCGCTCTACCTGACCGAGCTCGCCCCGACCGTGATCCGCGGCCCGGTGACGGCGCTCGTCGAGACGCTCGCCGCGATCCCGAGCGTCGTCCTCGGCCTCTGGGGCATCCTCGTGCTCGGGCCCGCGCTCGGGACGACGATCCAGCCCTGGCTCCACAGCGCGCTCGGCTTCATCCCGCTGTTCGGGCCGCCGACCTCGTCGGGGGCGAGCATCTTCACGGCGATCATCATCCTCACGATCATGATCCTCCCGATCGTCTCCAGCATCAGCCGCGAGCTGTTCCTCGGCGTCCCGACCGAGCTGAAGGAGGCCGGATACGGGCTCGGCGTCACACGCTGGGAGGTGGTGCGGGGCGTGATGTTCCCGTACGCGAGCGGCGGGATCGCGGCGGCGCTCATCCTCGGGCTCGGCCGCGCGATCGGCGAGGCGATCGCCGTCACGCAGGTGATCGGCGGCGGCGTCTTCATCCACTGGAACCTCTTCTCCGGCGGCGACACGCTCGCGAGCAAGATCGCCGCCTCCTACCAGGGCTCGACGACGAAGCTCCAGACGGCGTCGCTCATCTACCTCGGTCTCATCCTCCTCGTCTTCTCGCTCGTCGTGAACCTCGTCGCGCAGTGGATCGTCCGCCGCTCCGCCCGGAAGCTCGGGATCGTCCGCGGAGGCCACGCATGAGCGCGCAGGAGGTCCA
Source organism: Gaiellaceae bacterium (assembly GCA_035541175.1). Taxonomy (GTDB): domain Bacteria; phylum Actinomycetota; class Thermoleophilia; order Gaiellales; family Gaiellaceae; genus Palsa-739. The sequence continues at coordinate 2,127 of DATKNT010000132.1, forward strand.
GCGCTCCGTCCTGCGCGTCGAGGGGCTCGCCCGCCGCAAGGCGGTCAATCGCACGATGGAGTTGCTCGCCTGGGTCTCCGCACTGATCGCCGTCGCCATCCTCGGCATCGTCGTCTACTCGGTCGCGCGGCGCGGGCTTCCCGCCCTCAACCTCGATCTCCTGACGAAGGACCCGATCCCGTTCAGCCTCACGAACCAGCCGCAGGGGCTCCGGAACGCGTTCGTCGGCACTCTCGTGATCGTCTCGCTCGCAACGCTGATGGCACTGCCCTTCGGGATCCTCGTCGCGATCTACCTGAACGAGTTCGCGCCCGCGTCGATCCGGAACGTCGTGACGATGGTCCTCGACATCCTCAACGGCGTTCCCGCGATCGTGATCGGCATCTTCGTCTTCGGCCTGTTCGTCGTCGGCCACGGGCAGAGCGGCTGGGCCGGCTCGTTCGCGCTCGCGTGCCTGATGCTCCCGCTCGTCGCCCGGTCGACGATGGAGGTCCTCGCGCTCGTGCCGAACTCGCTCCGCGAGGCGAGTCTCGGGCTCGGCGTCGCGCGCTGGCGCACGACCCTGAGCATCGTCCTGCCGCAGACGATCGGCGGGATCCTCACCGGCACCGTGCTCGCGGTCGCCCGCGTCGCCGGCGAGACGGCGCCGCTGCTGTTCGTCTCGTCGTTCGTCGGGACGAAGACGAGCTGGAACCCGCTGCATGCGCTGCAGAGCATCCCGGTCGCGATCTTCGAGCTGTCGGAGTCGCCCGACCCGGCGGACCATGCGCGCGCATGGGCGGCGGCGTTCGTGCTGCTCATGTTCATCCTCTTCGCGAGCCTCGGCGCCCGCTGGCTCGCAACCCGAAGCCGACGTAAGATCATGGGCCGTTGATGGAAGGAGCCGAGGAGATGTCGACTACGATCGAGCCGACCGTGCGCGTCGAAACCCGTCGCCAGCCGATGCCGCCGCGCGAGCGGCTCGAGCAGATCTTCGACATCCAGGACCTGGACGCGATCTACAGCGGCAAGCCCGCGGTCAAGGGCGTGACGATGGAGGTCTACAAGAACCTCGTCACGGCGATCATCGGCCCCTCCGGCTGCGGCAAGAGCACGTACATCCGCTGCCTCAACCGGATGAACGACCTGATCACCGGCTTCACGCAGACCGGCACGATCCGCTACCACGGCCAGGACATCTGCGGCTCGGACGTCGACGCGGTCGCGGTACGCCGAAACATCGGCATGGTCTTCCAGCGGCCGAACCCGTTCCCGAAGTCGATCCACGACAACGTCGCCTGGGGCATGAAGGTGCTCGGGATCAGGGACGACATCAACGCTCGGGTCGAGCGGGCGCTGACGCAGGCGGCGCTCTGGGACGAGGTGAAGGACCGGCTGAAGGCGAGCGCGCTGTCGCTCTCCGGCGGCCAGCAGCAGCGGCTCTGCATCGCGCGCGCGATCGCCGTCGAGCCGGACGTCGTGCTCATGGACGAGCCGGCGTCGGCGCTCGACCCGATCGCGACGCAGGCGATCGAGGAG
>DATKNT010000133.1:0-6422 GCA_035541175.1 Gaiellaceae bacterium
CCGACGGAAGAGGAGGATGAAGACGACCACGACGGTCTCGCCGGCGAAGACCCAGCGCCAGCTGAAGTACGTCGTCACATAGCCGCCGATCAGCGGTCCCGCCGCGATCGCCGCGCCCGCGACGCCGCCGATCACGCCGTACGCGAGCGCGCGCTGTTTCCCCTCGTAGTTCGCCGCGATCAGCGCGGCGATCGCCGGGATCACCATCACCGCGCCGAGACCCTCGACGAGCGACCAGCCGAACAGGAGCACGCCGAGGTTGGGACTGAGCGCCGTCGTCAGCGAGCCGAGCCCGTAGACGGCGAGGCCGATGGCGAAGATCCGGTCCTTTCCGTACATGTCGCCGAGCTTCGCGCCGACGAGCATGAACGCCGCCATCACGAGCGTGTACGCGGTGATCGCGCCCTGGACGCCCTGGATCGTCGTGTCGAGGTCGGCGACGATCTGCGAGATCGACACGTTCATGACGCTCGAGTCGAGCACCATGATGAACTGCGCCGCGCCGAGGATCATCAGCGGCAGCCAGCTCCGCGTCTCCGACGCGCTCACCGCCGCCTCCGCCGTCGTCATGCCGTCCGCACGGCCAGGCCGTCGACGATCTCGCGCAGGACGGAGGTGTCGGCGCCGATCGCGCCGAGGCGCGCGCGGGCGCGGTCGGCCGCCTCGTCGGCGAGCGCGCGCGCGCCGTCGACGCCGTGCGAGAGGACGGTGCCGTCGCCGTCGAGGATGTCGTCGACGATCTGGAACAGGAGCCCGAGCTCGTCGCCGAAGGCGCGCCACGGGGCCTGCTCCCCTTCCGGCACGCCGGCGGCCGAGAGGCCGAGCCCGACCGACGCGGCGAACAGGCAGCCGGTCTTCAGCCGGTGCAGCGTCGCCTCGTCCGGCGCCGTACCGGTGATGTCGAGGTACTGGCCGCCGATCATCCCGAGCGTCGCCTCGACGAGCTCGCGCGCGACCGCGGGCGTGTCGTACGAGGCCGCGAGCCTCAACGCCTCCGCGAGCAGCGCGTCGCCGGCGAGGATGCCGACGGCCTCGCCGTACTGCTTCCACGTCGACGGCCGGCCGCGCCGCTCCTCGTCGTCGTCGAGCGCCGGCAGGTCGTCGTGGACGAGCGAGAACGTGTGCACGAGCTCGAGCGCGCACGCGGCGGGCAGCGCGAGCTCGGCGCTCGCCCCGGCGGCCTCCGCCGTCGCGAGGCAGATCACGGGACGCACGCGCTTGCCGCCGGCGAGGAGCGAGTAGCGGACCGACTCGGCCTGGCCGTGCAGCTGCGGCCAGAACCGCAGCTCCTCGAGCCGCTCCTCCACGAGCGCCCGCAGCTCGTCAGGACTGTGCGGCATCCGCCTCCGCGGCCCGCTTCGCCCGGTCGAGCTCCTCCTCGACCGCCTTCGCCAGCTCCGACAGCTCGTTCAGGATCTCGAGCGCCCGCTCCGGCGACGCGTCCTCCTGCGCCGACAGCTGCTCGAGCTCGGCGCGCGCCGCCTCCAGCCGCGCGAGCAGCTCCTCCGCCCTGCTCAGGGAGTCTTCGCTCGAGCTCACGCCGCCTCCTCTCTCACGATTCTGCCGAGAATGCCGTTGACGAGTCTTCCAGCGTCGTCGGATGCATACCGCTTCGCGAGCGTGACCGCCTCGTCGAGGACGACCTCGCGCGGGATCTCGCCCTCGTCGAGCTCCTCGATCGCGACGCGGAGGACGTTGCGCTCGACGGCGCCGAGCCGGTCCGCGGTCCACTCGTCGGACGCGGCCGTGATGCGCGCGTCCAGCTCCGGCGCACGCGCCGACACCGCCTCCGTCAGCCGGCGCGTGTACTCGTCCACCTCGTCCTCGTAGAGCGAGCCGAGCGGCGTCCCGGTCACGTCCCACTGGTAGAGCATGAATACGGCGGCGCGTCTCGCTTCGCGCCGGCTGATCCGCTGGGACTCCATCAGCGGTCGAGCTCCTCCACGGCGACGTCGACGGCGTCGACGTCGAGCCCGCACATCCGCGTGAGCGCGTCCGCGACCCGGCGCTGCACCTCGCGGGCGACGTCCGGCAGGACGCGGCCGTACGCGACCGCCAGCTCGAGCTCGACGCTCGCGTGGCCGTCGGCGACGGCGATCTCGAGACGGCGCCGCTGCCGGCGGACGCGCGCGCCCTCGACCGCTTCCGCCGCCTGGACGACGATCTGGGCGAGCGCCGCGTCCGTGATCGTGACGGCGCCGCCGTCCTCCGAGACGACGAGGGTCATGCGGGCGCTCCCGCGAGCGCGGGCAGGCGCCCGCCCGCCTCCTCGAGGAACGACGTCGAGTACTCGCCGCTCCGGAACTCGTCGCTCGCGAGGATGTCGAGCGCCGCCTCCCGCGTCGTCGGCACCCCGAGCACCTCGAGCTCGCCGAGCGCGCGGAGCGCGCGGGCGATCGCGGCGTCGCGCGTCTCGTCGCGGACGATCAGCTTCGCGATGAGCGAGTCGTAGTGCGGCGGGATCGCGGCGCCGTCCTCGACGAAGGTGTCGACGCGGACGCCGGGGCCGAGCGGCGGCCGGAAGCGCCCGACGATCCCCGGCGCGGGCGCGAAGCCGCGGCGCGGATCCTCGGCGTTGATCCGGATCTCGATCGCGTGGCCGGCGCGGGGCGCACGCCCGGTGAGCGGGAGCGGCTCGCCGGCGGCGACGCGGATCTGCTCGCGGACGAGGTCGAGCGCGGTGACGGCCTCGGTGACCGGGTGCTCGACCTGGAGGCGCGCGTTCAGCTCGATGAACGAGAACGAGCCGTCGGGCCCGACGAGGAACTCGAACGTGCCGGCGTTGCAGTAGCCGATGTGGCGGCACGCGCGCTCGGCCGCGGCCTCCATCTCCTCGCGCAGCGCCGCGTCGAGCGCGGGCGAGGGCGACTCCTCGACGAGCTTCTGGTGGCGGCGCTGGATCGAGCACTCGCGCTCGCCGCACGTGAGCACGCCGCCGTTCGCGTCGCAGAGCACCTGGATCTCGACGTGCCGCGCCGGCGAGATCGCCTTCTCGAGGTAGAGCGTCCCGTCCGAGAAGGCGGCCTCCGCCTCGGCGGACGCGCGCAGGTACGCGTCGTCGAGCTCCGCCGCGGAGCCGACGAGGCGCATGCCGCGGCCGCCGCCGCCCGCGGCGGCCTTCAGCAGCACCGGATACCCGAGCTCCTCCGCGGCGGCCCGGGCCTCCGCCGGGCTCGCGGTGCCGTCCGTCCCGGGGACGAGCGGAACGCCGGCGGCGCGCATCTCGGCCTTCGCCTGCGCCTTGTCGCCCATCCGCGCCATCACGTCTGCGGGCGGCCCGACGAAGACGAGATCGTGCTCCTCGCAGGCGTGGACGAACGCGGGGTTCTCCGAGAGGAAGCCGTAGCCGGGGTGTACCGCCTCGCAGCCCGTCGTCGCCGCCGCGGCGACGATCGCCGGGATCGACAGGTAGCTCTCGGACGCGGGCGGCGGGCCGATCCGCACCGCGCGGTCCGCGAGCCGCACGTGGAGCGCGTCCTGGTCGGCCGTCGAGTAGACCGCGACCGCCTCGATCCCGAGCTCGTGCAGCGCGCGGATCACGCGCACGGCGATCTCGCCGCGGTTGGCTACGAGGACTCGGCTGAACATCAGACGGCGTCGAGCGGTTGCGCGAGCGGTTCCAGTTCGAACAGGACTTGCCCGAACTCGACCGGCTCCGCGTTCTCGACGTGGACACGCCGGACGATCGCCTCGAGCTCGGCCTTCACCTCGTTCATCAGCTTCATCGCCTCGAGGATGCAGAGCGTCTGGCCCGGCGAGACGACGTCGCCCTCCTCGACGAACGGCGGCGCGCCCGGCTGCGGCGCTCGGTAGAAGGTGCCGACCATCGGCGCCTCGACGCGGACGACGCCGTTCGCGCGTGACGCGCGCGCCGGCGCCGGCCCTGGCTCGGGCAGCGCGAGCGGCGCCTCGGAGGGAACGCCGGGCGCCGGCTCCGCGGTCGAGCGCACCGTCACGCGCATCCCCTCCTCCTCGATCGTGATCTCGCCGATCCCGGACTCCTCGACGATGCGCACGAGCTCGCGGATCCGCTCGGCGCGCGCCTCCTCGATCGCTGGGAGCCCGTCCTGCTCGCGGCTCGCGCGGTTCCGGATCGAGCGGAGCAGCTGCTCGGCGGCGTCGCCGAAGAGGCCGAGCAGGAGCAGCTCCTCCTCGCTCGCGGCCACGCCCTCGGCCTGCTCGCGGAGCTCGTGGAACGGCGGGGCGACGTTCTCCTCGGTCTCGGGATCCGCGGTGAGCGCCACGGCCCGCTGCACGGCCGGGTCGATCGGCCCGGGTGGCGTGCCGAAGTGGCCGCCGAGGAGCGCGCGGAGCTCGTCGACGACCATGAGGTAGCGGCTCGCGGAGAGGACGTTGAGCAGCGCCTGGGAGGCGAGCACCTGGCCGATCGGCGCCGCGAGCGGCGGCCACCCGGCCTCGGCGCGGATCCGGTCGAGCTCCTCGAGCACCTCCTCGAGCCGGTCGGGCGCCTCCTGCGCGCGGAGCGTCGCGTCGACGCCGGCGACGAGGCCCGCCGGGACGTCGTGCTCCGCGGCGCGGACGGCGATCCGCGGCGAGAGCGGCGCCACCGGCTCGTCGCCGATGTGCTCGTCGACGAGGTCGGACGCCTGCCACAGCGTGGCGACGTCGACGCCGGGGTCGAGCCCCATCCCGGCGAGCGCCTCGGCCAGCGCCTCGCCGGAGACGCGGTGGAGCGAGAGCGCGAGCGGGTAGATCGCGCAGGCGATCAGCTGCGCGCCGGCGCGCGCGGCGGCGAGGGTCGAAGCGAGCGCGGTGCCGCCGGCGCCCTGGACGTAGATCCCGATCGGGAGACCGCTCGCCTCGGCGAGCGCGCCGACGAGGCTCTCCGCCTTGTGGGGCTGGAGCGAGCCGGTCGGGTCGTGGAGGAGCACCCGCACCGCGCCGAGCTCGGGCAGCAGCCGCGCCCGCTCGATCAGCGTGTCGATCTCGCCGGTGGGGCCGGGGCTGTAGACGAGTCCCGCCTCGAAGTCCCGTTCCGCGGCGACGACGGCCTCGGCCGCCTCGCGCAGGTTCGACACGTCGTTCAGCGGGTCGTGGAGCCGGAACACGTCGATCCCGTTCTCCGCGGCGGAGGCGACGAAGCGGCGGGCGAAGTCGGCGTCGACCGGCCGCGAGCCGACGAGGAACCGGCCGCGCAGCGCCAGCCCGAGCGGCGTCGTCGTGCGGGCCTTCAGCGCGCGGATCCGCTCCCACGGGCTCTCCACCCCGCGCCTGACGGCGGCGTCGAAGCAGCCGCCGCCGGAAACCTCGAGATACGCGAAGCCGGCCGTGTCGAGGATGCCGGCGAGGTCGAGGACGTCCGCGGTCGGCATCCGTCCGGCGAGCGGCTCCTGCCCGAGCAGGCGGATGGTCGTGTCGGCGAGCGTCGGCACGCCCGGGACCTTACCGTGGGCTAGCCGCTGCCGAGTGCGTCCACGACGGCGCCGATCGCGGTCAGGAGGAAGGCGGCCGTGAGGAACACCCAGCTCTCGACCTGCGGGAGGCCACGGCGGGCGAGCCGGCGGCTGCCGGCGACGAACATGGCGAGGAGCGTGAGCGCGGCGACGAACCAGAATCCGTAGGCGATCGCGCGCGTCAGGGTGGTGCCGCCGTGGATCGCGTAGAAGAGGGCGCCGCCGACGGTCGCGACGACCGCCGCGCCCAGGCAGGCGAGGAGGAAGCGGCGGACGGAGGCGGCGCGGCCGGAGCCGGCGCTACGCACGGGAGATGTAGCGCTTCTCGCGCGGGTCGACCTTGAGGCGGTCGCCTACGTTCACGAACAGCGGCACCTGGACGACGGCGCCGGTCTCGAGCGTCGCCGGCTTCGTCACGTTCGAGACGGTGTCGCCCTTGACGCCGGGCTCGGTCTCGACGACCTCGAGCTCGACCGACGCCGGGAGCTGGACGCCGGACGGCTTCCCGTTCACGGCGAGCACCTGGACGGTCGCGTTCGGCTGCATGAACGGCAGCTCGTCCTCGAGGTCGGCGTGCGGGACGGCGAACTGCTCGTAGCTCTCCGAGTCCATGAAGTGCACCTCGGAGCCGTCGTCGTAGAGGTACTGGACGTTCTTCACCTCGGTGTGCACGCGCGGGAACTTCTCGCCGGCGCGGAAGGTGCGGTCGACGACGGCGCCCGACTCGAGGCCCTTCAGCTTCGTGCGGACGAAGGCGCCGCCCTTGCCGGGCTTCACGTGCTGGAACTCGACGATGCGCCAGACCTTGCCGTCGAGCTCGATGTGCATGCCGTTCTTGAAGCTGTTCGTGTCGACGGTGTCGGCCATCGGCGGGCCAGTCTAGCGGCACGGCTCCGCCGGTCGAGCGTCTCTTCGGGCCACGTCCCGGTGCCTGGCACCAGGACGTGACCAGGCAGAGCAGGTTCCGAAGGGCCCGTGCCGTCTAGAGACCGTTGCCGACGAAGCGCT
>DATKNT010000134.1:0-9474 GCA_035541175.1 Gaiellaceae bacterium
GTCGCCCGAGTCGAGCCGGTAGAGCCGGGTGATGACGTTGAACGCGGTCGTCTTGCCCGCGCCGTTCGGTCCGATCAGCCCGGCGATCGTCCCTTCCTCGACCTCGAGCGAGACCTCGTCCAGCGCGACGATGCCGCCGAAGCGGAGGGAGACGTTCCGCATCGAGAGGAGACCCATCCGGACGGGGGATCCTATGACAATCGGGGCGGGCTCGTACAGGTCACAAGTCGGATGGGGCGCGCTGCCGCCGGGCCTCGAGGTACTCGGCCCAGAGCTGCTCCATCGTCGTCTCGCGGGGCGCGCGCACGTGGGCCGGGTCGTACGGCGTGTGGTTCACGGCGCGGACGACGAACTCGCCCGCGGTGTTGACGTCGAGGACGTTGACGCAGCCAGGCTCCTGCTCGAAGCCTCCGAGGAACACCCGTTCGCCGGTGATCGCCCGGCTCAGGATGACGCGGTTGACCGCGCCGTGGAGGACGAGCAGCACGACGTCCCAGCTCGGGTCGGCGAGCAGCGCGTCGAGCTCGGGCAGGACGCGGTCGACGAGGGCGCCGATCGTCTCGCCGCCGAGGAAGCGCGTCTGCTGCGGGACGGCGCCGCGGAAAGCGGCGCGCATCATCGCGTGCACCTCCTCGGGGTCGAGCCCGCGGATGTCACCGCTCTCGACCTCGCGGAGGGCGGGCCGCTCTTCGGGGTCGATCCCGGGCACGACGATTCGCGCCGTCTCGAGCGTGCGCGGGAGCCCGCTCGTGAGCACGCGGTCGAAGCGGACGGCGGCGAGCGCCGCCGCGGCGGCCTCGGCCTGGCGCCGCCCCTCGTCCGTGAGGACGACCTGCTCCGGGGCGACGCCTTCGAAGTAGCGCACCTGGGCGTGGCGCATCAGGTAGATGCGGCGCCGCGCCCCCGTCACTTGGTGCTGAGCGAGCGGCCTCCCACCGCCTGCATCGACTCGACCATCCCCCGAGGCGCGACGCCCTCCGGCCAGCGCTCCCGAAGCTGCGTGAGCAGCGCGTCGGCCTGCCAGGGCTCCTCCGACTCGAAGAGCTCGCCGGAGCTCCAGCCGCGGAGCGCGTTGACCGCGCTTCCCCAGATGTGGAACACCTGGCCGGTGATCCCCTGCGCCTCGTCGGCGGAGAGCGCGACGACCACGGTCGAGATGTTCGACGGGTCGAGCGGGTCGTGGCCCTCGGGCGCCTCGCCCATGTCGAACGTGTCCTCCGTCATCCGCGTGCGCGCGTTCGGCGCCACGCAGTTGACGGTGACGCCGTAGCGCCCGAGCTCCTGCGCGACGATCAGCGTGAACGCGGCGATGCCCGCCTTCGCGGCGCCGTAGTTGGCCTGGCCGACGTTCCCGAAGACGCCGGACGGGCTGGATGTGTTGATCACGCGGGCACGCACCTCCTCGCCCGCCTTCGAGCGCTCGCGCCAGGACGCCGCCGCGTGCTGCGTCGGGGCGAAGTGGCCCTTGAGGTGCACGTTGATGACGGCGTCCCACTCGTCCTCGGTCATGTTCACGAGCATCCGGTCGCGGAGGATCCCGGCGTTGTTGACGAGGATGTCGAGCCGTCCGAACTCGTCGACGGCGTGCTGGACGAGGCGGCCCGCGCCGGCGAAGTCCGCGACGTTCTCGCCGTCGGCGACGGCCTCGCCGCCGGCGGCGCGGATCTCCTCGACCACCTGCTGCGCCGGCGTGAGGTCGGCGCCCTCCCCGGCGAGCGAGCCGCCGAGGTCGTTGACGACGACGTTGGCGCCCGCCGCGGCGAGGGCGAGCGCGTGCGCGCGCCCGATCCCGCGGCCCGCGCCGGTGACGATTGCGATCTTTCCCGTGAGATTCGGCATGCGTGGAGAATACGCATATGGACTTCACGCTCACGCCGGAACAGGAGTTGATCCGCGAGACGGCCCGGGAGTTCTGCGACCGGGAGATCGTCCCCCACGCAGCCGAGTGGGACCGGACCGAGACGATGGACCGCGGGATCGTCGCGAAGCTCGCGGAGATCGGCTTCCTCGGCTGCGCCCTCCCCGAGGAGCACGGCGGCATGGGGCTCGACACGATCTCGTACTGCCTCGTGATGGAGGAGCTCGGCCGGGCGGACTCGTCGGTGCGCGGAATCGTCTCCGTCAACAACGGGCTCGCCGGGAAGACGATCGCGAGGTGGGGGACGGAGGAGCAGCGCGCCGAGTGGCTGCCGCAGCTCGCGGACGGTCGGGCCCTCGGCTGCTACGGGCTGACCGAGCCGGGATCCGGGTCGGACCCGGCATCGCTCGTCACGCGTGCCGATCGTGACGGCGGCGACTGGGTGATCTCCGGCTCGAAGATCTTCATCACGCTCGGATCGTGGGCCGGCGTCGCGCTCGTGTTCGCGCGGACCGGCGGCGAGGGCCCCCGCGGGATCACGTGCTTCCTCGTGCCTACCGACTCGCCGGGCTTCAGCGCGCGGCGGATCCACGGGAAGCTCGGGCTGCGCTCCCAGGACACGGCGGAGCTGTTCCTGGACGGCGTCCGCGTCCCCGACGCGGCACGGCTCGGCGACGAGGGCGCCGGGTTCAAGGTGGCGATGTCTGCGCTCGACAACGGGCGGATCTCGCTCGCCGCCGGCGCGGTCGGGCTCGCGCGCGGCTGCGTCGAGGCGGCGACGGCGTACGCGATCGAGCGTGCCCAGTTCGGGAAGCCGATCGCCGGTTTCCAGCTCGTGCAGGAGCTGATCGCCGACGCGGCGGTCGAGACGGAGGCAGCCCGGCTGATGGCCTGGCGAGCTGCAGCGCTCGCGGACGCGCACGAGCCGTACACCCTCGCCGCGTCGCAGGCGAAGTACTACGCGAGCGAGGTGGCGGTGCGGGCGGCGAACGCGGCGCTCCAGGTGCACGGCGGCTACGGCTACGTCGACGAGTACCCGGTCGCCCGCTATCTCCGCGACGCACGCGTGCTGACGCTCTACGAGGGGACGAGCCAGGTGCAGAAGCTCCTGATCGGCCGCGCCCTGACCGGCGAGAGCGCGTTCGTCTAGGGCCGGGGGCCTACGGGTACCTGTCGAGGTAGTGCGGCGACGCGACCCGGAGCCGTGTCTCGACGTCGGCCTTCACGCGGGCGAGCGTCCCCGGTGGGACGTCGCCGGCTCGGATCCGCGCCGCGAGCTCGCGCTGCTCCTCATCGTCCTCCAGCTCGAGCGCAGCGAGCTCTCGGTAGACGATGCCGAGCGCGTTCAGCGCGACGAGCATCCGGAACCGGAGCCGGTGGTCGGTCAGCGTCGGCAGGATCTCCCCGGCGAGGAACTCCTGGATCGCCTCGGCCAGCTCCTGCGCTGTCGGGCGGTCGCTCACGTGCTCTCCAGGTTGGCGTGGCGTGGCGTAGCCAGGTGGCGTGGCGCCGCCACGCCACGACAAATGTCGTGGCGACGCCACGCTTGCAAATCGGAAAACGGTGGAAGAGCTCGCGTCATGCGGACGACTTCTGCTCGAGAAGGTGACAGATCTCGTACTCGACCTCGGCGCCGAGGCGGCCGAGGATCGCGAGCTCGACGCTCCGGTCGAGACCGCTGAGATGCCGCTGGGCCTGCGTGAGGCAGCCGATCGCCCACCCGACGTTGCCGGCGAGCTCCCAGTAGTCGAGCTCCTCCGGCGACACGGCGAAGCCGGTCAGCTCGTTGTAGCGCTCGAGATAGGGCTCGACGTCGCCGACGCCGCCGAGCCGCTTCTCGGGGACGCCGAACCGCCAGGCGCGCACCAACCCGAACGCGAGGTCGCGCACCGGATCGTCGAGGTGGGCGAACTCCCAGTCGAGCACGCCGGCGAGCCCGGCCGCCTCGCGGACGACGAGGTTCCCGATCCGGAAGTCCCCGTGCGCGACGACGGCCGCCCGCGGCGCCGGACGGTTCTCGCGCAGCCACCAGAGCCCGAGCTCGATCGCCGGGTGCGGCTCGCCGACCTCGTCGAGCTCCGCCACCATCCGCTCGAGCCGGGCCTCGACGAGGAACGGAACCCGAGCAGCCGGGATCGCGTGGATCCGAGCCAGCTCCTCCGCCATCTGCACCGGCAGCCGCGCGCGTGCCGCTGCGAACTCCTCCCGCGTGACGATGCGGCGCCCGATCGTCTCGCCCTCGAGCCGCTCCATCACGAACGCCTCGCGCCCGGCGAGATCCGGCACGTGGCCGTACGGCCGCGGCACCGTCACCCCCGCCTCGTGGGCGGCCCGGAGCACCTCGAACTCCTGGGCGAGCGTCAGCGTGTGCCGGTGGATCACGCCGACAGCCGCCCGCCGGACGAGGAGCGGCTCGCCGTCGGCGTCGACCGCCCACGCCTCCTTCGAGGCGCCGCCGGCGAGCAGCACCGGCTCCGAGATCTCGACCTCGCGGCCGAGCACCGCCGACAGTGCCTCCTGGAATGCCTCGCGCATGTCTGCGATCATCGCCTCCACTCGTGTCCGCTGTCATCCCGGAACCCGTCCGCGAGCGCCGCGAGCGCGTTCGCTCCTTCATGGAGGAGCACGTCTACCCGAACGAGCCGCGGCTCTTCGCGGAGGACGACGCGGCCGAGGCGCTGATCGCGGAGCTCCAGCAGAAGGCGAAGGACGCCGCGCTCTGGGCGCCGCACCTGCCGCCGGAGGCGGGCGGCAGCGGCAGCGGCTTCATCGAGTACGCGTACCTGAACGAGGAGATCGGCCGCAGCTTCATCGCGCAGCTGATCTTCGGCTGCCAGGCGCCGGACGCCGGCAACGGCGAGATCCTCCATCTGTACGGCACCCCGGAGCAGCAGGAGCGGTTCCTCAAGCCGCTCGTCGCCGGCGAGACCCGCTCGTTCTTCGGCATGACCGAGCCGGAGGTGGCGGGGTCCGACCCGACGCTGCTCCGCGGCCGCGCGGTCCGCGACGGAGACGATTGGGTGATCGACGCGCACAAGTGGTTCTCCTCCGGTGCCGACGGCGCGGGCTTCGGCGTCGTCATGGTCGTCACCGATCCCGACGCGGAGCCGCACCGGCGCGCTTCGATGATCCTCGTCCCGACCGACACGCCGGGCTACGAGCTCGTCCGCAAGGTGCCGGTGATGGGCCACGAGGGCCGCGGCTGGGGGACGCACTGCGAGACCCGCTTCACGAACGTCCGCGTCCCCGTCGCGAACACGCTCGGCGAGCCCGGCGACGGCTTCCGGATCGCGCAGAAGCGGCTCGGCCCGGGGCGGATCCACCACGTCATGCGCTGGCTCGGCCAGATGCAGCGCGCATTCGAGCTGATGTGCTCGTACTCGCTCGAGCGCAAGGCGTTCGGCGGCGCGCTCGCCGAGAAGCAGACGGTGCAGAACTGGATCGCCGAGTCGGCCGCGGAGATCCAGGCGTGCCGGCTGATGACGCTGCAGGCGGCGCACCGGCTCGACGAGGGCGACGAGGCCCGAGTCGAGGTCTCGCTGATCAAGTTCTACGCGGCGCGTGTCCTCAACGACGTCGTCGACCGTGCGATCCAGGTGCACGGCGGCCTCGGCGTGACGGACGACACGCCGCTCGCCGTGATGTACCGGATGGCCCGCGGCGCGCGCATCTACGACGGCGCGGACGAGGTGCACAAGATGGTCGTCGCGCGGCGCATCCTCCGCTCGTTCGAGGACGGCGGAACCTGGCGCTTCACGTAGCCCTCGAGGGCGGGCGGGTCCGGCTGGAGCCGCTCGAGCCCCGCCACGCGGACGCGCTCTGGGAGGCGGCGCAGGACGAGCGCGTCTTCCGCTGGTTCACGTACCGCCTCGACCGGAGCCGCGCGATCTTCGACGCGTGGTTCGAGACGGTCAGGCGCGAGTGGCTGCCGTTCGCGCAGGTGGTGGACGGCGTGCCGCTCGGCTCGACGTCGTACGGGAACGTGCGCGAGCGCGACCGCGTGCTCGAGATCGGCAACACGTGGCTGGCCTCTGCGGCGTGGGGGACGGGCGTCAACGCCGAGGCGAAGCTCCTGCTGATGGAGCACGCGTTCGAGCGCGAGGGATTCCACCGCGTCGAGTTCAAGACGGACGCGAAGAACGAGCGCTCGCGGGCGGCGCTCGCGGCGCTGCCCGCCACGTTCGAGGGCGTGTTCCGGAAGCACATGATCGTCCGCGACGGCGAGCGTCGCGACTCGGCCTGGTACGCGGTGATCGACGACGATTGGCCCGTCGTCAAGGCGGTGCTACGCGAGGGGCTCGCCGGCGAGCCGGCGCCCGCGCAGCGGTAGCCCGCCGGCCCCGACGAGCGCGAGCGCGACGAGCGCCGGCGCCTCGATCGCGGTGAAGTAGTAGTCGTTCAGGTGCGGGTCGAGCAGCAGCCGGGCGGCGACGATCGCTCCGGGGACGAGCCACACCGCGTGGCGTGAGCCGCGCACCGCCCGCCCGACCGCGAGCCCCGCGGCGAGGGCGATGGCACCCTGAGCGATCCGCAGCGGCCACCCGAACTCCGTGCCGGTCGCCACGAACAGCGCGAGCAGCGAGTGCGACGACACGAGCCAGCGGTAGCGGCCCATCTCGAAGTGCCCGGCGGCGACGAACGGAAGGTAGAGCGCCGCCGCGACGCCGGCCGAGACCGCCGCCCCGCGCGCCGCGTCGCGCGCGCGCGGCGCGAGCGCGAGCACGGCCACGCCGAGGATCCCCCAGGTCTCGAATCCGGACGAGAGCCCGACGACGAGGCCGGCCCGCAGCACCCGGCCGCGCCGTGCGTCGGCCGCGGCGAGCACCCAGAGCAGCGGCAGGAGCGAGTCCGCGGGATGCCCCGTGTCCCAGCCCGCGCGCGTGAAGCCGGTGACGACCGCGACGAGCCCGGCCGCCGCGAGCCAGCGCGGCCGCTCCACTCCGGCCGCGCGGGCGGCGGCGACGACGAGCAGCGCCGCCGCCGCGCCGAGCAGCACCGCCAGCGCGACCGACGAGCGGCCGACGGAGCCGAACAGCGCCAGCTGGAACGACCCGACCTGGACGTGCGGCTGCGCGAATGCAAGGCTCCAGTGCGACGAGAGCAGCGTCCTGCCGGCGGGGACGAAGATCGACGCGTCGCCGCCGTTCCCGCGCGCGAGCGGCGCCACCGCGGCGGCCGCCGCGACGGGCGCGATCCAGGCGAGCGTCCGCCTCATGGAGCGGATATCGGCTCGGCCGCGGCTCAGCGTGAGCGGCGGACGATCTGGGTGCAGCGCGACGCCGCGAGCAGCGTCCCCTCCGGGTCGACCAGCTCGGCCGCGCAGAACACGACCCGCCGGTTCCGCTGGACGACCCGTCCCTCCGCCCGCAGCGTTCCGGGCCGCGCCGAGCGCATGAACTCGACGTGGAGGTCGGCGGTGAGGAAGTCCTCGTCGTCGGCCATCAGCGACCAGCAGGCGCCGCCCATCGCCGTGTCGAGCAGCGTCGCCACCATCCCGCCGTGGACGATCGGCCCGGAGGGCGCGTGGAAGCAGTAGTCGGGCGTCGCCTCCCACTCGATCACCGAGCGGCCGTCTCCCTGCTCGACGCCGCGGTAGCCGAGCGTTCGCCAGATGTGCGGCGCCGGCGGCGGCTCCTTGCCCCAGGCGATGCGCGAGCGACTCATCGGGGGCCCGGGACGCCGGGATAGCGGAACGGCTCGATCCGGTTCAGCTGGACGACCCAGGCGCGGCCCGTCTCGGCGTCGTTCAGCGCCCGCAGCGCCGCCTCGGCGACAAACGACGGCTCCATCAGCGGCACCGGCAGCGAGCCGCGGATCTCCGCGGCGACGATGGGCGTGTCCGTGAACGCGGGGCACAGCGCGTTGATGCGGATCCCGCGAGCGGCGAGCGACGGCGCGACGGCGCGGACGAAGCCGACGACGGCGTGCTTCGTCGCCGCGTAGACCGGGTCGAGCGGCGCCGTCGTGAGGCCGGCGAGCGACGCGGTGGCGACGATCGAGCCGCCGTCCGGCATCAGCCGCGCCGCCAGCTCGCGCACGCCGAAGACGACGCCGTCGACGTTGACGCGCATGATCCGCCGGTAGTCCTCGTCGGTGAGCTCGGCGACGTCCTCCACGCCGATCGCGATTCCCGCGTTGAGGAACGCCGCGTCGAAGCTCCCGTCGAGCGCGCGCCAGGTCTCGACCTCGCCCACGTCGTGCCCGTCGGCGAGGTCGAGGACGGTGACGTCCGCGTCGCCGAGCGCGGCGACGATCGCCGCCCCGATCCCGGAGCGGCCGCCCGTGACCAGCACCTTCACGGGATGAGCACGACCTTGCCGACGCTGCGACGCGACTCGACGAGCTCGTGCGCCTCCTCGATCTCGTCGAGCGGCAGCTCCGCGCCGACGACGGGATGGACGGCGCCCCGCTCCCAGAGCGCGAGCAGCTCGGCGAGCGCCGCGGTGACGATCTCCGGGTCGTGTCGCATCAGCCGGCCGAGGTAGAAGCCGTGGACGCCCGCGTTCCGGCCGACGAGCAGCCGCGGGTCGAGCGCCGGCCACGGCCCCGCGGCCGAGCCGATCGCGACGATCGCGCCGAGCGGGCGCAGCCGCGGCAGCGACGACGAGAACAGCCCGCCGCCGACCGGGTCGACGATCACGTCCGCCTGGAGCTCCTCCGGCAGCTCGTCGTAGACGTACGCCTCCTCGGCGCCGAGCTCGCGGCAGATCCGGAGCTTCTCCGCCGACCCCGCCGCCGCGACGACGCGTCCCGCGCCGAGCGCGAGCGCGACCTGGATCGCCGCGGTGCCGACACCGCCGGCCGCCGCGTACACGAGCACGGTTGCCCCCTCGCGCAGCCGCACCTGCCGTGTCAGCGGCACGTACGCCGTGAGGAACGTCAGCAGGAACGAGGCGCCCTCGGCGAACGTCGCCCCCGCCGGCAGCGGTACGAGGCTCTCCGGGGCGACCGCCGCCAGCTCGGCGTAGCCGCCGGCCTGCCCGGTGATCGCCATCACCCGCGTCCCGTCCTCGAGCTCGCCGGCGATCTCGCCGCCGAGGATCGCCGGCAGCTCCGGCATCTGCGGATAGACGCCGCGCCGGATCATCACGTCGGCGAAGTTGATCCCCGCCGCCCTGACGCGCACGACGACCTTCCCCTCCCCCTGCGGCTCCGGGACCTCGCGCAGCTCGAACGGCGCGTCGACCTCTGTGAGAACGGCGGCTCTCATCACCTAGCGCAGAGGCGCAGCCTCTGCGCCTGCGAACCGGTCGCGCAGCGCCGTCTTCCGGAACTTGCCGACGCTCGTCTTCGGGATCTCGTCGACGAACTCGAACCGATCCGGCAGCCACCACTTCGCGAACTGCGGCGCGAGGAAGTCGCGCAGCTCGTCCGCCGTCGCCGCCTGCCCCTCCCTCAGGACGACGACGCCGAGCGGCCGCTCGGCCCACTTCTCGTCGGGGATCGCGATCACCGCCGCCTCGGCGACGGCCGGGTGCGCCATCAGCGCGTTCTCGAGGTCGACCGAGGAGATCCACTCGCCGCCGGACTTGATCACGTCCTTCGAGCGGTCCTTGATCTGGATGAAGCCGCGCGGGTGGATCGAGACGATGTCGCCGGTGCGGAACCAGCCGTCG
>DATKNT010000135.1:0-7410 GCA_035541175.1 Gaiellaceae bacterium
CGCACGCCGCGCCGCCGAGCCGCTGCCCGGATACAAGGACGTGAAGCCGATGGTCTTCGCGGGGCTGTTCCCGACCGACTCCGACGACTACCCGGAGCTGCGCGACGCGCTCGAGAAGCTGAAGCTGAACGACGCGGCGCTGTTCTACGAGCCGGAGACCTCGCAGGCGCTCGGTTTCGGCTTCCGCTGCGGCTTCCTCGGCCTGCTGCACATGGAGATCGTCCGCGAGCGGCTCGAGCGCGAGTTCGACCTCGATCTGCTCGTGACCGCGCCGAACGTCGCCTACCGCGTGCTCGAGCGCAACGGCGAGTGGCGCGAGGTGCACAACCCGGCCGAGTTCCCGCGCGAGGTCGAGGAGGTGGAGGAGCCGTACGTCACGGCGTCGATCATCGTCCCGAAGGAGTACGTCGGCGCGGTGATGGAGCTGTGCAACGAGCGCCGCGGAACGTTCGACCATCTCGAGTACCTGTCGCCGGAGCGCGTGCACCTCACGTACGAGCTGCCGCTCGGCGAGATCGTCCTCGACTACTACGACCAGCTGAAGTCGAGGACGCGCGGCTACGCGTCGTTCGACTACGACCTCGCCGGGTTCAAGCCGGGCACCCTCGTGCGTGTCGACGTCCTCGTCGCGGGCGAGCCGGTGGATGCGCTCTCGCTGATCATCCATCGCGACTTCGCATACGAGCGCGGGCGGCTGCTCGTCGAGAAGCTGCGCGAGGAGATCCCGCGCCAGATGTTCGACGTGCCGATCCAGGCCGCGATCGGCGCGCGCGTGATCGCGCGGGAGACCGTGAAGGCGCGGCGCAAGGACGTGCTCGCGAAGTGCTACGGGGGCGACATCACGCGCAAGCGGAAGCTGCTCGAGAAGCAGAAGGCGGGCAAGAAGCGGATGAAGCAGGTCGGTGCGGTGGAGGTGCCGCAGGAAGCGTTTCTCGCGGTGCTCAACATCGGCCAGGGAGGAAAGAGCTGATGGCGCTCGAGATGCGGAGCGAGTGCGAGCGCTGCGGCGCGGCGCTCGAGCCGGGCGGCGAGGCGCTCATCTGCTCGTACGAGTGCACCTTCTGCCCGTCGTGCGGCGAGGCGACGGCGTACGTGTGCCCGAACTGCGGCGGCGAGCTCGTCCCGCGCCCTCGGAGGGCCGCGGCGTGAGCAACGTCCGTCATCTCTACGTGCATCTGCCCTTCTGCACGCACCGCTGCGGTTACTGCGACTTCGTCACCGTCGTCGGACAGCGCGGACAGCACGCCGCGTACGTCGACGCGCTGCTCCGCGAGCTCGAGCTCGAGAGCGATGCGCTCTCGAGCGGGCTCGAGACGGTGTTCCTCGGCGGCGGCACGCCGACGTTCACGGCGCTGCCGGAGCTCGTGCGGCTGCTCGAGGCACTGCCGCCGGCGGAGGAGGTGACGGTCGAGGCCAACCCGGAGACGATGACGGCGGAGCTCGCGCGCGCACTCCGCGAGGCCGGCGTGACGCGCATCTCGCTCGGCGCGCAGAGCTTCCGGCCGGAGCTGCTGCGGGTGCTGGAGCGCGTTGCCGGGCCTGACGACGTCCGACGTGCCGTGCATCATCTTCGTGATGCCCATTTCGACAACATCTCGCTCGACCTCCTCTACGGGATCCCCGGCCAGGGCGCCGCCGATCTCGTCGCGGACCTCGACGACGCGCTCGCGCTCGCGCCGGAGCACCTCTCCTGCTACGAGCTCGAGGCGAAGCCGGGGACGCGCTTCACCCATGCCTGGGGAGAGGAGCTGGCCCGCCAGGCCGACGCGATGGACGACTACTTCGAGCGCGTCGTCGCCCGGCTGACGGCTGCCGGCTACCGCTGGTACGAGACGGCCAACTTCTGCCGTGCGCCGGATGACGCGGGCGGGCGTGACCTGCGGGCGCGGCACAACCTGGCCTACTGGCTCGGACGGGACTACCTCGGCGTCGGCGTGGGCGCGGTCACGACAATCGAGAACAGGCGCTGGCGCAACACGCCGCGGCTCGGGCGCTACCTGGAGGCGCTCGAGTCGGGACAGGCCCCGGACCGCGACGTGGAGCCGCTCGACGGAGACGTCCGTGCACGCGAGCGCGTCATGCTGGGACTTCGGCTCGACGAGCCGCTGTCGCTCACCGGCCTCGACGCTGCGCTCGACGCGCACGGGCTCGCCCGCGTCGAGGAGCTCGGTCTCGCCGCGCGCGTCGGCCGAGACTCGCTGACGCTGACGCGACGCGGCCGGTTTCTCGGCGGCGCCGTCACGGCCGAGCTGCTCGCCTGAGCGAGACGGTCCGCGGGCAAGGGTAAAATCCCCTGCAAATGCACGCTCAAACCGGCTCTCGCACCGTCGCGGTCGAGCTCACTGCCCGCCAGCAGGAGATCCTCCGCCGCGTCGTCGAGGAGTACGTCGCCACGGGTCAGCCGGTCGGCTCGAAGACGCTCGTCGAACGCTCCGCGCTGAACGCCTCGCCGTCGACCGTACGTGCCGAGCTCGCCGAGCTCGAGGCGTTCGGCCTGCTCACGCACCCGCACACGTCGGCGGGTCGCGTGCCGACGGAGCTCGGCTACCGCTATTACGCGCACGAGCTGCTCGAGCGGCTCGACCCCCAGCCGGCCTCGTTCCCGCTCGATCTCCACAGCACGAGCACGGAGGTCGAGTCGGCGCTGCAGGCGACGACGGAGATGCTCTCGCAGGTGACGCGCCTGCTGGCGCTCGTGTCGGCGCCGCCGCTCGAGGCGACCACCGTCCGCCACGTCGAGGTGCTGCTGCTCCAGCCGGAGCTGGTCATGGTCGTGCTCATCACCTCGGCCGGGGGCGTCACGAAACGGCTCTTCCACTTCGACGAGCCGGTCGACCCCGGGCTCGCCCAGTGGGCCGCCGAGTACCTCAACGACACGGTCGCCGGCCTCCAGCTCGGCACCTCGCTCCTCCGCCGCCGCTTCGAGGATCAGGGCCTGTCCGTCCGCGAGCGCGCGTTCCTCGCCGCGATCCGGCCGACGTTCGTCGAGCTCCTCTCGTCGGAGCAGCGCCTCTACGTGGGCGGCGCGGCGGATCTCCTCGGCGAGCTCCGGCCCGAGGAGCTCGACGCGTACCGCCGGTTGTTCGAGCTCGTCGAGAAGCGTGCCGCGCTGCTGGACGTCCTCGCGTCGTCGCGCGATCCGCGGCGGCCGTTCGTTCGGGTCGGCCACGAGCTCGAGCTGCCCGCGCTGCACGAGATCGCGCTCGTCGGCGCGTGCTACGGGCTCGTGCACCGGGCGCTCGGCGCCGTCAGCATCGTCGGCCCGGTGCGGATGGACTACGAGAAGGCGCTCGGGGCGGTCCGCTCGGCCGCCTCCGAGCTGTCGCGCTTCGTCGAGTCCATCTACGACGAGCGATAGCGCCGACCCCGGTCGCTACCCTCTCCGCGATGGCGACCTCCGAGCGCGACTACTACGAGCTCCTCGGCGTGCCGCGCGACGCGAGCGAGGCGGACGTGAAGAGCGCGTTCCGCCGGCTCGCGCGCGAGCTGCACCCCGATGTGTCGGACGCACCCGACGCGCACGAACGGTTCCGCGAGGTCGTCGAGGCCTACGAGGTGCTCTCGAAATCCGAGACGCGCGAGCTGTACGACCGCTACGGTCACGCCGGCCTCCGGGGCGGGGGCTTCCGGCCGGGGCAGTTCGACTTCGGCAGCCTCTCCGACCTGTTCGCGGCGTTCTTCGGCGACGACCTGCTCGGCGGGCGAGGGCCGGCGCGTGCGCGCGGCGCCGACCTCGCCGCCCTCGTCGAGATCGAGCTGGCCGAGGCGGCATCGGGCGTCACCCGCGAAGTGCCGTTCGAGGTCGCGGTCGTCTGTGCGCGCTGCGGCGGAGACGGCGCCGAGCCCGGCACCGACGTGACGACGTGCCCGACCTGCGGCGGCGCCGGCCGGCTCCGGCGCGTCTCGCGCACGGTCTTCGGCGAGTTCCTCCAGACGCAGGCGTGCCCGGCGTGCAGCGGCTCCGGCCGCGTCGTCACGCACCCGTGCACCGCGTGCGGCGGAGGCGGACGCGCCGTCGAGGAGCGCCGGCTCGAGGTCGTGATCCCGCCCGGGATCCACGACGGCCAGCGCATTCGCATCTCGGGCGAGGGTCACGCGGGCGCGCTCGGCGGCCGCGCCGGCGACGTCTACGTCCAGGTGCACGTGAAGCCGGACGAGCGATTCGTCCGCGAGGGGAACGACGTGTTCTCGACCGTCGACCTCACGATCACGCAGGCCGCGCTCGGGACGACGCTCACCATCCCGACGCTCGACGGCGAGGAGAAGCTCGAGCTCCAGCCGGGCACGCAGCCGGGAGAGATCGTCTTCCTCCGCGGCCGCGGCATGCCGGTACTGCAGGGCTTCGGCCGCGGCGACCACCGTGTCCTCGTCAACGTCCTCGTCCCGCGCCACCTGACGGACGAGCAGCGGCGCCTGCTCGCCGAGTTCGACACGCACGTCGACGAGCGGACGTACAAGCGCGACGAGGGATTCTTCGAGAAGCTGAAGAGCGCGTTCCGCTGAAGCGCTACGTCGTCGTCGGCGGCGAGGCCGAGCTCGTGCTCCTCCTCCATCTCTTCCCGGAAGGCGTGGAGGAGCTCGACGGCGCCTACGCGGTCTACGCGGACGAGCCGCCGATCGGCTTCGACGTGCTCGAGGCACGCGACGTGCGCGAGGGCTGGGAGGACTCGTGGCGGGAGTTCCACCACGGCGTCGCGGTCGGCCGCTTCTGGGTCGGGCCTCCGTGGGAGGAGCCGCCGTCGGAGCTCGAGCCGATCGTCGTCGATCCCGGCCGCGCCTTCGGAACGGGTGCGCACGCGACGACGCGCCTGAGCCTCGAGCTGCTGCAGACGCTCGAGCCGGCGTCGCTCCTCGACATCGGCTGCGGGTCCGGCGTGCTCTCGATCGGCGCGGCGAAGCTCGGGTGTGCCCCCGTCGTCGGCGTCGATCTCGACGAGGCGGCGGTCGAGGCGACGAGCGCGAACGCGCGCGCGAACGGCGTCGACGTGATGACGTTCGTCGCCGACGCGCTCGCCGACGAGCTTCCCCGAACGGAGATCGCCGTCGCCAACGTCGCGCTCGACGTCGTCGAGCGGCTGGCGCCGCGACTCGACGCGGGGATCTTCGTCACGTCCGGATACCTCGACCGCGACGAGCCCGATCTCGCCGGCTGGGTACAGATCGACCGCCGGACCGCCGACGGCTGGGCGGCCGACGTCTTTCGGCGATAAGGGTGTTGCCCGTCCGCAGAGCCTGTGGATGAAGGGTCGCGCTTTCGCTAGGAAAGCGCGACCTCGCCGTCACCATCGCGCCGGTATCGTCGATCCCGAGGGCGGAGGGACCTGCGACCCCGCCCTTGGGCGGGGGTGTGGGCGAACGACCCGGCCGGACGCGGCCGCGATGTACGTCAAGGCGCCGCGGTCGCTTCGGTCGGCGGTCGGCGACAGTCCGAGCGAATACGATTCCTCGCCATGGCGAGCTTCTCGATCCGTTTCCTCGGCTGCAAGGTCTCGCACGTCGACGCCCACGAGGTGCGCGAGCGCCTGCTTGCGGACGGGCACACGGAGCAGGACGTCGACGCCGACGTCGCCGTCGTCAACACGTGCTGCGTCACCCATGAGGCCGTCTCGAAGTCCCGCAAGGAGGCGTCCCGCGCGGCGCGAACGCACCGCCGCGTCTACGTCACCGGCTGCGGCGCCAACCTCGCCGCCGACGCCTTCGCCGGCCTCCCGGAGAACGTCGTCGTCGTCGCGCGCCGCAGCGAGGAGACCCCCGCGTTCGTCGCCGGCGACGTCGGTGCGATCGGCTGCGTCCGGGCGGACGCGCGCCTCGACCGCATCCGCGCCTTCGTCAAGGTGCAGGACGGCTGCAGCTTCTCGTGCGCGTTCTGCGTGATCCCGTTCGTCCGCGGCGCCTCGCGCAGCCGCGCCGCGACCGCCGTTCTCGAGGAGATCCGCCGGCGCGTCGCCCAGGGCCATCGCGAGGTCGTCCTCACCGGGATCAACCTCGGCTGCTACCGCGACCGCGCCGCCGGCTACGACCTGCCGCGCCTCGTCCGCGAGGCGGGCGCGACACCGGGGCTCGAGCGCCTCCGCCTCTCGTCGATCGAGATCAACCACGTGAACGACGCGCTCGTCGCCGCGCTTCGCGAGACGCCGACGGTAAGCCGTCATCTGCACGTGCCGCTCCAGTCCGGGGACGACGGCGTGCTCCGCGCGATGGGCCGGCGCTACTCCGTGGCCGCGTATCTGCGCCGGCTCGCGCCGTTGCAGGACGAGCTCAACCTGACGAGCGACGTCATCGTCGGCTTCCCGGCCGAGGACGAGGCCGCGTTCGCGAACACGCTGCGCACCGTCCGCGACGCCGGCCTGACGAAGATCCACGTCTTCCCGTACTCGCCCCGCCCCGGCACGGCGACCGCGGGCGACGATCCAGTCTCGCCGCAGGTGAAGAGGGAACGCGGCGCCCGCCTCCGCGCCGCCTCGCACGACGCGTGCCTCGCCCGCTGGCGGACGAAGGTCGGCCGCGATGACGTCGTCCTCGTCGACCGGCCGGGCCGCGGCTACGGCGACGACTACTCGCCCTGGCTCGTCGGCGAGAATGCGGCCGTGGGCGAGCTCGTCTCCGTTCGCGGCGCCGCCGTCTCCGCGGAGGGGATCCTCGCTGCCTGACGACTGCCTCTTCTGCCGGCTCTACCGGGAGGGCGACCACGTCGCCGTGACCGACGGGTTCGTCGCGATCCGCGACATCAACCCGCAGGCGTCGGCGCATCTGCTGATCATCCCCGAGCGGCACGTCCCGTCCTTCCGCGAGATCGGCGAGTTCCCGGCCGACGAGGCGAAGCGGATGCTG
Organism: Gaiellaceae bacterium; assembly: GCA_035541175.1. Lineage (GTDB taxonomy): Bacteria > Actinomycetota > Thermoleophilia > Gaiellales > Gaiellaceae > Palsa-739. The sequence goes on from DATKNT010000135.1 coordinate 6,832, forward strand.
GAGTTCGTCGCCGACGTTGCTGCACGAGAGGGCCTGACGGATTACCGTGTCGTGGTCAACGCCGGCCCGGGGGCCGGCCAGACGATCTTCCACCTGCACTGGCACGTGCTCGGCGGAGGCTTGACCGGGAGGATGGCGTGAGCCTGATCGCGACGATCGAGAGCGAGCTGAAGGACGCGATGAAGGAGCGCGACGCGGAGCGCCGCGACGCGCTGCGCCTGATCCTCAACGCGCTGAAGAGCTCCGAGAAGGAGCTGCAACGGCCGCTCTCGGACGACGAGGAGCTCCAGGTGCTGCAGCGCGAGCGCAAGCGGCGCGTCGAGGCGGCCGAGGCGTTCCGCAGCGGCGGCCGCGAGGCGCAGGCCGAGGCTGAGGAGTACGAGCTCGACGTCCTCGAGGAGTTCATGCCCGAGCAGCTCTCCGAGGACGAGATCGAGGAGATCGTCGACGACGCGATCGCGGAGGTCGGCGCGACGAGCATGGCCGACCTCGGCCGCGTGATGGCCGACGTGATGCCGCAGATCGCCGGCCGCGCCGACGGCTCGGTCGTCAGCCAGATCGTCCGCGAGAAGCTCGCCT
>DATKNT010000136.1:0-16283 GCA_035541175.1 Gaiellaceae bacterium
TGCGCGGCTCTACGCCCGGACCGGAACGAGCTCGCGGGCGCGCGCGGCCGCGGCGCCCGCGTCGCGGCCGTAGCCGTCGGCGCCGATCGAGCGGGCGAACTCCTCCGTGATCGGCGCGCCGCCGACCATCACCTTCACCTCGTCCCGGACTCCCGCGCCGTCGAGCGCCTCGATCACCGTCTCCATCCGCGGCATCGTCGTCGTCAGCAGCGCCGACATGGCGAGGATGTCGGGCCGGTGCTCCTCGATCGCACCGACGAAGCGGTCGGCGGGGACGTCGACGCCGAGGTCGAGCACGGTGAACCCGGAGCCCCGGAGCATGATCCCGACGATGTTCTTGCCGATCGCGTGGATGTCCCCCTTGACCGTGCCGATCACGACGCTGCCGCGGGAGGAGATGTCGTCCCCGACGAGCAGCGGCTCGACGACGGCGAGCGCGTGCTGCATCGCCCGCGCCGACAGGAGCATCTCCGGAACGTAGATCTCGCCCCGGCCGAAGCGATCGCCGACGATGCCCATCGCGACGATCAGGCCCTCGTCGACGATCGCCGTGGGCGCGACGCCCTCGTCGAGCGCGGTGCGGGTCAGCGCCTCCGCTTCGGGGGCGTTCCCGACGATCACCGCCTCGGTCAGCTGCGCGATCTCCATCTCCTCCTGTCGATAGGGCCGCCGCGATCGGCGCACCATCCGGGCTTCCCCGGACGTGGCGCCGGCGCAGGCCGCCGATACTCGAAGGCGTGAACGGCCGCGAGAGAATCCTCGGCCTGATCCGGGGAGAGCCGACCGACTGCCTCCCGTGCATGCCGATCACGATGATGTTCGCGGGCGACTTCGCCGGCGTCCGCTACGTCGACTACGCCACGGATCACCGCGTCCAGGCGGCGGCGCAGCGCGGGATCGCGGAGGCGTTCGACCTCGACCACGTCAGCGTCATCTCGGACCCGTGCTGCGAGGCGGCCGACTGCGGCGGCGGCATCGTCTTCTACGAGGACGAGCCGCCCGCGGTCGACGAGGAGCGGTCGGTGCTGCGCGACAGGAGCGCGCTCGCGTCGCTGCGCGCCCCCGACCCGCATCGCGGCACGCGCATGAGCAACCGCCTGCGCGCGGTGACCGAGCTCGCGGACACGGCCGGGCGCGAGCGGCTCGTCGAGGGCTGGATCGAGGGGCCGTGCTCGGAGGCGGCCGACCTCCGCGGCATCAACCGGCTGATGCTCGACTTCTTCGACGACCCGGACTTCGTCCACGAGCTCGTCGACTTCGTGGTCGAGCTCGGGATCGCGTTCGGGCGGGCCCAGGTCGAGGCCGGGGCCGAGGTGATCGGCATCGGCGACCCGACCGCCTCGCTGATCGGGCCGGCGCTGTACGAGGAGTTCATCTGGCCCGGCGCGCGACGCCTCGTGGCCGCGCTGCACGACGCGGGCGCGATCTGCCGGGTCCACATCTGCGGCAACAGCCGCACGATCCTTCCCCTCGTCTCGCGGCTCGGCTGCGAGATCGTCGACGTCGACTCGCTCGTTCCGATGGCGGAGGCGAGGGAGGCCGTGGGCGCCGAGCAGGTTCTCTGCGGCAACCTCGACCCGGTGCGGTCGATTCACGACGAGGATCCGGCGACGATCCGCGCGGAGCTCGCGGCGTGTCATCGCGAGGCGGGGGCACGGCACGTGGTCGGCGCGGGCTGCGAGATCCCGCGCGGCACGCCGCTCGACAACTTCCGCGCGATCGTCGACTTCGCCCACGCGCGGGCCGGACATGAAGCCGCGTGAGCGCGTCGCGGCGGCGCTCGACCACGTCGAGCCGGACCGCTGCCCGTTCCAGTCGACGTTCACGCCGGAGTTCGCGGCACGGCTCCGCGCCGACCTCCGACTCGACGACGGCCGCGCCCACAACCCGCACGGCGGCGGCAACACGTACGAGCTGGAGATCGCCCTCGGCGAGGATCTCCTGCTGACGTCGGTCGGCTGGGCCAACTGCTACTACCAGGCCGAGCACGACTACGTCGACGAGTGGGGCGTCGGCTGGCGCGTCGTCCCGTACACGACGCGCTACGGCGTCGGGCACTACACCGAGCCGTGCGACCACCCGCTCGCCGACGCGGCGGCGCTGTCGAGCTACCGGCCTCCCGACCCGGAGCGCGACGAGCTGTATCGCGACGCAGAGTGGACGGTGCACGAGCTCGGAGACGACTACTGGATCGTCGGCGTCACCGTGACGACGATCTTCGAGACCGCGTGGGCGCTGCGCGGGCTCGAGCAGCTGCTGCTGGACCTGATCGAGGCGCCCGACCTGGCCGACGAGATCCTCGACATCCCCTATCGCTACCACCTCGCCGCGGCGCGCCGGCTCACGGAGCTCGGCGTCGACATGATCTGGCTCGGCGACGACGTCGGCCACCAGACCGGGATGCTGATGTCGCCGGAGCACTGGCGCCGCTTCCTCAAGCCGCGAATGGCGGAGCTGATCGCCACGGTCAAGGCGATCAACCCGCGACTGAAGGTCGCGTACCACACCGACGGCGACGTCCGCGCGATCATCCCGGAGCTGATCGAGATCGGCCTCGACGTGCTCAACCCGGTGCAGCCGACGGCGATGGACCCGGCGCAGCTCGAGCGCGACTACGGCCGCGAGCTCTGCTTCTGGGGATCGATCGACGAGCAGCACACGCTGCCGTTCGGTTCGCCGGAGGACGTGCGCCGCGAGGTGCGGGAGCGGCTGGCGACGCTCGGCGCCGGCGGCGGGCTGATCCTCGGGCCGACCCACCACGTCCAGCTCGACACCCCGCTCGAGAACTTCTGGGCGCTGGTCGAGGAGACGACGGGCGTCGCCCGGCCTGCGCCCGCCGCGTCACGTTCGTGACGACCGAGCGCATACGGTTAGCGCCGTGGACGACCGGCGGGCCAAGCTGACGGAGACGGGCGAGCTGGCCGCGGCGCTCGTCGCGATCGACTCGGTCAACCCTGCGCTCGTCCCGGGCGGGGCGGGCGAGGGCGCGATCGCCTCGTTCGTCGCCGACTGGTGCGCGGACCGGGGCCTGGACGTGGAGGTCGTCGGTGGCGGACGGCCGAGCGTGATCGCGACCCGGCGCGGCTCGGGCGGCGGGCGCTCGCTGCTCCTGAACGGGCACCTCGACACGGTCGGGGTCGCAGGGATGGAGGTGCCGTTCGAGCCGCGCGTCGAGGGCGGCCGCCTCCACGGGCGCGGCGCATACGACATGAAGGGCGCGGTCGCGGCGATGCTGGTCGCCGCCGCGGAGGCGACCGGGCTGCGCGGCGACGTGATCGTCACGGCGGTCGCCGACGAGGAGCTCGCGTCGATCGGCACCGAGGCGGTGCTCGAGCGCGTGCGCGCGGACGCAGCGATCGTCGTCGAGCCGACCGACCTGCGCGTGGCCGTCGCCCACCGCGGGTTCGTCGGCTTCGAGCTCGAGACCGCCGGAGTGGCGGCGCACGGCTCGCGGCCGGATCTCGGCGTCGACGCGATCGCGAAGATGGGCCCCGTCCTCGTCGCGCTCGCGCAGCTCGACGAGCGGCTCCGCGCAGGGCCGCGCCACCCGCTCGCGGGCCCCGCGTCGCTCCACACGTCGCTGATCGAAGGCGGGCAGGAGCTGTCGAGCTACCCCGCCCGCTGCCTGCTCACCGCCGAGCGGCGCACGATCCCGGGAGAGACCGTCGAGCAGGTCGAGCGCGAGCTGCGCGGGATCGCCGGCGACGCCGCGCTGCGGATCGTCGCCGCGCGCGAGCCGTACGAGGCGCCGGCCGGCGATCCCTTCGTCGAGCTCGTCCTGCGCGCCGCGGACGCGGGCGAGGCGGCCGGCGCCGCGTTCTGGACCGACGCGGCGCTGATCGGCGCCGCCGGGATCCCGGTGGTCGTCTACGGTCCCGCGGGCGCCGGCGCGCACGCGGCGGTCGAATGGGTCGACCTCTCCTCGCTCGAGCGCGTCCGCGAGGTCGTCGGCCGCGTCGCCGCCGAGTGGTGCGCCTGAGGGCGGGCGAGCGGGACGGCGGTGCTGCGGCTTTTCCCGCGTCGCCATCGGGCGTGACCCCAATGCGGGGGCCCTACGGATGGCCGACGATGAGGAGCGGGGCGGGCCGGCCACCGCGAGGCGAGAAGGCAGCATGGGACGAAATACGGAGCGCGCCGGTTGATCGCCGCGGACACGGCACGGCTTCGCCGGCCTGCGCGGCCCTCGCATCCGGTCGGACCGCACTACCGCTGGATCGTCCTCTCGAACACGACCCTCGCGATGCTGCTGGCGACGCTCAACGTCTCGAGCGTGATGATCGCGATGCCGGCGATCTTCCGCGGCATCCGGCTCGACCCGCTCGGTCCGGGCAACTTCAACTACCTGCTCTGGATGCTCATGGGCTACATGGTGGTCACGGCAGTGCTCGTCGTGAACCTCGGCCGGCTCGGCGACATCTACGGGCGGGTCCGGATGTACAACCTCGGCTTCCTCGTCTTCACCGCCGCGTCGATCCTGCTCGCGCTCGTCTGGAGCACCGGGCCGGCCGGCGCACTGGAGCTGATCGTGCTGCGGATGGTGCAGGCGGTCGGAGGCGCGATGTTGTTCGCGAACACCGCGGCGCTGCTCACCGACGCGTTCCCCGAGGATCAGCGAGGGCTCGCGCTCGGACTCAACCAGGTCGTCGGGCTCGCGGGGACCTTCGTCGGGCTGATCGCCGGCGGCCTGCTCGCCGAGGTCGACTGGCGGCTCGTGTTCGTCATCAACGTGCCGGTCGGCGTCGCCGGCACGATCTGGTCGTACTGGCAGTTGCGCGAGCTCGGGACGCGCACGCCGGCGCGCATCGACTGGAAGGGGAATCTCGCGTTCGCGGTCGGGTTGAGCCTCGCGCTCGTCGGCATCACGTACGGCATCCGTCCGTACGGCGGGCACACGATGGGCTGGACGAACCCGTTCGTGCTCGCGACGCTCGGCACGGGGATCGCGCTGCTCGTCGTGTTCGTCGCGATCGAGCAGCGAGTCGAGGAGCCGATGTTCCGCCTCTCCCTGTTCCGCATCCGGCCGTTCGCGGCCGGGAACGTGGCGGCGTTCCTCAGCACGATCGGCCGGGGCGGCCTCATGTTCATGCTCGTCATCTGGCTGCAGGGCGTCTGGCTCCCCGAGCACGGCTACAGCTTCGAGCGCACGCCCCTCTGGGCGGGCATCTACATGGTTCCGCTCACGATCGGCTTTCTCGCCGCGGGCCCGGTGTCGGGCTTTCTGACCGATCGCTTCGGCGCACGTCCGTTCGCGACCGGCGGCATGCTCCTCGCGGCCGCGACCTTCGCGGGGCTGATGGCACTGCCGGTCGACTTCGACTACGCCGTGTTCGCATCCGTCATCTTCGCCAACGGGGTCGCCTTCGGACTGTTCGCCGCGCCCAACACGACCTCGATCATGAACAGCGTTCCCGCCCGGTACCGGGGCGTCGCCTCCGGAATGCGAGGGACCTTCCAGAACGCGGCGATGCCGATCTCGATCGCGGTGTTCTTCTCCCTCATGATCATCGGGCTGACGAGCGAGGTTCCGCACACGATGCTCGCCGGCCTCACCGCGAACGGCGTGCCCGCCGGAACGGCGCAGCGGCTCGCGCACCTGCCGGCCGTCGGCTATCTCTTCGCCGCGTTCCTCGGCAACAACCCGCTCCGCTCCCTCATCGGCCCGAAGGTCCTCGGCGCGCTCACTCCGGCGCAGCAGGCGAACCTCACGGGCCGCGCCTTCTTCCCGTCCCTGATCTCGGCTCCGTTCAAGCACGGGCTGACGATCGTGCTGTCGTTCGCCATCGTCATGTGCCTGCTCGCCGCGTGGGCGTCCTGGCTCCGCGGCGCGAAGTACATCCACCACGAGGCCGTGCCGACCGACGGCCCGCCGGGCCGCCGGGTGAGCGCGCAGCACTAGGAAGCGAGCCTCCGGCGGCCGGCGCTACGCCGTGCGGGCGGCTTCGACCGTGCGCCGCTGGATGCGCTTGAGGTTCCGCATCACGTCGTCGCCGCGGCGCCCGAACAGGTCGTGCAGGCGGACGTACTCCCGGTAGAGCTCGTCGTACACGGCGTGACGCTCCGCCACCGGCCGGTAGCGCTCGCCGCCGAGATGCGCCATCCGCCCGGCGGCGTCGACGATCGAGTCGTAGCCGCCGCGGGCGGCCCCCGCCGCCACCGCGCCGAACATCGCCGAGCCGAGCGCCGGGACCTGGCTCGAGCCCGCGACGGCGAACTCGCGGCCGGTCACGTCGGCGAAGATCTGCATCAGGAGCGTGTTGCGCTCGGGCAGTCCGCCGCACGCGACGATGTCGTCGACGCGCACGCCGGCGGACTCGAACGCGTCGACGATGACGCGCGTGCCGAAGGCCGTCGCCTCGATCAGCGCACGATAGATCTCCGCCGGCCTGGTCGCGAGCGTCATGCCGACGAGCAGGCCGCGCAGGTCCGCGTCGACGAGCACCGAGCGGTTCCCGTTCCACCAGTCGAGCGCGAGCAGCCCGCTCTCCCCCGGCTCGAGCGTCCCCGCCTCCGCCTCGAGCACCTCGTGGACGCTCGCGCCGCTGCGGCGGGCGAGCTCGTGGAGCTCGGGCGGGACGCCGTTCTCGACGAACCACGCGAAGATGTCGCCCACCGCCGACTGGCCGGCCTCGTAGCCGAACAGGCCGGGAACGATCCCGTCCTCGACGACGCCGCACATCCCGTCGACGGTCTCCAGCGTGTCGCCGAGGAGCATGTGGCAGATGCTCGTGCCCATGATCGCGACCATCGTCCCGGGCTCGGTCACGGTCACGGCCGGGACGGACACGTGGGCGTCGACGTTGGCGACGGCGACGGCGGTGCCGGGGACGAGGCCGGTCCAGGCGGCGGCCCGCTCGCTCAGCCCGCCGGCGCGGGCGCCGAGCGGCACGATCACGCGCGACATCTTCTCGTCGACGACGTGCTCGAACCGCGGGTCGAGCGCGGCGAAGTACGCGTCGGGCGGGAAGCCGTCGTGCTTCGACCACATCGCCTTGTAGCCGGCGGTGCACGTGTTGCGCGTCTCGACGCCGGTGAGCTGCCAGACGACCCAGTCCGCCGCCTCGATCAGCCGGCCGGCGCGGTCGTAGACCTCCGGCGCCTCGTCGAGGATCTGGAGCGACTTCGCGAAGAACCACTCCGACGAGATCCGGCCGCCGTAGCGCGCGAGCCACGGCTCGCCGCGCTCCGCCGCGACCGCGTTGATCCGGTCGGCCTCGGGCTGGGCGGCGTGGTGCTTCCACAGCTTGACCCAGGCATGCGGCTCGCGGCGGAGGTCGTCGAGCACGCACAACGGCGTCCCGTCGGCGAGCGTCGGCAGCATCGTGCACGCGGTGAAGTCGATCCCGACGCCGACGACGTCGGCCGGGTCGACGCCGGTCTCCGCGAGCAGCGCCGGCACCGCCTCCCGGAAGGTGCGGACGTAGTCCTCCGGGTCCTGGAGCGCCCAGTCGGGCTCGAGGCGCACGTCGGCGTCGGGCTCCGGGAGCTGCTCGTCGATCACGCCGTGGCGGTACGGGTAGACCGAGACGCCGAGCTCGCGGCCGTCGGCGCAGTCGACGAGGACCGCGCGCCCCGATTCCGTGCCGAAGTCGATGCCGATCGCATACGTCTGCCTGCTCATCGCGTCGTCCCTCCATTCACGTCCTGCGGCTCGACGACCGTCTTGAGCCCGCGGCGCCCGGCGAGCGCGTCGAACGCGTCCTTCCACTCGGCGAGGGAATGGCGCTCGGTCACGAGCGGCCCGAGCTCGACCTGCCCGCTCTCGACGAGCCGGATCGCGCGGGGCAGGTCGGCCGGCTCCATCCGGCGGCAGAGCAGCAACGTCAGCCCCTTGCGCCGCGCGGTCGAGGCGGTGAAGCTCGTGCGGTCGCCGTCGGGGATGCCGACGAGCACGACGCGGCCGCCCGGACGCACGGCGTCGAGCGCGTCCGCGAGCGCGGCGTCCTCGCCCGCGACCTCGAACGCGACGTCGACGTCCGGCACTCCGCGCTCGCTGACGGTGAGTGCGAGCGTGGCGCCGAGCGCCGCCGCGGCCGCGACCCGGTGCGGCAGGGGGTCGGTCGCAACCGCCACGGTCGCGCCCGCGGCGCGCAGCGCCTGGACGAGCAGCAGCCCGATCGGACCGCAGCCGAACACGCCCGCCGTCGTCCCGGGCTCGACGTGCCCGAGGTCGAGCGCGTGGAGGGCGACGCCGAGCGGTTCGAGCAGCGCGCCCTCGGCATCCTCCAGCGAGTCGGGCACGGCATACGCGAGCCGCTCCGGCCACGCGACGAGCGTGCGCAGCGCACCGTCGACCGTGCCGTGCCCCGCGAACCGCAGCTCGGGACAGAGGTGCGGCCGCCCCGCGAGGCAGACGGCGCACCGCGCGCACGGCACCGCCGGGTCGAGGACGACCCGCTCGCCGGCCCGGCGGCCGGACTCGACGGTGCCGACGAACTCGTGCCCGAGCACGAGCGGCCGCGTGAGGACGGCGTCGCCGATCGAGCCCTCGCTGACCCAGTGCCGGTCGGACCCGCACAGCCCGACGGCCGTCACGCGCACGAGCAGCTCGCCGTCGCCGGGCTCCGGCTCGGGCTCCTCGTGCAGCCGGAGGTCGCCCGGGCCGTGCAGGCGCAACGCCTTCACGGCTCCTGCCCGTAGTACGCGCCGGGACCGTGCTTGCGCAGGAAGTGCCGGCGCAGCAGCTCGTCGGCGATCGGCTCGACCCCTGGCCTGAGCAGCTCGGTCCTGAGCGCGGCGGCGGCGACCGCCTCGAGCGCGACCGCGTTCTCGACCGCCTCGGCCGCGTCGGCGCCCCACGTGAACGGCCCGTGCGAGGCGACGAGCACCGCCGGCATCGCGAGCGGGTCGAGCCCGAGCCCGGCAATCGTCTCGACGACGACCTCCCCCGTGAGCCGCTCGTACTCGCCCTCGATCTCCGGGCCCGCGAGCGCGCGCGTCACGGGCACGGCGCCCGCGAAATGGTCGGCGTGCGTCGTGCCGAGACACGGGATCTCGCGACACGCCTGCGCCCACGCCGTCGCGAACGCCGAATGCGTGTGGACGATCCCGCCGACTCCGTCGAAGCTCCGGTAGAGGACGCGATGGGTCGGCGTGTCGGACGACGGCCGGTGCGTCCCCTCGACGACCGCGCCGCTGTCGAGGTCGACGACGACCATCGCCTCCGGCCCGAGCTCGTCGTAGGGAACGCCGCTCGCCTTGATCGCCATCACGCCCGCGGTGCGATCGGCGGCGCTCGCGTTCCCGAAGGTGAGGACGACGAGCCCCGCGCGGACGATCTCCCGGTTCGCCTCGTAGGCGCGCTCACGGAGCTCGGCGTGCATCACCGCTCACAGGCCTCCGGCCAGGTGGAAGTACGCCTGGTTCCAGCGCAGCTCCTTCGCGAAGTCGCTCATGCGGGTCCGCTCGTCGATCAGCAGCAGCTCGATCCCGGCGATCTCGGCGAAGTCGGCGTACGCCTCGCTGCCGAGCGCGCGCGAGAAGACGGTGTGGTGCGGGCCGCCCGCGACGAGCCACGCCTCCGCGGCCGTCTCGAAGTCCGGCTTCGGCCTCCACACGGCGCGGGCGACCGGCAGCCGCGGCAGCTCCTCGTCGGGCGGCACGACGTCGACCTCGTTCGCGACGAGCCGGAAGCGGTCGCCGAGGTCGAGCAGGCCCGCGACGACGGCCGGCCCGGTCCCCGACGTGAACACGAGCCGCACGGGATCCTCCTTGCCGCCGATCGAGAGCGGGTGGAGCTCGCACGAGGGGCGGCCCGCGGCGATCGACGGACACACCTCGAGCATGTGCGCGCCGAGCACCTCCGTCCTTCCGGGCGCGAGGTTGTACGTGTAGTCCTCCATGAACGAGGTGCCGCCGTCGAGCCCGGTGGCCATCACCTTCGCGATCCGCACGAGGGCCGCGGTCTTCCAGTCGCCCTCGCCGCCGAATCCGTAGCCGTCCGCCATCAGCCGCTGTACGGCGATGCCCGGGAGCTGCGGCAGGCCGTCGAGGTCCTCGAAGGTGTCGGTGAACGCCTTGAAGCCTCCCGCCTCGAGGAAGCCGCGCAGGCCCGCCTCGATCCGCGCCGCGTCCCGGAGCGACTCGCGCCGGTCGCCGTCCCGTCGCAGCGCCGGCACGAGGTCGTACTCGGCCTCGTACTCCTCGACGAGCCGGTCGACGGCCGCGTCGGTGACGTCGCGCACCGCCTCGACGAGCTCGCCGACGCCGTAGCCGTTCACGGCGACGCCCAGTCGCAGCTGCGCCTCGACCTTGTCGCCCTCGGTGACGGCGACCCAGCGCATGTTGTCGCCGAAGCGTGCGAGCGACAACGTCTGCGCCTCGTGCCAGCCGCACGCAGCGCGCGCCCAGACGGCGATCCGTTCGAGCACGGCCGGGTCGCTCCAGTGCCCGACCACCGTCTTCCGCCGCAACCGCATCCGGCTCTCGATGAACCCGAACTCGCGGTCGCCGTGCGCCGACTGGTTGAGGTTCATGAAGTCCATGTCGATCTCCGACCAGGGCAGATCGCGGTTGAACTGCGTGTGCAGGTGGAGCAGCGGCTTCCGTAGCGCGGCGAGCCCGCCGATCCACATCTTCGCGGGGGAGAACGTGTGCATCCAGCAGACGACGCCCACGCAGCTCGCGGCGGCGTTCGCCTCGAGGCAGACGCTGCGGATCGACTCGGCGCTCGTCAGCACCGGCCTGTGCACGACCCGGACGGGGACGGCCGCCGCCGCGTCGAGCGACGCCGCCACCTCCCGGGAGTGCTCGTCGACGCGACGGAGCACCGCATCGCCGTACATCTCCTGGCTCCCCGTGAGGAACCAGATCTCGAACGGATCGAGCGCTTTCATGATCGAGCCCTCATTTCGTGTCCGGTCCTCCCCGCCCCCGGCTCACCGCGCCACCAGCACCTCACAGCGCTCCCGGAGCGATTCGACCACCGGCTCGCTCGCGGACTCGCCGGTGATCACCAAGTCGATCTCGTCGATGCGGCAGAGGTGGGCGAGCTCGGTGCGTCCCATCTTGCTTCCGTCGGCGAGGACGACGCGCCGCGCGGCGATCTCGAGCATGCGCCGCTTCATCTCGGCCTCGGGAAGGTTGATGTTCGTGACGCCGCCGGTCGGGTGCACGCCGTTGCAGCCGAGCAGCACCGTGCCGACGGAGATCCGCTCGAGGATGTGCGTGGCGAGCGGGTCGACGAGCGAGTGCTGAAGCGGTCTCAGCGTTCCGCCGAGGACGACGACGGTCATGCGCGGGACCGCGTGCTCGAGCTCGAGCGCGGTCTTGAGCCCGTTCGTGAAGACGACGACGTCGCGGAGATCGGTGCGGTCGACGAGCGCGTGGGCCGCGGCGACCGCCGTCGTCCCGACGTCGATCAGCACCGAGTCGCCGTCGCGGATCAGCTCGGCGGCGGCCCTGCCGATCGCGAGCTTCTCGCGTGCGTGGCTCGTCACCGACTGCTCGAACGGACGCTCGTGCCCGAGCGTGGTCCGCGGGATCGCGCCGCCCCGGACGCGGTGGATGCGGCCCCGCTGCGCGAGGGCGTCGAGGTCGTTCCGCACCGTCACCTCGGAGATACCGAACCGGTCGCTCAGATCGCTGACCCGGACGAACGCCTGCTCCTGGATCATCGCCAGCATCCGGGCCCGGCGCTCGTCGGCCGGGGGCGCGAGCTCGTCGGCCCGCTCGATGGGCGCCGCAACCGCCGCCGGCGGGTCCGGGTCGTCGCCGGACCGACGGCCGCCTGCCTGCGTCGATCCCTTCGGCACCCCGTTCCCTCCTTTCACGTTCGTAAGATACTACTTCGTTTTCGAAAAGCGAAGAGCGGCACCTTTCCCGCAGTTCGTCCGATCTTGCTTTCTATTTCGAAACGTGGTACACCAACTATTGCCGTAAGGATCTTTCGCTCCCGCAGGGTGAGGTGAAGGCCCGTGGGAGGACGCTATCGCCGCCGAAGGCGAAGCGGAACAGACGAAGGAGGGAAGTAACGGTGAAGCGAGTGTCACGAATCGCCGCTTTGCCCATGGCGGCCGCGCTCGTCGCGTTGATCGCGGCCATGTTCCTCGGAGCTGCAGGCAGCGGGACGGCGGCCCCCGGGTCCTCGCAAGCCACGAAGTGGTGCGGGGGCAAGAGGATCGTCTTCTTCCCGGGCGGACCGGCCGGCGGGGTGTTCGCCGTCAACGTCTACAACGGCGCGAAGCAGGCCGCGGCCGATCTCGGCGCCAACGTGCAGTACGTGTGGTCGAACTGGGATCCGGCGACGATGGTCAGCCAGTTCAAGGCGGCCGTTGCAACCCACCCGACCGGGATCGCGGTGATGGGGCATCCGGGTGATGCCGCCCTGAAGCCGTGGGTCGACCAGGCCGAGGCGAAGGGCATCATCGTCACGAGCCAGAACACGCAGCTGCCGACGCTCGAGTCGAAGTACGCGGCTCAGGGCTTCGGCTACGTCGGGCAGAACCTCTACAACTCCGGCCTGCTGCTGGCGCAGTCCGCGGTCTCGCAGCTGCACCTGAAGGCGGGCGACCGGGCGATGGTCTGGGGTCTGCTCTCCCAGCCGACGCGCGGCCTCCGCACGAAGGGCGCGATCGACGGGCTGAAGAAGGCGGGCCTGAAAGTCGACTACATCGAGATCAACACGGCCACGAACGCCGACCCGACCGCGGGGACGCCGGTGTTCACGGCCTACGTGACGTCGCATCCGGACGTCAAGCTCGTCATCACCGACCACGGCGGCCTGACCGCGACCGCGCAGACCTATCTGACGGCTGCGGGCAAGAAGCCGGGCGACATCGACGTCGCGGGCTTCGACATGTCGCCGGCGACGGTCAAGGCGATCCAGGGCGGCTGGGTCCAGCTCGTCCTCGACCAGCAGGAGTGGCTGCAGGGTTATCTGCCGATCCTGCAGGTCTGCCTGACGTCGGTGTACAAGTTCGCCGGGCTCTACATCGACACGGGCTCGGGAATCATCAACAAGAGCAACATCGGGCCGCTCGTCCCGCTGGTGAACAAGCTGATCCGCTGACGAGGAAGGGCGCTTCGAGCGGCGGCGCGGGGCGGCCCGCGCCGCCGCTCTCCGAGACACTCGACTCGATCATGGACGAACCGGGCCAGCACACGACGAATCTCCTCGAGTTGCACGGCATCTCGAAGTCGTTCGGCGAGGTGCGCGCACTCGAGGATGCCAACCTGATCGTGGGGATGAACGAGATCGTCGGCCTCCTCGGCGACAACGGCGCCGGCAAGTCGACGCTGATCAAGATCGTCACCGGCTTTCACCATCCCGACCGGGGCACGATCACCTGGAAGGGGAAACCGCTCGAGCACCTGACCGTGCAGCGGGCGCGCGACCTCGGCGTCGAGACCGTCTACCAGGAGCGGGCGCTCGCCGACCTGCAGTCGCTCTGGCGCAACATCTTCATGGGCCGCGAGCGGACGACGCGGCTCGGGCTGCTCGACGTCGGCGGGATGCGGGACGAGACGGAGAGGCTGATGGTCGAGTTCCTCCGGTTCACGTCGCAGGCGGTGACGCCGGAGAGCACCGTCGGCTCGATGTCGGGCGGCGAGCGCCAGGGCGTCGCGATCGCCCGCGCGCTCCACTTCGAGGCGGAGCTGATCATCCTCGACGAGCCGACGATGGGGCTCTCGGTGACGGAGACCCGGAAGACGCTCGACTTCGTGCGCGGGATCAAGGCCGCGGGCAAGGCGTGCATCTTCATCGACCACAACATCTTCAACGTCCACGAGGTCGCCGATCGCGTCGTCGTCATCGACCGGGGCAAGACCGCCGGCGAGTTCAAGACCTCGGAGATCAGCGTGACCGACCTGATCGGTCGGATGCAGCATCTCGCGGAGACCGGCTCGCTCGACGGCGGGACGCCGGCAAAGGCGGACGCATGAGCGGCCTCGAGCAGGCTCCCGTCGGCGCGTCGCCTCAGCGAGGGGCCGGCGCAAACCCGGTAGCCACCGCGCTGAACGCGTTCTTCCGCCGCTACGGCCTCCAGTCCGGCACGGTCCTGATGGCGGCGATCATCTGGACCATCTTCGCCATCGGCTCTCCGGAGACGTGGCTCCACCGCGACATCTACAGCTCGCTGATGTCGACGGTGCCCGTGACGCAGAGCGGCATCATCGCGCTGACGCTCACGTTCGTCGTCATCGCCGGCGAGATCGACCTCTCCTTCGGGTCGATCATGGCCGTGGGGACGTGGGTGTTCATGTCGTGTCCACAGCACGAGCTCGGCCTCATCGCCGCGCTCGCCGCCGGGATGGGCGTCGGCCTGCTCAACGGCTTCATCGTCGTCCGCTTCGGCATCCCGTCCCTCGTGGCCACGATCGGCTCCTGGTTCTTCTGGGGCGGCATCGTGATCGTCGGCACCGGCAGCGTCGGCGCCGGCACGAGCGGCGGCTTCGTCACGAACCTCCTGACCGGCCGGATCTTCGGCTACGTCCCCGCCGAGATGCCGTGGATGCTCGCGTTCGCCTTCGTGCTGTGGGGGCTGCTGAACCGGCACCGCTTCGGCGCCCACGTCTACCTCGTCGGCGACAACGAGCAGAGCGCGCGCATGATGGGCGTCCGCACCGGTCGCGTGCGCATGGGCGTGTTCGCGCTCAACGGCACCGCGGCGGCCTTCGCCGGCATCTCGTCGACGCTCGAGGCGCACTACTTCTGGCCGACGGTGGGCAGCGGCGCCATGCTGCCGACCGTGGCGGCCGTCTTCCTCGGCGGGACGTCGATCTTCGGCGGCCGCGGCACGATCTTCGGGACGTTCGTCGCCGCGTTCGTGATCGGCGCGATCGAGCCGGGGATCATCTCGCTCAACCTGACGGGCTTCTACACCCAGGTGATCTACGGCGCGGTGATCGTGATCGCGCTGATCGTCCAGTCGGCCTTCAGGGGCCGGGCCGAGCGCTGACCGCCCGCCGGGACGAGCTCGAGTCGCCGGCCGCGAGCAGCCGCACGCCGAAGCCGGCGGCGCCGGCCGACGAGCCGCCGACGAGGCCCGCGCCGAGCTCCGCGGCGATGCTCCGTACGAGCGGCTCGGCCTCCTCCCTCCCGAGGACGACCACCGTACCGCCGCTGCCGCCGCCGCTGACGCGTGCTCCGGCGAGACCGCGCTCCCAGCCGGCCGACCGGACGGCGTCGACGAGCGCATCCGTGCGGGCGGTGCCGAGCCCGCACGACGAGTAGCCCGCGTTCGACTCCGCCATCAGCTCGCCGAGCCGCCGCGCGCCGAGCTCGGTCACGGGCTGGACGACGAGCTCGGCGAACCTCCGGACGCGCGCCTGCTCCTCGAGCGGGTACATCGTCGCGGCGCGCACCGGGTAGACGACCTTCTGCTCGACGACGCTGAAGCGATCGTCGACGCGGTGGCCGAGCCTGAGGAACTCGGCGCCGCTGAGACGCTCCGGTAGCCGCGCGGCGTCCACACCCGGCGGCTCGAGCGCAGCGAGGTACTCGTCGTCGCAGCCCAGCAGCGCCTTCCCCATGAACGCGGCGCACCGTGCGCGCCGGTAGCGGACGCCGGCGACCGCGTGACGCACGCCGGAGTCGATGCCCCAGAGGGCGAACGGCGGCGGGAGCGGGATCGAGCCGACGATCTCGGCCGGGCGGCAGAGCAGCGCGAGCAGCTCCCCGCGGCGGCCGCACGCCGCCGTCATCTGGTCCATGGCGCCGCACGGCGCCCCGGCGAAGACGTGCTCCGCGCGCTGTCCGAGCAGGGCGAGGCGGCGCGGCTCGAGCTCGAGGCCGAGGCACGCGGCGACGGCCTGCAGGACCGCGACCTCGACGGCCGCCGACGAGCCGACGCCCTTGCCCTCCGGAACGTCGGAGGAGACGAGCAGGCGCAGCCCGGGCAGCGCCGCGTTCTCCTCCCGGGCGAGCAGAGCGACGGGGCCGAGCACGTACGAGGCCCACGCGTCGTCGCCGGCGAAGCGACGCGCGAGGTCGACGGGCCGCGCCTCGAGGAGATCGTCGGCCGCGAGCCTGATCCGCCGGTCGCCGCTGACCGCGACGACGGACCCGTCGGCCCGGAGCTGAGCCGCCACGAGCGCCGTCGCGGCCAGCGGCAGCGCGAGGACGAGCGAGCCGGAGTAGTCGGCGATGCCGCCGAGGACGTCGAGCCGGCCCGGCGCCCGCGCCACGGCGACGGGCTCGTCGCCCGCGAAGAACGGGCCGGCGCGGACCCGCGCGCAGAACGCCTCCGCGTCCGCGAAGCCGGTGACGGCGCGCTCTTCGTTCGCGGTCGTGACTCGCAGCATCTGCTCCTCCCGTGACCGCCCCAGTCTCGTCACCTTCGCCG
>DATKNT010000137.1:0-5287 GCA_035541175.1 Gaiellaceae bacterium
CGTACGCACCTCCTCCATCGCGATCGCGTTCCGGACGGGGCAGACGACCTCGCAGATGCCGCAGCCCTTGCAGTAGAGGTAGTCGATCACCATCGCGCCGTCCTCCCGGGTGATCGCCCCCTCCGGGCAGAACAGCGCGCACACGGCGCAGGCCGTGCACTCACCCGTGAGCAGCGGCCGGTCGAGCGACCACGTGCCCGTGTGGTTCGCGCGGGAGTCGGTCGTGCTCACCGCGAAGACCCGCGGCGTCCGCGGCGTCCGTTCCTCCTCCGCCTCGGGCTCGACCGGCGTGTCGGCCGCGAGCGCGTGCTGGTGCGTGCAGCGCTCGTAGCCCTCGCGCGCCGCGTGGACGTTCGCCTCGGCGAGCGCGCCCATCCGCGCCGCGACGGCGGCCTCGAGGTGCACGAGCCCGTCCGGCAGGAGCATCCGCACGCACGCGCCGAGCACGGCGACGTTGCCCATCGGCCGGCCCTCGGACGAGAGGATGCCGTTGTCCTGCGCGATCCGCGACGCGGGCACGCGCGCGACGTCGAACGAGCCGGAGTGCGCGAACCGCGCCTCGCGGTTCAGGACGACCAGCCCGCCGGGCCTGACCATGCCGACGGCGTGCGGGGACGGGGGCGACGGCGAGACCACGGCGAGGACGTCGCACTCGCGCAGCTTGTAGCGGCGGTGGATCGGCGCCTCGTCCCAGCGGAGGTAGGCGGCGATCGGCGCGCCGCGGCGCTCGGCCGTGAACTCGGGGAAGCTCTGCACCGAGAAGCCGGCGCGCGCAAACGTGTCCGCGAGGATCTGGGACGCGAGCACGACTCCCTCGCCGCCGCGGCCGACGAGCAGCATCTCCTTCATGACGCCTTGATCGTGCGCCTCGGCCGCCGCCCCCGGCATCCGGGAGATCGCCGTCCGCCGGTACGTAGTCCTGACCGGCGGCCCGCTAGGCTCCTCGGATGCCGTCGTTCACGGAGCTGCTCGCGGGGCCCCGCGTCCTCATCGCCGACGGGGCGACGGGGACGAACTACCAGGAGATGGGGCTTGCGGCCGGCGTCGCACCGGAGGAGTGGGTGCTCGCCGAGCCCGGGAACGTCATGGAGCTGCACCGCCGGTTCGCCGCCGCCGGCTCCGACCTCGTCCTCACCTGCACCTTCGGCGCGACGAGCCTGCGCCTCGCGGACGGCCCGCTCGCAGGACGCGTGCACGAGGTGAACGTCCGCGCCGCGGAGCTGGCGCGGGACGCGGTCGGCGACGCGCTGCTGGTCGCGGGCTCGCTCGGCCCGACCGGGCGGCTGGTCGAGCCGTACGGCGACCTGACCCGGGAGGCGGCGTTCGAGGCGTATGCGGAGCAGGCGCGGGCGCTCACCGAGGGCGGCGTCGACCTGCTCGTACTCGAGACCTTCTTCGCGCTCGAGGAGGCGCTGTGGGCGATCGAGGGCGTGCAGAGCGCGACCGGTCTCCCCCTCGTCGCCAGCTTCAGCTTCGACCAGGGCACGCGCACGATGATGGGCGTCGGCGCCGCCGACGTCGTCGCGGCGGTGGTACCGCTCGGCGTCGCGGCGGTCGGCGCCAACTGCGGGCGGTCGCTCGCGGACACGGACGCCGTCGTCGCCGAGCTGATCGAGGCGGCGCCGGGCGTCCCGCTCTGGATCAAGCCGAACGCCGGGGTACCGCACGTCGTCGGCGACACGGTCGTCTACGAGGCCGGCCCGGAGGAGCTCGCCGCGCACGTCCGCCGCTACGCGGACCTGGGCGCACGGGTCGTCGGCGGTTGCTGCGGCTCGACGCCGGAGCACGTCGCCGCCGTCGCCCGCGCGCTCGGCCGACCGTAGTTCGCACCGATGGGCGCGGTCGCGCGGAGAGCTATAGGGTCGTGGTCGGCATCGAAGGAAGGAGCCTGGCATGCGCTCGACGGCACTCACGATCGCGGCGCTCGGAGTGCTCGTCGTCGCCCTCGCGGGCTGCGGGGGTGGCGGGCACAAGTCCACGACGACAACGACGGCGACCAAGGCCGCGGCGACGACGAAGACGGCGACGAAGGCGAGCACCACCGCGTCCGCCCTCTCCGGGCTCGCCACGTCGGCGAACTGCAAGCAGCTCGCCGAGCTCTCGAGCACGTTCTCGGCCGCGCTCCAGGGCACCGACTCGAAGGACGTGAAGAAGCAGGCCGCCCTCCTGAAGGAGTTCGCGGACAAGACTCCCCCGGAGATCCGGCCCGACTTCCAGACGGTCGCCGCCGACTACGCGAAGATCGCGGAGGCGCTCCAGGGCACGAACGTCCAGCAGGGATCCGTTGCCAATGCGAAGACGCTGCTGAAGCTCGAGAAGCTCGCGTCCTCGATCGACACGACGGCGCTGGCGAAGGCGTCTGCGAACATCGGAGCGTGGGCGCAGAAGAACTGCACGCCGTAGCGGACCAGGAGCGGGCGCAGGCGCTCGACCTCGCCGCGCGGTTCGGGGTCAATCCGTTCGCGTTCTGCCTCCGCTACGAGGCGCCGTGGCGGTACCTCTTCGGCGCGAGCGTCGAGGGTGCCGTCGGGTACCTCGAGCGCGACGGTGTCGCCCTCGTCTGGGGCGATCCGCTCGCCGCGCCGGAGGACGCGGAGGCGCTGCTGGCCGAGGCGACGGCGGAGCTGCGCGGGTCCGGGATGCGCGTCTGCCTGGTCCTCGTCGGCGAGGGGACGGCGACGAGCGCGCTGGCGCGCGGGTACGCCGCACTGAAGATCGGCGAGCAGCCGTACTTCGAGCTCGCCGACTGGCGCCGGCCGCGCGGCGATCCCGGCAAGCACCTGCGCTGGTGCCTGAACCGCGCCGTCCGCGCCGGCGTGGTCGTCCGGCCGTACGAGCCGCGGGACGAGCGCGGGGCCGCCGACGTGCTCCGCTCGTGGGAGCGCGGCCTCGGCCGCACCCCGGCGCAGTCGTTCCTGCGCGCGTCGCCGCTGACGCTCGCCGCGGAGAAGCGGATCTTCATCGCGGTCGCCGACGGGCGGATCGAGGCGATCGTCGCGTGCACGCCTGCGGCCGGCGACGGCTGGTTCCTCGAGGATCTCGTGCGGCGCCCCTCCGCGCCGGCCGGCGCGACCGAGGTGCTCGTGGTCGAGACGCTCGACCGGCTGGCGGCCGACGGCGCGGCGCGCGCGTGGATGGACATCGCCCCCCTCCGCGGCTCGACGCGGCAGCTCGACGGGCGCGCGCAGCTCCTGTTCCGGGCCGCGCAGCCCGCGGTCGCGCTGTTCGACTCGCGCTACCACTTCCGCGCGCTCACGCGCTACGTCGAGAAGTTCGTCCCGAGCGGCTGGTCGCCCCGCTACGTCGCGCTCAACCCCGTGTGGCCGACGCTGCGGGTGATCCGCGCCGTCAGCTCGTTGCTGTAGACGGCGGCACCGCCCCGGCGGGGAGCGTGAACGAGACGGTCGCACCGCCCTGCGGCCGGTTCTCCGCCCAGATGCGGCCGCCGTGCGCTTCGACGAGCCCGCGCGCGATCGCGAGCCCGAGGCCGGTGCCGCCGCCGGTGCGCGCCGGGTCGGCGCGCCAGAAGCGCTCGAACATGCGCGCAGGCGCGTCGGCCGGAAGCCCTTCGCCCGTGTCCTCGACGCGGACGAGCACCTCGTCGTCGAGGCGCTGCACGTGGACCGCGACCGAGCCGTCGGAGGGCGTGTGCCGGAGCGCGTTCGTGAGCAGGTTGAAGAGGACGCGCTCGATCTTGTCCGGGGCGAGCGGCGCGGTGGTCGTCCCGTCGACGTGCGACTCGAGATCGATTCCGCGTGCGTCGGCCTCGGGGCGGACGAGGCGCAGCGCCGACTCGACGAGGCCTGCGACCTCGGTCTGCTCCAGCTCGAGCCGCAGCACGCCGGCGTCGATGCGTGCGAGCTCGAAGAGATCGTCGACGAGCGTCGAGAGCGTCCGCACCTGCTGGCGCAGGGTCGGCAGGTAGTGCTCCGGCTCGACGAGGCCGTCCTCGATCGCCTCGAGCATCGCCTGCATCGAGGCGAGCGGCGTCCGCAGGTCGTGGCTGGCCCAGACGACGAGCTCGCGCCGCGCGTCGAAGATCTGCTCGATGCTCGCGGCCATCGAGTTGAAGGAGTCCGCGAGCTGCGCGATCTCCGCGGCGCCGCCGCCGGGGGCGCGCGCGGTGAGATCGCCGGCGGCGAGCTGCTGCGCCGAGTCGCCGACGCGCCGGATCGAGCGCGTGATCGTGCGCGCGAGCAGCAGTCCCGCGACCACCGCCGCGCTCGCCGAGCCGGCGGCGACCGCGAGGATCTTCACATCGGCGCCCATGTGGAACATCACCCAGCCCGAGAGGAGCACCGCGGTGAGCGGCACGCAGACGGAGAGGAAGGCGAGCCCGGCGACCTGGAGCCAGACGGTCGGCGCCGCGCGGAGCGCGAGCGCGACGAGCAGGCCGGCCGCGAGGCTGGCCGCCGCGACGGCGAGTGCGAGCGCGATCACGGGTCGAAGCGGTAGCCGACGCCCCAGACCGTCAGCAGGTGCACCGGCCGGGCCGGATCCGTCTCGATCTTCTCGCGCAGGCGCCGGATGTGGACCGTGACGGTGCCGGTGTCGAGCGCTGCGGCGTAGCCCCAGACGCGGTCCATGAGCTGGTCGCGGGAGAAGACCTGCCGCGGGTGCGAGGCGAGGAACCGGAGCAGGTCGAACTCGCGCGCCGTCAGCACGACGGGCGCCCCGGCCTTCGTCACCTCGCGGCTCGAGCCGTCGAGGACGACGTCGCCGAATGCGAGTCGCTCGGTCGGCGGGGCGGCGCGGGCGGACCGGCGCAGCACCGTGCGCACCCGCGCGGCGAGCTCGCGCGGCGAGAACGGCTTCGTGACGTAGTCGTCGGCGCCGAGCTCGAGACCGACGATGCGGTCGGCCTCCTCGCCCCGCGCGGTCAGCATGATCACGGGGAGGTCGGAGCGGCCGCGGATCCAGCGGCACAGCTCGAGCCCGTCGGTGCCGGGCAGCATCACGTCGAGCACGACGAGCTCGGGCTCACCCGTCTCGATCAGCCGGCGCGCCGAGTCCCCGTCCCCGGCCTCGAGGGTCGTGAAACCGTCGCGCCGCAGGTAGCGGACGACGACATCGCGGACGATCGGCTCGTCGTCGACGACGAGGACGGTGGTCATGGAGCTCATTCTGGCTCCCACTTGCGATGGTGCACGTGCGCCCACTCCTCGTCAACCGTACCGACGGTCATCCCGCGGAGCGCGTGGCGCGTCGCGGGGTGGATGAGCGCGAGGTAGAGGTGGCCCGCGAGCAGGATCACCGAGACGTACATCAGCCCGTCGTGGAGGACGAC
>DATKNT010000138.1:0-4010 GCA_035541175.1 Gaiellaceae bacterium
GCCGGGCTCGACCTGCCGACCGAGGGAGTGGTGACCGTGCTCGGCACGGAGGTCTCGGGGCTCGACGCGGCCGCGCGCGCGGCGCTGCGGCGCTCGCAGGTCGCGCTCGTCACGCAGGGCACCGACCTCGTGCCGTTCCTCGGCGCGCAGGAGACGGTCGCGCTCGGGCTCGCGCTGCGCGGGATCGGCGGTGCCGAGGCCGAACGACGCGCGGCGGCCGCGCTCGCCGAGGTCGGGCTCGGCGCGCTGGCGGCGCAGCGGGTGAGCCGGTTGTCGACCGGGGAGCGGCAGCGCGTCGCGCTCGCGCGGGCGCTCGCGGCCCGGCCGGTGCTGCTGCTCGCCGACGAGCCGACGGCACGGCTCGACGAGGCGAACGCGCGCGCGATCGGCGCGCTGTTCGCGGAGCTCGCGGCGCGCACCGGCGCGGCCGTCGTCTGCGCGACGCACGACCCGGTGCTGATCGAGCACGCACACGCGGAGGTGCCGGTCGGCGCTAGCGTGGCTGCGTGAGCCAGGGCGCCGTCGATCTGCTGCTCCGCGGGTACCGTGCCTTCGTCGCCGGCGATCTCGACGCAATCGGCGCGATGCTCGATTCCGACGTCGAGTGGGTCGGCGCCGGCGAGGCGGCGACCGTCGTCAGCCGCGACGTCGTGCTCGACGTGCTCGCCGACCGGGTGGCGGAGGACTACCACGTCACCGTCGACCGGGCGATCGGGATCGACGACCGCGTCGTCGTCAGCATGCGTTTCTCCCGCTCCGAGCCCGACCCGACGGACGAGCGGCCGCTCCAGTCGCGCCGCACGTATCTCGTCGGGCGCTACGCGGCGATCGTGACGGCGCGGAACGGCCGCGTCACCCGCGTCGAGGAGTACCCCCACCTGGCGGCCGCGCTCGAGGCGGCCGGGCTCGAGGACGAGCTCTAGGACGCCTTGGCGAGCGCCCCGGGCGTGACGGCGACGGCGCGCCAGCGGGCGCGCGCGGTCGCCGCGTCGAGACCGACGCGATAGCCGAGCCTCCGCATCTCCGGGTACGCCGCGGCGATCGCGAGCGCCGAGCCGGTGGGGACGAGCTCCTGCCAGAGCCCCGGCCGTCCCTGCCAGAAGTGGAGGTTCGCCGCCTCCTCCCGCAGCTGCCCGAAGCTGACCGCGTCGGCCGCCTCCGCCGCCGCGACGGCCGGCTCGACGCCGAGCTCCGCGACGATCCGGCCGAGCTCGGCTCGCGGGTCCGCGACGAGATCCTCGTAACGGACCCGCGCGTTCGCGGCGGCCCACCACTCGGGCGTGATCGAAAGCAGTGCCCTCGCGCGCGGCCCCGTCGCGTAGGCGAGGAACGCGTCCGAGGCCGGGTCGGCGCCGAGCAGCTGCGACTCGTCCCCGCCCTCGCCGTCGAGCCAGCGCGCCGTCTGCGGCTCGTGCGGCGCGAAGTGGAGGATCGAGACGAGCACGTCGAGCGGGTGCCGGGCGAGGACGACGACCGAGAAGCCGCGCGTGGCGAGCAGCGCCCGGAACGCGGCGGTGCGGTGCCAGTGGAGCTGGAGGACGCAGCCGTCCGGCAACCCGTCCCAGTCGACCTCGGCGGGGGTGTGCGCCGACCGCTCCTCGAGCCCGTAGGCGGTGACCAGCAGCCGCCGCAGCCACATGTTCCCGGAGCGGGGGGAGGAGACGACCGCGATTCGCACTGTCACCCAAGCGTAACCCAGTAGATCGGACAACGATCACACCGGGAAGCGATCCTTAATCAGGTCTTAGAGACGACGCCGTAGGCGAGCGCCGAGGGCAGCGTCGCGCGCCAGAAGTGGCCGCTGTCGGCCGGCGGGAGCCGCCAGAGCGTGTGCCCGAGCCGGAGCCCGGCCAGCTCCGCCGCGAACGAGGTCGTCCACCGGGCGAGCACGCCGCCGTGGTTGCCGCCGGCGGAGACGTAGAAGCGGACGCCGGCGCTCCGCAGCCGGGCGGCGTCGCGCCGGACGAGCAGCGCGGGGTCGTGCGCGCGGAGCACGGCGGCGGTCGCGTGCGCGAACGGGCCGTCGCGGAAGACGGGTGCGAAGTAGCCCTCCCAGGAGCCGAGCGTCCCGAACACGCCCGGGTGGCGGAGGCCGATGTCGACCGCGCCGAACCCGCCGGCGCAGAGCCCCTCGAGCGCGCGGCCCTGCGGGCCCGGCACGGTCGAGAGGTGCGCGTCGACCCACGGCACGACGCCGTCCACGACGAATCGCTCCCAGACGCCGGCCCACTCGCCCGCGCGTGGGTCGACCGTCGGCCCGCCGACCGGCATCACCGCGATGAACGGCCTCGTCCGCCCCGTGGCGATGAGCGTGTCCGCGACGCCGGCGATCCGGAGGCTGTTCCAGATCGAGGACGGCGACCCGGGCAGGCCGTGAAGGATGTAGACGACGGGGTAGCGCCGCGCCGGGCTGTAGCCGGGCGGCAGGTAGACGGCGCTCGGCCGCCGGTCGGCGCGCACGAACGCGTTCGGGATCCGGCCCTGGTAGACGACGCCGCCGTCGGGCCCGGAGGTGACCGGCGTCCAGCCGGCCGGGAGCGGGGGAGCGGCCGGCGGGCCGGCGAGGGCGAGGAGCCCGGCGAGGATCGGGACGAGCCGCACGGGTCCATCGAACCACCGCTCCGTTGCGCCGGCGTTAAGCCGGAATAGCGGTTGGCGGCGGGTCGTTCAGTAGGTACAATTTCGATACCTGATACATGGATTGGAGAGTGACGTCGATCGTGAATGACCTGCTGCTGGTACCGCTCGAGGACACGGTGGTGTTCCCGGGCATGACCGTCACGCTGACGGTCGACACCGGTGACGAGGCGCGTGTCCTGCTGGTTCCACGGCACGGGCAGGACTACGCGAAGGTCGGAACCGTCGCCGAGGTGATCGAGACCGTCCGGCTGCCCGGGGGCGCCCGCGCCGTCGCGCTGTCCGGCCTCCACCGCGCCGTCATCGGCGCCGCGCAGACCGATTCCCAGGGCCGCCTGCGCGTCGAGGTGGAGGAGCGCCCGGACGAGAACCCGCCGCCCGTGCAGACGCGCGAGCTCGAGCGCGAGTACCGCGCGATCGTCGAGGAGATCCTCGACATCCGCGACGCCGACGACCGCATCCGCCAGTTCCTGCGCTCGATCAGCGAGGCCGGCCAGCTGGCCGACACGTGCGCGTACTCCCCCGACATCTCGTTCGACCAGCGCGTCCGGCTGCTCGAGGCGGTCGACGTGATCGAGCGGCTCGAGCTCGCGATCGCGCTCCAGCGTGAGCGGCTCGCCGAGCTGCAGGTGCGCCGGCGGATCCACGACGACGTGGAGTCCGGGGCGCAGAAGCAGCAGCGCGAGTACTTCCTCCGCAAGCAGATGGACTCGATCCGCAAGGAGCTCGGCGAGGACGAGGGCTCCGTCGTCGAGGAGTACCGGACGAAGATCGCCGAGGCCGGGATGCCGGACGAGGTCCGCGCCCAGGCCGAGCGCGAGCTCCGGCGGCTCGAGACGATGGGCGACGCGACCGGCGAGGCGTCGATGATCCGCACGTACCTCGACTGGCTCGTGTCCGTGCCGTGGTCGAAGCGCTCGGAGGAGCGGCTCGACCCGCAGCACGCGCGCGAGGTGCTCGACCACGACCACGCGGGGCTCGAGGACGTGAAGGACCGCATCGTCGAGTACCTCGCCGTGCGCAAGCTCCGCGAGGACCGCGGCATCCCGAACGACAAGAAGTCGGGCGCGATCCTGACGCTGATCGGCCCGCCCGGTACCGGCAAGACGTCGATCGGCGAGTCGGTCGCGCGCGCGCTGAACCGCGAGTTCGTCCGCATGTCGCTCGGCGGCATCCGCGACGAGGCGGAGATCCGCGGCCACCGGCGCACGTACATCGGCGCGCTGCCGGGGCGGCTCGTGCGCGCGCTGCGCGACGCGAAGACGATGAACCCGGTGATCCTGCTCGACGAGGTCGACAAGGTCGGCGCCGACTGGCGCGGCGACCCGTCGGCCGCGCTGCTCGAGGTGCTCGACCCGGCGCAGAACCACTCG
>DATKNT010000139.1:0-8869 GCA_035541175.1 Gaiellaceae bacterium
AAACGACCGGGGGAATCCCGTTGGCCGCTCGCACCGCGACAGCCCATTCGCCGCAGAAGGCTCAACGAGAACTCGAGGATCTTCAGCTCGTCCTGAAGGCGCGCAACGGCGACGGCACCGCGATGGACGCGCTCATGCGCCGCTACACCGGCTTCGTCCGCCTGAAGGCGAGCTCGTACTTCCTCGCCGGCGGCGACGGCGAGGACCTGATCCAGGAGGGCCTGATCGGCCTGTACAAGGCGGTGCGCGACTTCCGCCCGGACAAGGAGACCTCGTTCCGCAGCTTCGCCGAGCTCTGCGTCACCCGGCAGATCATCACCGCGATCAAGACGGCGACCCGCTTCAAGCACGCGCCGCTGAACACGTACGTCTCGTTCAGCCACACTCCCGCCGGCCAGGAGTCCGAGGGCGAGTGCACGCTCGGTGACGCGCTCCCCGGCCCGTCCGTGCACGAGCCGTCGGTCTGCGTGATCTCGACGGAGGAGCTGCAGAGCCTCGTCTTCTGCCTCGGCACCGGCCTGTCGCCGCTCGAGGCCGACGCGCTCCGCCTCTACCTCGAGGGCTCGTCCTACGAGGAGATGGCCGACCGGCTCGGCTGCGACACGAAGACGATCGACAACGCGCTCCAGCGCGTGAAGCGCAAGATCATCACGCATCAGAAGGGCCGCGAGGTCCTGCAGTAGTCGCCGTCCCGGTACGCTGCCGCCAGCGTGCCGGAGTAGCTCAGCTGGTAGAGCACCTGATTTGTAATCAGGCGGCCGTGGGTTCGAGTCCCACCTCCGGCTCTCCTTCTCAACCGTCGTCAGAATCGCTCGGATGGTCCACGTGAAGGGTGTCCGGGGAGCGCGAGCACGGGCAGAGGCCGTGTCGAGGCGCGGCCGCGAATGGGTCGAGCGGCAGGATCCCGGCTCGCGCCCCGGCGTCGCGATCGGCGCCTGGCGGCGCTATCGGGCGATTGACGGGCCGCTGCAGTCGGCGCTGCTCGCGCTGTACGTCCTCGTCGCGATCCTGCCGGCGCTGCTCGTGATGGAGGCGTATCTCGACTCCCGGCCCGGCGCGCTCGCGAACCATCTCGTCCACCACTACGGGCTGAACGGGATGGCGGCCGGCCTCCTCCGCGGCGTGCTCCGCCAGGATCGCGTGCACGAGCTCGGCGCGACGCTGCTGGCGGTCGCGAGCGCGCTCTTCTTCGGCCTCGGCTTCGGCCGCGTCCTGCAGCTCGTGCACGCACGCGCCTGGCAGCTGCCGCTGCCGGCGAGGCAGACCGACAACCCCCTCTACGCGGCCGTGCTCGTCAGCGTGTACGGGCTGCTCCTGGTGCTCCTCGTCCAGCTGACCGAGCTGAAGGGCAGCCCGTCCTGGGTGGAGACGACCCTCGCGCTCGGCTGGCTCGGGCTGCTCGTGCTGTTCTTCGTCTGGGCGCCGTGGCTGCTGACGCACCGGCTGATCGCGCGGCGGGACCTGCTGCCGGGCGCGGTGCTGACCGCGCTCGGGCTCGTCGTCCTGATGGTCGTCTCGAGCTACGTCATGGGGCTCTGGGTCGACCTGTACGCGCGGGACTACGGCGGGTTCGGGGTCGTGCTGGCCATCTACTTCTGGCTCGCCTTCAGCTCGGCGGTGATCGTCTGGGCGGCGGCGATCTCGCCCGCGCTCGCGGAGCGGCGCGGGCTGCGGCGGGGCCACTCCTAGAGCCCGAGCGCGAGGCCGACCCAGAGCAGGCCGATCGCGATCACGGCGCCGACCGTCGCGGCGAGCGCCGCGCGACGGCGGCGGCCGAGCGCGAACGGGCGCGGCAGGACGCGGTAGGCGAGCGCCACGAGGAAGCCGAGCACGAGCGGGAGCAGCAGCGCGTTCACGACCTCCACGTCGACCGACAGGCGGACGAGCGAGCCGCTGCAGAGGACGAGCGCGGCGCCGCCCGCGACGGCGGCGGTGAACAGCCCGTAGAAGAGCGGCGCGCGCCGGACGCTCAGGTCGAGGCTGCGCGGGTGGCCGACGGCCTCGGCGACCGCCCAGGCGAAGGCGATCGAGACGACGATGCTCGCGAGCAGCGCCGCGCCGCCGACGCCGAGCGCGAGCACCGCGTCGGCGACCGGCCTCCCGAGGGCGGGCGACAGCGCGGTGGCGATGTCGGCGACGCTCCGCAGCGGCGGCGCGTGCCTGCCGTGCAGCGTCGCCGCGGTGGCGACGAGCACGGCGGCCATCACCACCTGGGTCGCGACCGCTCCGAGCGCGGTGTCGAGACGCGCGTGGCGGAGATCGCCGGGCCCGAGCCCCTTCTCGACGACGGCGCCCTGCTGGTAGAAGACCATCCACGGCATCACGACCGCACCGACGTTCGCCGCGACGAGCGCGACGTAGCTCGTGCTCCCGAGCGGCTGCGCGGAGGCGACGCCGGCGGCGAGCGCGTGCGGATCCGGCCGGGCGAGCACGGCGGCGACGACGAACGCGAGCTCGAACAGCCCGAGCGTGATCCCGACCACCTCGACGCGGCGGTAGCCGCCGGTGACGACGAGCGCGACGAGCCCGATCGCCGCCGGGACGATCGTCGCCGCGGGCGGAATCCCGAACATGCGCCCGATCCCGGCGATGCCGGCGAACTCGGTGACGAGCGCGCCGACGGCGCAAACGAGCAGCGTCCCGACCGAGACGAACGCCCAGGTCGAGCCGAACTGCTCGCGGATCAGCTCGGCGTGGCCCTTGCCGGTCGCGATCCCGATCCGCACGGTCAGCTCCATCACGAGGTAGAGGATCGGGACGAGCACGAGCTGGAGGAGCAGGAGCCGGTAGCCCCAGCTCGCGCCCGACTGCGCCGCCGTCGCGATGCTGCCGGCGTCCGTGTCGGCGAGCATGACCATCAGGCCCGGGCCGAGCACGAGCAGGAGCGCGGGGATCCGGCGCGGCCGGCGCCGTACGGCGGTGGAGTCCGCGGGCCGGAGGGCGGGAAGCGTGGCCACCGTCAGCCGCGGCGTCCGAGCCGGGCGATGCAGAGCTCGGGCTCGACGAACGGGTCGAGCCGCTCGACATCGAGCGTGCTGCCGAGCTCGTCGAGCGCGCCGGCGATCAGGCCCTGGTGGACGGCGCAGACGATTCCACGGCCGGACTGGGCCAGCTCGCGGAAGGGGCAGGTGTGCATGCGGATCTCGCCGTTACGGGCCTCGGGGCGGAACCCCTGGTGGCCGAGCAGGTCGACGACCTCGCGTGTCGCGTCCGCGTCGCTCGTCCGGACGTTCGGCGGCGGCCGGTGGACGAGGTAGCGGCCCCAGGCGCGCCCGGCCTCGGCCGCGCGGGCCGGGCCGTCCTCGAGCTCCGCCATCGTTCCCGCGAGGATCGTCGCCAGCAGCCGGTAGTTCTCGCGCTCGGCGGTCTCGACGTCCTCGTCGAGCGAGTAGACGACCCGGGGGCGGCCGGGCGTCGTCCGCTCGGCCGTGCGCGAGGCGACGATGCCGGCGTCGGCGAGGATCCCGAGGTGCCAGCGGACGGTGTTGGGGTGGATCCCGAGCCGCCGCGCGAGCTCGTGCGCGTCGAGCCCGCCCGGGCTGCGATCGAGCTCGTCGACGATGCGCGCCCGGTGCTCGTCGCCGAGTGCGCGGTGGACGCCTGCGCGTCCGCGGTGGCCGCCGAGTTTCTCCAATCCACGTTGGAAGTTGACCCTCCGGCGTTCCCCGGCCATCCGCAGAAACCCGTACGAACTGTGCGGTCGAACCACGGCGTCGGCACGGCGAGTTCTTCCTAGATTCCTCGTGCATTCGACCCGATCCAGGAGGCAGGGATGGCAACCGTGTTCCGCAGGCCGGGCTGGAACCTCGCCCTCTCGACGCTCGCGTTCACGATCTGCTTCGCGGCGTGGAGCCTGATCACGCCGTTCGCGAAGACGTTCAAGGCGGACCTGCACCTCAATTACACGGAGGCGCTGCTCCTGACCGCGGTCCCGGTCGTGCTCGGGTCGCTGCTCCGGATCCCGATGGGCGTCTACACCGACCGCTGGGGCGGCCGGGTGATGTTCTCCGCGGTGCTCGCGTTCTCGGCGCTGCCGGCCGTGCTGTTCGGCTATGCGCACTCGTACTGGGCGCTGATCGGCACGGGCTTCCTGCTCGGCGTCGCCGGCTCGTCGTTCGCGATCGGCGTCCCGTTCGTCGCCAACTGGTACTCGAAGGAGCGGCAGGGATTCGCGGTCGGCGTCTACGGGATGGGGAACATCGGCACGGCGATCACGTTCTTCGCGGCGCCGGCGATCGTCGACAACTGGGGCCGGCCCGCGCTCGGCTGGATCACCGCGGGAATCCTCCTCGGCGGGGCGGCCTTGACCGCGCTGACGGCCCACGACGCGCCGACGCGTCGGCCGCCGTCCGACTATCGCAAGGTGCTGCGCGCGGGCTGGCGGCTCTACCGGCTCGCCTTCTTCTACTTCGTCACCTTCGGCGGCTTCGTCGCGTTGTTCCTGTTGCTGCCGACGCTGCTGCAGGACTGGTTCGGATACTCGAAGAGCGTCGCGAGCGCACGGGCCGCGGGCTTCGTCATCGCAGCCACCGTCGCGCGGCCCGTGGGCGGTTGGGTCTCCGACCGCATGGGCGCGTTCCCCGTGCTCGTGCTCGTCTTCGCCGGTGTCGCAGTCTGCGCCGCCGTGCTCGCGGTGCTCGCGCCCGCGCCGCGGATCGTCCCCGTCACGCTCGCCTGCCTGACGCTCGGCGCGCTGCTCGGCGCGGGGAACGGCGCGGTCTTCAAGCTCGTTCCGGCGGAGTTCCCCGACGACGCGGGTGCCGCGGGCGGGATCGTCGGCGCGGCCGGCGGGCTCGGCGGCTTCTTCCCGCCGGTGTTCGTCGGCCTCGTCAAGGACGCGCAGGGGACGTACACGTACGGGTTCGTCGGGCTGCTCGTCTTCGTCGCCACCTGTCTTGCGATCGCCGTGTGGCTGCTGCGCACCGCGCCGGCGGCCGAGCTCCGCGGCATCGGACATCCGCAGCCGCATGGCTGAGCCGCGCCGGTTCTTCGGCGAGCGGGAGCGGTCGGCGGAGGGCTGGAGCGCGCTCGCCCGCGACGGCCGCACGTGGGAGTCGTTCTACCGCGACCGCTGGCAGCACGACCGCGTCGTCCGCTCGACCCACGGCGTCAACTGCACCGGCTCGTGCTCGTGGAAGATCCACGTCAAGGACGGGATCGTCGCCTGGGAGACGCAGCAGACGGACTATCCGTCGAACGGGCCCGACGTTCCCGAATACGAGCCGCGCGGCTGCCCGCGCGGCGCGTCCTTCTCCTGGTACGTGTACTCACCGCTGCGCGTGCGCTACCCGTACGTGCGCGGCGCGCTGCTCGACCTCTGGCGCGACGCGCTCGCGCGCACCGGCGATCCCGTCGACGCGTGGGCGGAGATCGTCGAGGACCCGGCCAAGGCGCGGAGCTACAAGTCGCTGCGCGGGAAGGGCGGGTTCGTGCGGGCGTCGTGGGACGAGGTCGCCGACCTGATCGCCGCGGCGCACGTGCACACGGTCAAGCGCTACGGCCCCGACCGCGTCGCCGGCTTCTCGCCGATTCCGGCGATGTCGATGGTCTCCTACGCCGCGGGCACGCGTTTCCTCTCGCTGATCGGCGGCGTCTGCCTCAGCTTCTACGACTGGTACGCCGACCTGCCGCCGGCGTCGCCGCAGGTCTGGGGCGACCAGACCGACGTGCCGGAGTCGGCGGACTGGTGGAACGCGGGCTACGTCATCCTCTGGGGCTCGAACATCCCGCAGACGCGGACGCCGGACGCGCACTTCATGACGGAGGCACGCTACCGCGGGCAGAAGGTCGTCGTCGTCTCGCCCGACTTCGCCGGGCACACGAAGTTCGCGGACCACTGGCTGCCCGCGCAGGCCGGCTCCGACGGGGCGCTCGCGATGGCGATGGGCCACGTGATCCTCAAGGAGTGCTACGTCGACCGGACGGTCCCGTACTTCGACCGCTACGCGCGCGAGAACACCGACCTGCCGTTCCTCGTCACGCTCGAGCCGCGCGCCGACGCCTACGTCGGCGGCCGCTTCCTGCGCGCGTCCGATCTCGGCGAGGAGAGCGAGAACGCCGAGTGGAAGACCGTCGTCCTCGACGAGGCGAGCGGCTTCCTCACCGTGCCGAACGGCTCGATCGGCTTCCGCTGGGGCGAGGAGGGGATGGGCCGCTGGAACCTCGAGCTGAACGGGGTGAAGCCGGCGCTGACGCTGCTCGGGCTCCACGACGAGCTCGTCGAGGTCGAGCTGCCGCGCTTCGACGTCGGCGACTCCGAGGGCGGCGGCTCGCACCGGCGCGGCGTGCCGGCGATCCATGTCGACGGGCGCCTCGTCACCACGGTCTTCGACCTGATGGCGGCGCAGCTCGGCGTCCGCCGCGGCGACCTGCCCGGCGAGTGGCCCGCGGGCTACGACGATCCCGAGCCGTACACGCCCGCGTGGCAGGAGGAGCAGACCGGCGTGGACGCGAGTCGCGTCATCCGCGTCGCCCGCGAGTTCGCGCGGAACGCCGAGCGCACCAACGGCCGCTCGATGATCGTCATGGGCGCCGGGACGAACCACTGGTACCACTCGGACCAGATCTACCGGGCGATGCTGAACCTCGTCCTGCTCTGCGGCTGCCAGGGCGTGAACGGCGGCGGCTGGGCGCACTACGTCGGCCAGGAGAAGGTGCGGCCGATCACCGGCTGGTCGACGCTCGCGTTCGCGCTCGACTGGAACCGGCCGCCGCGGCAGCAGGCGACGACGCCGTTCTGGTTCCTCGCCAGCGACCAGTGGCGCTACCAGCGCACGCGCGCGGGCGAGTACGCGTCTCCGCTCGGGCGCGGGACGCTGAAGGAGATGCACCTCGCCGACTGCTACGCGCTCGCCGCGCGGCTCGGCTGGATGCCGTCGTATCCGACCTTCGACCGGAACCCGCTCGACCTCGCCGACGAGGCGGAGGCCGCGGGGCTCGCGCCGGCCGAGTACGTCGTCCGGGAGCTGCAGGCCGGCCGGCTCCGCTTCGCCGCCGAGGATCCGGACGCGCCCGGCAACTACCCGCGCGTGCTGACGCTCTGGCGCGCGAACCTGCTCGGCTCGTCGAGCAAGGGCCACGAGTACTTCCTCAAGTACGTGCTCGGCGTCGAGGACGCGGCGATCCGCAACGAGGAGGCAGGCCCGGAGCACCGGCCGCGCGACGTCGTCTGGCGCGACGAGGCGCCGATCGGCAAGTTCGACCTGTTCACGACGATCGACTTCCGGATGAACGGATCCGCGCTCTACTCGGACATCGTCCTGCCGGCGGCGACGTGGTACGAGAAGCACGACGTCTCGAGCACCGACCTCCATCCGTTCGTCCACTCGTTCAACCCGGCGATCCCGCCGCCGTGGGAGACGCGCACCGACTTCGACGTCTTCCGGACGATCACGGAGTCGTTCGCGCGGCTCGCGCAGAAGCACCTCGGCGTGCGGAAGGACGTCGTCGCGGCGCCGCTGCTGCACGACACGCCGGACGAGCTGGCGCAGCCGCTCGGCGAGGTGCGCGACTGGAAGGCGGGCGAGTGCGAGCCCGTGCCGGGGAGGACGATGCCGAAGCTGATCGTCGTCGAGCGCGACTACGGCGCGGTGCTCGACAAGTGGCTCGCCCTCGGCCCGCTCGTCGAGGAGCTCGGCACGGCGACGAAGGGCATCGGCTGGAAGCCGTTGCCGGAGGTGGACGAGCTGCGCCGCCGCAACGGCGAGCGCGGGGGCCGCGCGAGCCTCGCACGCGACGTCGACTGGTGCGAGACGATCCTCGCCCTCTCCGGCGTCACGAACGGACGGCTCGCGCTCGAGGGCTTCCGCGCGCTCGAGCAGCGCGCCGGCGTGCCGCTCGCCGACCTCGCCGCCGAGCACGCCGACGCGCGCATCGTCTTCGGCGACACACAGGTGCAGCCGCGCAAGGTGATCGCCTCGCCTGAGTGGTCGGGGATGGAGTCGCGCGAGCGCCGCTACTCGCCGTTCACGATCAACGTCGAGCGCCGTCTGCCGTGGCGCACGCTGACCGGACGCCAGCAGTTCTACGTCGACCACCAGTGGCTGCTCGAGTTCGGCGAGGGGCTGCCGGTGTACCGGCCGCCGATCGACGTGCTGCGCCACGTCGGCGAGCAGTTCTCCGGCGAGCCCGGCCGCGCCGAGGTGCACGTGCGCTGGCTCTCGCCGCACTCGAAGTGGTCGATCCACTCGGAGTTCCAGGACAACCTGACGATGCTGACGCTGTTCCGGGGCGGCCCGGTCACGTGGCTGTCGGTCGAGGACGCTGCGACGATCGGCGTCGCCGACAACGACTGGGTCGAGGTCTTCAACCGCAACGGCGTCATCGCCTGCCGCGCCGTCGTCTCGCACCGCGTCCCGAAGGGTGTCGGGCTGATGTACCACTCGCAGGACCGCCACGTGAACGTCCCGAAGACGGAGCTGTCCGGGACGCGCGGCGGCACCGACAACTCGGTGACGCGGATCTCGATCAAGCCGACGCTGCTCGTCGGCGGCTACGCGCAGCTCTCGTACGGCTTCAACTACTACGGGCCGACCGGCCCGCAGCGCGACGAGCTCGCCGTCGTGCGCAAGCTGAAGGAACCGGTGGAGTACTGATGCGTGTGAAGGCGCAGGTGTCGATGGTGATGAACCTCGACAAGTGCATCGGCTGCCACACGTGCAGCGTCACGTGCAAGAACGTCTGGACGAACCGGCGCGGCGCCGAGTACATGTGGTTCAACGACGTCGAGACGAAGCCCGGCGTCGGCTACCCGAAGCGCTGGGAGGACCAGGAGCAGTGGAAGGGCGGCTGGGAGCTCGACCGCCGCGGCAGGCTGCGCCTGAAGGCGGGCGGCGCGGCGAAGAAGCTCGCGAGCCTCTTCTTCAACCCG
>DATKNT010000140.1:0-24593 GCA_035541175.1 Gaiellaceae bacterium
CGAGCAGCTGACGGTGACGACGCTCCGCAACGTCATCGGCGGGATGGCACTCGAGAAGACGCTGACCTCGCGCGACCAGATCAACGGCGAGCTGCGGGGCGTGCTGGACGAGGCGACCGGCAAGTGGGGGATCCGCGTCAACCGCGTCGAGCTGAAGGCGATCGACCCGCCCGCGTCGATCCAGGACTCGATGGAGAAGCAGATGCGCGCCGACCGCGAGAAGCGCGCGACGATCCTCCAGGCGGAGGGCGAGAAGCAGTCGGCGATCCTCACCGCGGAGGGCGAGAAGCAGGCGGCGATCCTGCGCGCCCAGGGCCAGCGCGAGTCGACGATCCTCGCGGCGGAGGGCCAGGCGAAGGCGATCGACACGGTCTTCAAGGCGATCCACGAGGGGAAGCCCGACCCGCAGCTGCTCGCCTACCAGTATCTCCAGATGCTCCCGCAGATCGCGCAGGGCGAGGCGAACAAGGTGTGGATCGTCCCGACGGAGTTCCAGCAGGCGCTCGGCCGGATCGGCGGCGCGCTCGGCGGCGGCAGCGACGGCGCGAAGGACGAGCCCCAGAGCTAGGGCCGGCGCTCCGTCAGAGTCCGAGCTCCTCGCGCCAGCGCGCGGTGTGCTCGCCGAGCGCTGCGGCGTGTTCCGGTGCAGGCGTGCCGAGGTCGGCCGCCGCCTCCGCGAGCGTCGCCACCGGGCCGACGCAGACGTCCTCGCCGTCGAACGCCACGAGCCAGTCGGCGAGCGGACGCGACGCGAAGATCGCGCCGAGCGCCGCCGCGAGCTCCTCCTGGCCGGCCCCGTACTGCTCGGCGGCGAGCTCGGGCCGGCCGAGCAGCTCGCAGAGCCGGGCGAAGAACTTCGGCTCGAGCGCGCCGACGGTGAGGAAGCGCCCGTCGGCGGTCGCATACGTGCGGTAGCACGCGAGCCCGCCGGTCAGCAGCCGCGGCAGCGGGTCGCCGGCGAGGCGGAACGAGGCGAGCCGGTGCGTGCCGTGCGTCATCGACACCACGACGTGTCCGCCGCGGCCGGTGCGCTCGCGCGCGAGGAGCGCGGCGAGCACCTCGGTGACGGCGCCGAGCGCCCCGGCGGCGAGGTCGGCGACCTGCACCGGCGGCCACGCGGGGGCGGTGTCGTCGAGCACGCCCGCCCAGCCCTGGTAGTTGAGATCGTGCCCGGCCCGCTGCTCGTGCCGTCCGCCGCTGCCGAAGCCGGTGATCGAGCAGTACACGGCCCGCTCGGACACGTCCCGGGGTCTGACCCCGAGACGTGTCCGTACACCGGGGCGCCACGTCTCCAGCACTACGTCGGCCCGGGCGAGCAGCGCCCGCAGGAACGGCGCCTCGGCCGGGAGATCGCACACGACCGACTCCTTCCCGGCGTTGAGCGCGTCGAACCAGCCGGGCGCCGTGTCCCGCATCGGATCGCCGCCCGGCTGCTCGACCCGCACGACGCGCGCGCCCAGGCGCAGCAGCTCCGTCGAGGCGAACGCGCCCGGGAGATAGCGGCTGAGGTCGACGACGAGCAGCCCCTGCAGAGCCGGTTGCATCGGCCGCGACGCTACCACTACCCTTGCTCGGCTTTGGGCGAGCGCTCCACCGGCTCGGAGGAGAAGCGGCGTCAGATCCTCGACGCCGCCGTCCGCGTGTTCGCGCGCAAGGGCTTCCACACCGCGCGCGTCGGCGACATCGCCGAGGAGGCCGGCGTCGCGCACGGCCTGCTCTACCACTACTTCGCGTCGAAGGACGAGGTGCTCGAGGCGGTCTTCCGCGAGAACTGGAGCGTCCTCGTCGAGCGTGTGGAGGCGGTGGAGGAGTCCGGCGAGGCGGCCCGCGAGCAGCTCCGGCACGTCGCGGCGATCGTCCTGCGGACGTGGCTGCACCAGCCCGACGTCGTGCGCGTCGTCGTCCGCGAGATCGCGCGCAGCCCCGAGGTGCAGCAGCGGATCGGCGAGCTCGTCAAGCCGATCGAGGCGATCGGCCGGATCGTCGAGCGCGGGCAGAAGACCGGCGAGTTCCGCGCGGACATCGACCCGCGCCTCGCGGCGACGATCTTCTACGGCGGCATCGACGAGATCCTCACCGCGTGGGTGCTCGGCACGCAGCTCGGCACGGACGAGGACGTCGCGACGGCGGAGCGGACGCTCGTCGACGTCGTCTGCGCCGGGTTCGCGACGACGCCAACGGCGACGACGCGCTAGCGGCCGGCGAGCAGCTCCGCGAAGCGCGCGACGCCGACGTTCCCGCCGGAGAGGACGACGCCGACCCGCCCGCCGTGCGCGTCGACGCGGCCCGCGAGGAGCGCCGCCACGCCGACGGCGCCGCTCGGCTCGGTCACGAGCTTCATCCGGTCGAACAGGAACGCCATCGCGTCGAGGATCTCGGCGTCGCTCACCGTCACGATCTCGTCCACCCGGAGGCGGTTCACCTCGAACGTCAGCTCCCCTGGCGTGTCCGCCTGCAGGCCGTCCGCGATCGTCCGCGGCACCTCGACGCGCACGCGCTCGCCGGCCGCGAGCGAGCGGCGCGTGTCGTCCCCCGCCTCCGGCTCGACGCCGACGACGCGGATCTCGGGCCGCAGCGCCTTCGCCGCGGTCGAGCAGCCGGCGATGAGCCCGCCGCCGCCGACCGGGACGACCAGCAGATCGAGCCCGGGCGCTTCCGCGAGCAGCT
This sequence comes from Gaiellaceae bacterium, assembly GCA_035541175.1. Classification (GTDB taxonomy): domain Bacteria; phylum Actinomycetota; class Thermoleophilia; order Gaiellales; family Gaiellaceae; genus Palsa-739. Next base: position 2,668 of record DATKNT010000140.1, read on the forward strand.
CGAGCGCGGTCGTGCCCTGGCCCGCCATCACGAGCGGGTCGTCGTACGGGCGGACGAGCTCGAGCCCGCGCTCCTGCGCGAGCCGCGCGCCGATCTCCTCGCGCCGCTCCGTCCAGCGGTCGTAGCGGACGATCTCCGCGCCGTAGCCGCGCGTCGCGTCGACCTTCGCCTGCGGCGCGTCCTCGGGCATGAGGATCGTCGCCGTCGTCCCGAGCAGCCGCCCCGCGATCGCGACCGCCTGCGCGTGGTTGCCGGACGAGTACGCGAGTACGCCGCGGCGCCGCGCGCCCTGGGAGAGCGAGGAGATCTTCGTGTAAGCACCGCGGAACTTGAACGCGCCCCCGCGCTGGAAGCACTCCGCCTTCAGGTGCACCTCGGCACCGGCGATCCCGTCGAGCGTGCGCGACGTGAAGACGGGCGTGCGGTTCGCGACGCCGTCCAGGACGCGTGCGGCAGCCTGCACGTCGGCGAGCTCGATCACCGGCAGGGACTCGCCTTCGCGCGCAGCAGCCCGAAGCCCCAGAGCCTGCCGTCGACGACGTAGTACGCGGTGCGAGCCGCCGGCGTGTCGTCGACGAGCGCGGAGTAGCCGGCGCACGTGACCGGGAGCAGCTTCCCGAGCCGCGCGTCGACGACGCTCGCGGGCTGCCCGAGCACGAGTCCTCCCGGGGCATGCCAGCCGCTCGGCTGCCAGATCGTGTAGACCGCCGACACGCGTCCGTCGGTCAGCTCGACGCCGAGGCCGCGGTTGTCGAACGGCCGGTACGTGAAGTACCACGTCGTCCGCGAGCAGTCGCTGCAGGCGCCGTAGAAGCCGCCGAGTGCGGCGCGCACCTGCGCTGCCGGCTCGCCGAGGCGGACGCCGCCGAGCGAGCTGCCCGGGACGAGCGCGCCCGCGCGCGGCAGCGTCGCCGCCGCCGGCGCAGCGACCGCGAGCGTGATCACGCCCGCACAGGCGAGCACGCGCCTCATATGCTCGGGAGTATGCCGCTGTGGGATGCGCTCGCCGGCCTGCCGCTGACGATCGACGGGTATTCGCTCGAGCGCCGCGAGCTGGCGACCGCGAGCGGCTGGACGCGCGTGACGACGACCGTCGTGCTCGCGGGCGACGGCGAGACCGGAAGCGGCGAGGACGTCACCTACACCGCGCCCGACCACGACCACGTGCCGGCCGACCTCCCGCTCGCCGGCTCCTGGACGCTGGCCGAGCTCTCGGGACAGCTGGACGGGCTCGACGTCTGGCGCGGCGATCCCGCGAACGCGTCGGGCCGCGACCATCGCCGCTGGGCGTTCGAGAGCGCGGCGCTCGACCTCGCGCTCCGGCAGGCCGGGCGCTCACTCGGCGAGCAGCTCGGTCGCACGCCGTCGCCGGTCCGCTTCGTCGTCTCCACCCGCGCGGAGATCGAGCCGTGGCTCGCGCTCTACCCGGCGACGGAGTTCAAGCTCGACGTCGAGCAGGACTGGGACCGTTCGTTGATGGAGCGGCTGGCCGCGCTCGACCGAGTGCGCGTGCTCGACCTGAAGGCGTACTACCGCGGCACGAGCGTCGACCTCGCGCCCGACGCTGACCAGTACCGCGCCGTCGCCGAGGTGTTCCCGGACGTCGTGATCGAGGACGCGTGGCTCGAGGGCGGCTGCCGCGAGGCGCTCGACGGCGCCGAGGACCGCCTCAGCTTCGACGCGCCGGTGCACTCGCTCGCGGATCTCGATGCGCTGCCGCTCGCGCCGCGCTGGCTCAACGTGAAGCCGTCGCGCTTCGGCACCGTCCGCGGGCTCGTCGAGTGCATCGACGCCTCCGAGGAGCGCGGCATCCGGATGTACGGCGGCGGCCAGTACGAGCTCGGGCCGGGCCGGCTGCAGATCCAGCGGCTCGCGAGCCTGTTCTATCCGGACGGGCCGAACGACGTGGCGCCGTCGGCGTACAACGAGGGCGGCGCGCGGCCGGGGCTGCCGACGAGCCCGCTGAGGCCGGCGGAGGGGGTCGGGTTCTGACCTTCCGCAGCGGCACGCTCGCGGCGTGATGAAGCCGCGAGCCTCGCAGTGCCGCTTGCGGACAGGTCCGGGGGTCTGACCCCGGGACATGGCTCTGCCCGTCAGTGCCGGAACGGCAGCTCGACGAAGTGCGACCGCTCCGGCTCGATCCAGTAGACCGTGCCGCTGCGCATCGGGAACGGCGCCCCGATGTAGTGCTGCGAGATCCGGTCGATGATCTCGAGCGCCGCCGCGCCCTCGACCGTCTCGACGACGCGCCCGCGGATCTGCGCGTTCCGGTATGGGTTCTCCGCGTCGACGAGTGAGAGCGCGACACGCGGGTCGCGCGCGAGATTCCGCGCCTTCCGCGAACTCGACTGCGTGAAGAAGGCAATCCGCCCGCCCTCGAGGATCGCCCAGATCGGGATCGAGTGCGGCGACCCGTCCGGCAGCACGGTCGCGAGGTGCACGAAGTTGCGCCCCTCGGTGAAGAGCGGCTCGATCCGCGGATCGAGTCCTAGCGGAATGCGTCCTCCCCGGTGAGCGCGTTGCCGACGACGAGCGTGTGCACCTCGTGCGTCCCCTCGTAGGTCACCACGGACTCGAGGTTGTTCAGGTGGCGGATCACCGGATACTCGAGCGTGATGCCGTTCGCGCCGAGGATCGACCGCGCCGTCCGGCAGACCTCGAGCGCACCGCGGACGTTGCCCATCTTCCCCATCGACACGTGCTCGGGCCGGAGCGTCCCCTCGTCCTTCATCCGGCCGAGGTGGAGCGCGACGAGCGTGCCGCGGTTGATCTCGAGCGCCATCTCGGCCAGCTTCTGCTGCGTGAGCTGGTAGGTCGAGAGCGGCTTCGCGAAGACGATCCGCTCCTTCGCGTACTCGAGCGCCGCTTCGAAGCACGCGCGCGCGGCGCCCTCCGCTCCCCAGACGATCCCGTAGCGTGCCTCGTTGAGGCACGACAGCGGCCCGCGGAGGCTCGCGATCTCGGGGAAGCGGTTCTCCTCGGGCACGCGGACGTCGTGGAGGACGAGCTCCGACGTCACCGACGCGCGCAGCGAGAGCTTGTGGTGCTGCTCCGGCGCGCTGAATCCCGGCGTGTCCTTCTCGACGATGAAGCCGTGGATCGCGCCCGCGTCGGTTCGGGCCCACACGATCGAGACGTCGGCGATCGTCCCGTTCGTGATCCACATCTTCGCGCCGTTCAGGATCCAGTCGGCGCCGTCGCGCCGCGCGTGCGTGCGCATCGCGCCCGGGTCGGAGCCGGCGTCCGGCTCGGTGAGGCCGAAGCAGCCGATCACCTCGCCGGTGTGCATCGGGGGCAGCCATCGCTGCTTCTGCTCCTCCGAGCCCCACTTCCAGATCGCGAACATCGCGAGCGAGCCCTGAACGGAGACGAAGCTGCGGATGCCGGAGTCGCCCGCCTCGAGCTCCATGCACGTCAGCCCGTACGCGACGGCGCTCGCGCCCGGGAGCCCGTAGCCGTCGAGGTGCATGCCGAAGAGGCCGAGCGCGGCGAGCTCCTGGGTGATCTCCCGGGGCAGGATCTCCTGCTCGAACCACGTGCCGATCTCCGGGACGACCCGCTCCTGCACGAACTGCCGGACGGTGTCCCGGATCGCCTTCTCCTCGTCGTCCAGGAGCGCGTCGATCGCGAGGAAGTCTCGTGGGTCGAGGGCCGTCTGCTTCGCCGTCGTGGCCACGTCAGCTGCATCGTAGAGGAGGTTGACGGCCGCGTGAGCCGGTCCCTACACTCTGGCCATTCCTGTCTTGACTGACTAGTCAATCGAACCCGGAGGAGACCATGTCGACGACGACCGCGACGGGCGTGTCGTTCGCGCTGACGGACGAGCAGAAGGCGCTGCGCGAGCTCGCGCGCGAGTTCGCGGAGAAGGAGATCCGCCCGAAGGAGCGCGAGTACGACGAGCAGATGCACCACCCGGCGGACGTGATCGCGAAGGCGCACGAGGTCGGGCTGATGAACCTCCACATCCCGGAGGAGTACGGCGGCCCCGGCCTGCCCGCGTTCGAGGGGATGCTCGTCGGCGAGGAGCTCTACTGGGGCTGCTCCGGCATCGGCACGTCGATCACGGCGAACGGCCTCGGCGCCGGCCCCGTGATCGCGTTCGGCACCGACGAGCAGAAGGCGAAGTGGCTGCCGCCGCTGCTCGAGGAGCCGATCCTGGCCTCGTTCGGGCTGTCCGAGCCGGGCGCCGGCTCCGACGTCGCCGCGCTCTCCACCACCGCCGTCCGGGAGGGCGACGAGTACGTCCTCAACGGCTCGAAGACGTTCATCACGAACGCCGGCTACGCGGCCTGGACGGTCGTGTTCGCGAAGACCGACCCGAAGGCGGGGCACAAGGGCATGTCCGCGTTCGTCGTCCCGATGGACACGCCGGGCGTGACGATCGAGTCGCACCTCGACAAGATGGGCCAGCGCGCGACGGACACGTCGGCGTTCGCGCTGCAGGACGTCCGCGTTCCGGCGGAGAACCTGATCGGCCGCGAGGGCGACGGCTTCAAGATCGCGATGGCGACGCTCGACTTCACGCGCCCCGGCACCGCGATCGGCGCCGTCGGCGTCGCGCAGGCGGCGTACGAGCACGCGGTCGACTACGCGAAGCAGCGCGTCACCTTCGAGATGCCGATCGCGATGCACCAGGGCGTCAACTTCATGATCGCGGACATGGCCACGGAGATCGAGGCGGCGCGGCTGCTCACGTGGCAGGCGGCGTGGATGCTCGACAACGGTTACGGCCGCAAGGCGACGCTCTACTCGTCGTTCGCGAAGCGGTTCGCCGCCGACACCGCGATGAAGGTCGCGACCGACGCCGTGCAGGTCTTCGGCGGCTACGGCTACATCAAGGAGTACCCGGTCGAGAAGCTGATGCGCGACGCGAAGCTGTTCCAGATCTACGAGGGCACCTCGCAGATCCAGCGGCTCGTGATCGCGAAGGAGATCTTCCTGCCGAAGGAATAGGCTCCCCGGCGTGGCGCTGGCAATCGACCTCTCCGGGCGCGTCGCGTTCGTCACGGGCGGCTCGCGCGGGCTCGGGCGGGCGGACGCGCTGACGCTCGCGCGCGCGGGGGCGGACGTCGTCGTCGCCGACCTGCTCGTCGAGTCGGAGCTGTCGGAGGAGACCGACCGCTACGGCGCGCTCGCCACCGTCGCCCGGCAGCAGGGGCTCGTCCACACCGAGGAGACGGTCGCCGAGATCCGCGAGATGGGGCGACGGGCGCTGGCCGTCCGCTGCGACGTGACCGACCGCGCCCAGGTCGACGCGGCGGTGGCGCGGACAGTCGAGGAGCTCGGCTCGGTCGACATCCTCGTCAACAACGCAGGCACGCTCGACCACGTCGGCCAGTTCCAGAACCAGTCGCCCGAGCTGTGGCAGCGCGACCTCCAGGTGAACCTGACCGGCGCGTTCAACTGCGCGCAGGCGGTGTGGCCGCACATGAAGGAGCGCGGCTGGGGGCGGATCGTGAACATGGCGTCCGTCGCGGGCACCCTCGGCGGCTTCGGCCAGGCGAGCTATTCGACGACGAAGGCGGGGCTGCTCGGGTTGACGAAGACGCTCGCGATGGAGGGCGGCCGCCGCGGGATCACGTGCAACGCGATCGTCCCTGGCGTGATCGGCACCGAGGCCTTCCACCTGGGGAACGCGGCGATGAACGAGCGGATCGTCGACCGCACTGTGCTGCGGCGACCGGGTGACCCGCAGGACATCGCCAACGCCATCGCATTCCTCTGCTCCGACCTCGCCTCGTACATCACGGGGATCGAGCTGAACGTGGCCGGAGGGGTCGAGCTCTTCGTCTTCTGAGACACCTCCCGGGGTCAGACCCCCGGACCTGTCCCTCCGGGACACCTCCCGGGGTCAGACTCCCGGACCTGTCCCTCCGGGACACCTCCCGGGGTCAGACCCTCGGACCTGTCCGCAAGAGAGAGGCAGGCGCCCGTGCCGCCGCCGACGGGCGCGGCTACGATCGACGGCGTGCGTCGGAGGGGACAACGCGTGAACGGGAGCCGCTCCCGCCGCCGCCGGCCGTCGCTCGCCCGGCGGCTGCTCCTGCTCGCCGCCGCAATCGTCGGCACCGGGCTCGTGCTCGGCCTCGTCTTCGCCGGCTCCCCGACGACGATCGCCGACGGCGTCCGCATCGACGGGATCGACGTCGGCGGCATGGAGGCGACGAGCGCCAGGGCGCTGCTCGAGCACCGGGCCTCCGCGCTCGCCCGCCGGCCCGTCGTCTTCGCGGCCGCGGGCAAGCGGTTCCCGCTCACCGCGGACACGCTCGGCGTCGCCGCCGACTGGCAGGGCGCCGTCGACACCGCGCAGCGGCAGGGGAGCGGCTTCGGCCCGTTCCGCGGCTTCCGGCGCATCGGCGTCGACGTCTTCGGTGCCGACGTGACGCCGGCGACGCGCGTCCTCCACGGCGCCCTCATGTACGAGCTGGGGCAGATCGCCGCCGCCGTCGACCGGCCGAGCCGCAGCGCCGCCCTGACGAGGAAGGGAACCGAGCTCGCGATCGAGCCCGCGCGGGCCGGCTATCTGCTCGACCGCGCCGCCGCCGCCGACACGATCGTGTCGACGCTCGCCTCGCTGAACCGGCCGCTCGGCCCGGTCGAGCTCCCGCTCCGTGTCGAGGTGCCGCGCGTCCGCGCCGCCCAGCTCCGGCTCGCCGCCGCGCAGGCCCGTGTCGCGCTGTCCGGCCCGGTCGCCCTCCAGCTCGGCGAGAAGCGGTGGCTGCTCCAGCCGTCCCGCCTTGCACGGCTGCTCGAGCTCCCGTCGAACGGACGGCGGACGCTGCGGATCGGCGGCCCCGCCGCGGAGGCGTGGCTCACCCGGCTCGGCGCCGGCGTCGAGACGCCGCCGCGCAACGCCACCTTCGCCGTGAGCGGCCCGCACGTGAGGATCGTCCCCGCGAAGCCGGGCCTCCGGCTCGACGCCGTCGCCACCGCCGACGTCGTGATCCGCGCGGCGCTGCAGCGGGCGCCGGACCGCCGCGTCGCGGTCCTCCGCGTCCAGACCCAGCCGGCGAAGCTCTCGACCGCGGACGCGGCCAAGCTCGGAGTCGTCGGCCTCGTCTCGAGCTACACGACGATCTACGGCGGCATCGCGAACCGGATCCACAACGTCCAGCTCGTCGCGCACCTCGTCGACGACAAGCTGATCGCTCCCGGCGAGGAGTTCTCGTTCAACAAGACGACGGGCGCGCGCACCGCGGCGAAGGGCTTCCTCGAGGCGCCGGTGATCATCAACGGCGAGCTGACCACCGGCCTCGGCGGCGGCGTCTGCCAGGTCTCGACGACCGTGTTCAACGCGGCGTACGAGGCGGGCCTGAAGATCACGGCGCGGACGAACCACGCGCTCTACATCAGCCATTACCCGCAGGGCCGCGACGCGACGGTCGACTACCCGGACGTCGACCTGCGGTTCGTCAACGACACCGGCCACTGGCTGCTGCTCCGCACCTTCGTCGGCGCGGACGCGCTCACGGTCAGCCTCTACGGGACGCCGACCGGCCGGAAGATCGTCAGCCAGACGGCGCCGCTCGTCGTCCACGGCAAGCCGCCGGTCAAGAAGACCGTCGACAAGAGCCTCAAGCCCGGCGAGAAGGTGATCGACGACCCCGGCGAGCCGGCGATGACGACGAGCGTCACGCGCGACGTCTACGCCGCGGACGGGAAGCTCCTCCAGCACGACGTCTTCTACTCGTCGTACCGCTCCTCGCCCGAGCTGATCCGCGTCGGCCCGAAGCCGAAGCCGAAGAAGCCGAAGAAGCCCGCGACGCCGGCGCAGACGACTACGACGACGTCGACGACGCCGGGGCAGACGACGTCGACGACGACTCAGCCCGCTCCATAGCCTCGACGAGCCAGGGCGGAACCCGCGTCGGTCGCATGGTCGCCGCATCGACGCACGCGTGCGACGTCCAGCCCTCGGCGAGCGGCTCGCCGTCGTCGCGGACGATCGCGTACTCGTAGCGGAACCGCGCGCCGCGGACGTCGCGGCACCGGGCGTGCACGTGCAGCACGTCGTCGAACGTCGCGGGGACGCGGTAGCGGCAGTACGACTCGAGCACGAGCGCCTCGATCCCCTGGTCGCGCAGCGCCTGGTAGCCGCCGGCGAACGCGCGGAGGTACTCGACGCGGGCGACCTCGAACCAGACGACGTAGGCCGAGTTGTGGGCGATCCCCTGCGCGTCCGTGTCCGCGAACCGGACGCGCACCGTCGTCGAGAACGTGAACCCCTGCATAGGGCGCAACTCTACGATGACAGCGTGAGCGTCGAGCGCCTGGCCGAGCTCGTCCGCGCGCGGCAGCCGTGCGTCGTGCTGACGGGCGCCGGCGTCAGCACCGAGTCGGGCATTCCCGACTTCCGCTCGCCGACGGGGATCTGGGCGCAGGTCGACCCGATGGAGGTCGCGTCGATCGACGCGTTCCTCGCCGACCCGGAGAAGGTCTGGGAGTTCTACGGGAGGCGGCTCGACGCACTGGCCGCGGCGGAGCCGAACGACGGGCACCGCGCGCTCGCCGAGCTGGAGGAGCGCGGCTGGGTGCGGGCCGTGATCACGCAGAACATCGACCGGCTGCACGAGCGCGCCGGCTCGCGCGAGCTCGTCGAGGTGCACGGCTCGATCCGGACGGCGAGCTGCCTCGACTGCGGTGAGGTCGTGCCGTTCGACGAGGTCGTCCGGCTGTTGCCGCTGCCTCGGTGCCCGCGCTGCGGGCGCGTCCTCAAGCCCGACGTCGTCATGTTCGGCGAGCTCCTCGACGAGGCGACGATCGCCCGCGCCGCCGAGCTCGCGGTCGAGGCGGCGCTGCTGCTCGTCGTCGGCTCCTCGCTCGAGGTCTATCCCGTCGCGGGGCTCCCGGCGGAGACGCTCGCGGCCGGCGGCAGCCTCGCCATCGTCAACCGCGACGAGACGCAGTACGACGCACGGGCGTCCGTGCGCATCCGCGCGGGCGCGGGCGAGACGCTACGGGCGGTCGCGGAGCTGCTGCGCTAGCCGTTCGGCAGGGACGCCGCGAAGATCGCCTCGCGGAAGCGTCCGCGCAGCGGCGACGTCGCGAGCGTGAACACGGGCACGACACGGTCGCCGGCGAACGATGTCGAGAAGTAGTCGCCGACCATGCGTCCGCCCTCCGCCTTCGCGAGCCACGTCATCTGCATCGGCTGCGCGTCGAGCCGCTGCGGCGCCGTCCACGTCGTGCCGCCGTTCGGCGACGTGACGAAGCCGATCTCGAGCGTGCACGCGCCGCGCGCGCACGAGCCCGGCGTGAAGAATGCGTAGACGAGGCCGAGCCGTCCGGGACGGGCCGGGTCCGCGGCGAGCCCCGGGATGAACGCGTCGAACGTCGAGGGCACGGGCGCGAGCGGGATCCGCGCCGGCGCCGTCCACGTGACGCCGTCGGTCGACGTCGACAGCACCAGGTCGTTCTCGGTGCAGCCGGGACGGAAGCGGCAGTCGTGCCAGACGGCGTAGATCGTCCCGTTCGAGTCGACGTCGACCGACGGGAGCGACGCCGAGCGCATCACCCCGTTCGCCGCCGACGTGAGCTGCCCGATGGTCGCGCGCGTGAAGGTCGCGCCGCCGTCGGTCGAGCGGAGGGCGACGATCGACCCGTTCAGCGCGCGCTCGTCGACGTAGTCGCCGGCGACGACGACGAGCGTCCCGTTCGGGAGGATCACCGGCTGCGTGCCGACGAGGAGCGACGATGCGGTGACGGGCGCCGACCAGGTGAGCCCGCCGTCGTCGCTCGACTCGCTGACCGTGACGTTCCTGTCGTCGTCGGTGAACTCGGCGTAGCAGCGGCCGCGGTGCGGGCTCGCGACGTTGTTGTCGCACGCGATCCAGTCCTTGTCGAGCTCGGGCCCGGCGGCTGCGTCGACCGGCGCGGACCAGTGGAGCCCGTCGGTGGAGCGGGCGACATAGACGTGGGAGCTCCGCGCCTCGAGCGTCAGCGTGCCGACGAGCCAGACGCCGTGCACGGCGTCGTAGGCGACGGTCGGATCGGACGCGGACAGCTCCGGTCCCGGCGGCTGCGACTCGACCGTCACCGCGGGCAGGGTCGTCCGCTGCCACGTGCGGCCGCCGTCGCGCGAGACGGAGACGCCGATGTTCGACGCGGCGCCGGTCTCGAAGCGGCCGAGCTGGTACGCGGCGACGACCGTCGAGCCCCAGGAGAAGCTGTCCGGCTCGACGGCCGTCTCGTGCTGGCTCTGCGGGTTCGTCGACAGGTCGACCGACAGCCGCCGCGAGACGACCTCGCAGTTCGCGGCGACGCGGTCGCTCTGGTCGGCGCTGACGATGTCGCGGCCGGGGCCGCAGTCGATCCGGTCGACGCCGCCGAACGCCGCCTGGATCAGGTCGTTCCCGGCGCCGGCGACGATCGTGTCGGCGGCCGGCGTGCCGACGATCGCGTCGGAGCCGGCGGTGCCGTGGATCGTCGCCGCGGCCGCAGCCGCGGGCGCGGCGAGCGCGAGCGCTGCGAGGAGCGGAGCGAGACGGCGCACGGCCGCCCAGCGTACCGGCGCCGCTCGCGGGGTCGTACGATCGGCGCATGACGGCGCACGACGTCGACGTGGTCGTGATCGGCAGCGGTTTCGGCGGCAGCGTCGCCGCCCTGCGGCTGACGGAGAAGGGCTACCGCGTCGCCGTGCTCGAGGCGGGCCGCCGCTTCGGCGCGGACGACTTCCCGCGGACGAACTGGGACGTCCGCCGCTATCTCTACGCGCCGCGGCTCGGCTGCCACGGGATCCAGCGCCTGAGCATGCTCGACGACCTGCTCGTCCTCTCCGGGGCGGGAGTCGGCGGCGGCTCGCTCGTCTACGCGAACGTGCTGTACGAGCCGCTCGACCCGTTCTACGACGATCCGCAGTGGCGGGAGATCGCCGACTGGCGCGCGGAGCTGGCGCCGTACTACGCGCTCGCGCGGCGCATGCTCGGCGTCGTCGAGACGCCGTTCGAGACGGCGGCGGAGGACGTCGTGCGCGAGGTCGCGCGGCGGATGGGCGCCGGCGACACGTTCCACCGCACGCCGGTCGGCGTCTACTTCGGCGGCGAGGACGGAGTCGACCCGTACTTCGGCGGCGCCGGCCCGCCGCGCAGCCCGTGCATCCGCTGCGGCGGCTGCATGGTCGGCTGCCGCCACGGCGCGAAGAACACGCTCGACCGGAACTACCTCTGGCTCGCGGAGCGCGCCGGCGCGACCGTCCATCCCGAGACGGAGGCGACGTTGCTGCGCCGGGACGGCGGCCGCTGGGAGGTCGAGACGGCGCGTCCCGGGCCGCGGCCGCGCGCGGCCGGAACCTTTCGCGCCGACCAGGTCGTGCTCGCCGCCGGCGTGCTCGGGACGCTGCGGCTGCTGTTCCGCTCCGGGCTCGGCGGCCCGAACGTCGGCGCGCTCGTCCGCTCGAACTCCGAGGTGATAGTCGGCGCCGGCGCGCGCGACGCCTCGGTCGACTACTCGGAGGGGATCGCGATCGGCTCGTCGTTCCACCCGAGCGCGGAGACGCACGTCGAGCCGGTGCGCTACCCGAAGGGCTCGAGCATGATGGGGCTGTTCTCGACGATCCTCGTCGACGGCGGCGGCTCGACGCCGCGGCCGCTGCGCTGGCTCGGCGACGCTGCGCGGCATCCCGGCGCGTTCCTCCGCGCCCACTGGGTGCGGCGCTGGGCCGAGCGGACGGTGATCCTCCTCGTCATGCAGGCGCGGGACAACTCGGTGCGCGTCACGTGGAACGGGCGGCGGCTGCACTCCGGCCCCGGCCACGGCGAGCCGGCGCCGTCGTGGCTCCCGGAGGCGAACGAGGCGGCGCGGCTCGCCGCCGAGGTGATGGGCGGCCTCCCCGGCTCGGGGCTGAACGAGGTGCTGCTGAACCGGCCGTTCACCGCGCACATCCTCGGCGGCGCCGCGATCGGCGCGACCGCGGAGGACGGCGTGCTCGACGCGTGGCACCGCGTCTGGGCCGAGCCGGGGCTCCACGTCCTCGACGGCGCGGCCGTCTGCGCCAACCTCGGCGCGAACCCGTCGCTGACGATCGCCGCGCAGGCGGAGCGGGCGCTCGCGTTCTGGCCGAACAGGGACGAGCCCGATCCGCGCCCGCCGCTCGGCACGGCGTACGCGCCGGTCGAGCCGGTCCCCGCGGCCGCGCCGGCGGTTTCCGCCTAGGCCGCCGCGCGGCCGAGCAGGTTCTCGGCCAGCACGCGTGCGCAATCGCGGCAGACGACGCGCTCGACCCGGTAGGGAACGCCGTCGCGCTGGACGAGCAGGTACATGCTCACCGCGCGGTGCTTGTGGAGCAGACGGATTCGACGCCGCATGTCGAGCATCAGCCCTCCTCACCGTAGTCAGAAGATCGCGCTGCGAAAGAACCGGACGAGGGATTCGCGCCGACTAGGTCGCCGGGCAGGCGGCGCCGGCGACGAGGTGCGGCGCGACGGCCGGCTTCGCGGCGAGGTTCCGGCGGGAGAAGTCGAGCGCGGTCGCGATGTTCGTCGCCGCGGCATCGCGCACCGACAGGGGCTTCAGGCCCCAGCGCCACTCGATCAGGCTGAGGATCGACGTGTGGTCGTAGACCTCGTGCGAGACATAGCCGCGGCGCGCGTACGGCGACACGAGCAGCGTCGGGACGCGGAAGCCGCGCTGCTGGTAGCGCGGGTCGACGTCCGGCGCGACCGGCGGCGGCACGTGGTCGAAGAAGCCGCCCCACTCGTCGAAGGTGACGACGAGCAGCGTCCTCGGCCACAGCGGGCCGCGCGTGACCGCGTTGTAGACGGTCGAGAGGAAGTACTCGCCGGCGCGGACGTCGGCGTGCGGGTGGTCGTCGTTCCAGATCCCCGAGGCCGGCCCCTCGTCGACGAAGGTGAGGTTCGGCTCGACGAACGACACCGCCGGCAGCTTCCCCGCCTTGCAGTCGGCGAAGAACTGCGACTGCGTCTTCGTGATCGACGCGTACTTCTCGTTCCAGAGGAGCAGGAAGCTGACGTTGCCGCAGTAGTAGCGCGCCGGGATGCTCTTCTCCGCGAGCCGGTCCCAGATCGTCGGCAGGTCGACGCGCGTGAACGAGTCGTCGAGCCGGTCGGTGACGCCGCTGTGGAGGTAGATGCGGTTCGGGAACGTCGGCCCGAGGATGGCGGCGAAGTAGCGGTCGCACATCGTCCACGCCGGCGCGGCCTTGCCGAGGAAGGGGAGATCCTGTTGCCGGTAGTAGCCGATCGGATAGACGTCGCCGGTCGGGAGCAGCCAGCCGTCGCAGGCGCCGTTGTTCCACTCCACGCGCGCGCCCTCGTACGAGTGGTCGGGATCGAGGTAGCCGCAGCCCTGGAAGTCCGGTGCGAGCGGGAACGTCTGGTGCGGCGCGCCCTTCGCGTCGAGGTAGGTCAGCCCGGCCTGCCTGCCGTCGGCGCCCGGGAGCCAGCCCGCGAAGTGGTCGAACGACCGGTTCTCCATCATCACGACGACGACGTGGTCGATCCCGGACCGGGCCGGCGGCGGAAGTGCGGCGGCGACGGCCGGCGCGGCCGCAGCCGCGCGCGCGAGCGTGCCGAGCGCGCCCGCGCCCGCGAGCGAGCCCGCGGCGGCTGCGGCCGTCGCGATGAAGCACCGGCGCGTCAGCGGCCGGTCCCAGCCGGCGTCCACGACGGGACGATATCCCCTCGCGCCGGTATCGTCCCTGCAGCGACCGAGGAGGGACGATGGCCGGAGCGAGCACTGGACCGAGCGGGAAGCGGAAGGACCTTCCGGGCAAGGACGTGGTCGGCCGGCTCTCGGATCTCTCCGAGGACGCGATCCACCGGTTCTCGGGCGCGCCCGGCGCGGACCGGCTGCTCGGCGCGCTGAACGTGACGCGCGAGCGGCTCGACGAGCTGCAGCGGCGCCTCCGCGGCGTCGACGAGCTCGAGAAGCGGGTCGCGGTCCTCGAGCGGAAGGTCGACAAGCTCTCGAAGGCCGGCGCGGCGACCGCGCCGCGCCGGGCCGCGAAGACGAAGACGAAGCCGACGACGAAGAGCGTGTCCTAGCGTCCGGCCGCGAACGCGGCCGGCTTCAGGGGTCTTCGCGCGTGCCGGAATCCGCGCGAGCGGACTCCGGCACTTGCGCCAACGAGTCACTGTCGCGCGAGCTCGACGAGCAGCGCGGCGAGGACGAGGCCGCCGGCGACGTCCGACGGCGTGTGGAACCCGGCGAGCTCCGTCAGCACGATTGCGACCGCGGCCCAGGCCGCGACCCAGATGCGTGACGCAGGCCAGGCGACGGCGATCGTCGCCGCGACGAGGACGCTGCGGGCCGTGTGCCCGCTCGGGAACGCGTGGTCGAAGCCGACGACGTGGACGCCGCCGGCGGACAGCGCCGGCCGCGTGATCGTCTCCTTGGACAGCACCTCGATCGCCGTCCCGGCGACCCACGCGGCGGCCCAGGCGAGCGCCGCGCGGCGCCGTCCGCGCCGCCACAGCACGAGCCAGCCGGCGCCGGCGACCGCGAGCGACGGCAGCACCGACGCCGGCAGCGTCCAGATCTCCGCGACCCCGTGCAGCCACGGGTGCCAGTGCGCGCCGAGCAGCGGCACGATCGACTCGATCGTCGTCTGCTTGGTGCGGGAGAAGCTCGCGCCCGGCATCAGGTGGTCGACCGACCACTGGTCGAGCCCGGTGAGCGACCCCGCCGCGACGAGCGCCGCCAGCGCGGCGAACGCCGCAGCGAGGAGCGCGACGCGGAGCCTCACGCGTGAGCGGGCACACGCACCCGCAGCGCCCCCGGCACGATCTCGAAGCGCGCCGGCGTCGTCCCGAGCTGCTCGCCGTCGAGCTCGATCGGCAGACGCTCGGGCGCGTCGACGATCGCGACGCTCGAGCGGACGAGCTCGACCTTCGGATGCGAGAGGTGCGTGCCGCGGTAGATCTTCGGCGCGGTCGTGACGAAGTCGCGCTTCGTGACGTCGCCGATCAGCAGGACGTCGAACAGACCGTCGTCCGGCTCCGCGCCCGGCGCGAGCCACATCGCGCCGCCGTGGTACTGGCCGTTCGCGACGACGACGTCGTGCATCCGGCCCTCTCGGCGCTCGCCGCCGTCGAGCTCGACGGTGACGACGCTGTTCTCCCATTCGAGGAAGACGCGGACGAGCGCGTAGAAGAACGTCGCGCGCCCGCCCATCACCTTCGACATGGCGTTCGCACGCTGCGCGACCGCGGCGCTCATCCCGACGCTGCCGACGTTGGCGAGGTAGCGCTCCGCCTCCGCGCCGTCCCACGTCCGGTAGGTGACGCGGCCGACGTCGACCGGCCGCGGCACGCCGTCGCGCGCGGTGCCGACCGCCTCGGCGAACGTCGTCGAGATCCCGTGCGTGCGGACGAAGTCCATGCCGGTGCCGATCGGGATGGTCGCGAGCTCGCACGTCGCGCCCGCGCGCACGAGCCCGTTCACGACCTCGTTGAGCGTGCCGTCGCCGCCGACCGCGACCACGAGCGACGCCCCGTCGGCGGCGGCGCGCTCCGCCAGCTCGATCAGGTGCCCCGGCCGCTCGGAGAAGAGCGTCTCTCCCTCGAGCCCGAGGTGCGCGGCGCGGTTCGCGAGCTCCGGCCAGCGCTTCCCGGTGACGCCGTTGTCCGACGCCGGGTTGACGAGGAAAGTGGTCCTTCCACTCTTGCGAGCGGAAGGACTGGGAACTTCGGACGACGTCATCGTGGGCGAGGGCCAGCGATTGGCGCCGGAGGCGTCAATCGGCAGTCACTGCGGCGAGCGCGACGCGCGTCATCCGGTCGACCGCCGC
Source organism: Gaiellaceae bacterium (assembly GCA_035541175.1). Taxonomy (GTDB): domain Bacteria; phylum Actinomycetota; class Thermoleophilia; order Gaiellales; family Gaiellaceae; genus Palsa-739. The sequence continues at coordinate 18,413 of DATKNT010000140.1, forward strand.
CCGCAGCTCCTCGTCGCTGATCCGCGTGAACTCGCCCTCGACGACGATGTCGCTGACCGTGAGCAGGCAACCGGCCTGCACCTTGCGGAGTGCTCCGAGCGTGAACAGGATCGCCGCCTCCATCTCGACGCCGAGCACGCCGCGTTCGGACCAGCGCTGGTACTGCCCGCCGTCCGGGTTGTAGAAGACGTCGCTCGAGACGACCGGCCCGACGTGGATCGGCTGGCCGATCTCCTTCGCCGCGTGGACGGCCGCGTGGACGAGCTCCCAGTCGGCGGTCGGGCAATGCGGCTCGCGCACGTACGTGTTCGTCGTCCCGTCCTGCGGGACCGCGGTGATCGCCACGATCATGTCGCCGAGCGCGTGGTGCGGCTGGAGCCCGCCGCAGGTGCCGACGCGGAGGAGCTTCTTGCAGCCGAGCATGACGAGCTCCTCGATCACGATCGCCGCGGACGGGCAGCCCATCCCCGTCGCCTGCACCGACACCGGCTTCCCCTCCCAGGTGCCGCGGAAGCCGAGCATCCCGCGCTCCGAGTTCGTCTGGACGATCCCGTCGAGGTACGTCTCGGCGATGTACCTCGCCCGAAGCGGGTCGCCGGGGAGGAGGACGGACTCCGCGTAGTCGCCGGGCTCGGCGCGGACGTGGATAGGCATGGCCGAAGCCTATTGGCTTCGGCTGGACGCGGGGGCAGAAGCGGCTCCCGGCACGAGAGCTACGGGTTCGGAGCGCATAAGTTTCCCGCGTGAGCGGGAAACTCAGCGCGCCGGCGCTCGACGAGATCCTCGCGTTCTGCGAGCAGGACCCGATCGAGCGGGTGTTCCTCGAGGACATCGCGCGGCGCGGGCTCGGCCGCTTCTCGGCGCTCGAGCAGGACGGCGCGCTCGTCGCGCTCTGCCACGTCGGCGCGAACGTCGTCCCGTCCGGGCAGGGCTGCGCGGCGTTCGCCGACGCGACCGCTCGGGGCCAGGCGCGGATGATCATCGGCGAGGAGCAGGCGGTCGACGAGCTGTGGGAGGCGGTGCGGCGGCGGATGCCGTCGCCGCGCGACGACCGCCCCGGCCAGCCGGTGTACGCGCTCGAGGAGGCGCCGCCGCCGGGCGAGACCGGGCTGCGGCTCGCGACACTCGCCGACCTCGAGCGGCTCGTTCCGGCGTGCGCGGCCGCGCATCGCGAGGAGATCGGGATCGACCCGCTCCGCCGCGACCCCGACGGATTCCGCTGGCGGACGCGCGCCCAGATCGAGGAGGGCCGCTCCTGGATCTGGCTCGAGGGCGGCGTGATCGCGTTCAAGGCGGAGGCGTCGGCGTGGACGCCGTCGGCGGTGCAGCTCCAGCAGGTCTGGGTCGACCCCGGGGTGCGGAACCGCGGCTACGCGCAGCGGGCGATGCGCGATCTCTGCCGCCTGCTGCTCGAGGACGTGCCGACCGTCTGCCTGTTCGTCCGTCCCGAGAACGCGCCGGCGATCCGCGTCTACGAGGCGATCGGGATGACGCAGCGCCTCTCGTACCGCTCGCTGATCTTCTAGCGCGCTTTACGTACGCCTTACCGGCGCGAGGCTCCGGCCTTACGGAGCCTGCCGATGTTCCGCCCGTGAAGGCCCACCTCCTGCTCGCGGCGGCGCTCGCGGCGGCCGTGCTCTCTCCCGCGGCCGCCGCGGCGCCCGGGCTGCTGCTCGGCGTCGACGACGACTCGCTCAACTGGTACGCGCACACCGGGTCGCTGCTCTCGATCTACGGCGACCTCGGCGTCGGTGCCGTCCGCGTCAACGTCGCCTGGAGCCCCGGCGAGAGCTTCCCGGCGGGAACCGCCCGCACCGAGCTCGCCCGTGTCGGCGCCGCGTCGCGCCGCATCCGCGTCGTGCTCGCGGTGACGGGGCCGGCGGCGGCGCCGCCGCTCGACGCCGCCGGACGCGCCTCGTACTGCGGCTTCGTCGCGAACATCCTCCGCGCCTATCCGGCGATCCGCGACGTCGCGATCTGGACGGAGGCGAACTCGGCGCAGTTCTGGCAGCCGCAGCAGGGCGCGCCGGCCGCGTACGAGGCGCTGCTGGCGACGTGCTGGGACACGCTCCACGCGGTCGCTCCCGGGATCAACGTCATCGCCACGAGCTCGGGCCACGTGAAGCCTGCGAAATGGTTCGCGGGCCTCGGCGCCGCGTACCGCGCCTCGGGACGGACGCGCCCGATCTTCGACACCGTCGGCCACAACGTCTATCCGCAGACCTCGGCCGAGGCGCCCGACGCCGTCCACGCGAAGGGCCCGATCGACGAGGGCGATCTCGACCGGCTCCTTGCCGCCCTGAAGAAGGCGTTCGACGGAACGGGGCAGCCGCTCCCCGGCGAGAGCGGCGTCACCGTCTGGTATCTGGAGGACGGCTTCCAGAGCATCCCCGGCGGGCCGCGGGACGTCTACTCCGGGGTCGAGACGGACAAGCAGCCGGTCTCCGAGGACGAGCAGGCCGCGCAGCTGACCGCGGCCGTCGAGCTCGCGTACTGCCAGCCCGGGGTCGGCGCGTTCTTCAACTTCGAGCTCCGTGACGACGGCTCGCTGGCCGGCTGGCAGTCCGGGCTGCTCCGGCCCGACTGGAGCGCGAAGCCCGCGTTCGTCGCGTACCTCCGGGCGATCGCGTCGGCGCGCGAAGGGACGATCCAGTGTGCGCCCCGATAGCGTTCGCCGCGTGGAGCGGCTGATCCTCGTCCGGCACGGCGAGTCCGAGTACAGCGCGCGCGGCCTCGTCAACGGCGACGCGGACGTCGACGTCGGGCTGACCCCGGCCGGCGAGGAGCAGGCGCGGTCGCTCGGCCGCGAGCTCGCCGGCGAGCCGATCGAGCTCTGCGTCGTCTCGGGGCTGCCCCGCACGCGCGCGACCGCCGAGCTCGCGCTCGCGCGGCGCGACGTCCCGATCGAGGCGCTTCCCGCGTTCGACGACCCGCACGCCGGCGGGTTCGAGGGACTGCCGCTCGACGAGTACCGGAGCTGGGCCTGGTCGGCCGGGTCCGCGGAGGAGGCGCCCGGCGGCGGCGAGAGCCGGAGGGCGATCGTCGCGCGCTACGCGGCCGCGTACCGGAGCCTGCTCGGCCGCGCCGAGGCCGTCGTCCTCGCCGTCCTCCACGCGCTCCCGATCGCCTACGTCCTCGAGTCGCTCGACGGCTCGCCGCCGGCGCCGCGAATGGTCCGGCCGATCGCGTATGCGCAGCCGTATCCGCTCACCGCCGCCGAGCTGCGCCGCGCCCTCGACGTGATCGACGCCTGGCAGGAGGCGCCGACGTGGTGAAGCGCCTGCTCGAGCTCGCCGCGCTCGCCTTGCTGCTGCGCTGGGCGGCGCTCGAGGCCGCCTCGTGGGCGGCGCGGCGCCGGCCCCGGGGTGCGTCGCCCCTCGAGTCGACGCGGATTCCCGGACGGATGCCGCGCCGGCGGGAGCCCGAAGCCCCGAACGGGTGATGCAGCGGCACCCGGATCCCGGCCGATTTCTGGCCCGGTGCCTCTGCGGCGGCTCACGGTGGCAACGCTCGTCTGCTCGGCGGCGGTGCTCGGGATCTCGTTCTTCCTGAGCAGCGGACACGCACAGGCGCCGGTGACGCATACCTGCTCGGCGGCGGACCGCCAGTTCATCGACACGGTGAGCGCGAACATGTTCCAGCTCTCGTACTGGTCGGACTCGCTCGCGAGCGGGGACGCGGACGCGCCGCTCGTTGCCCATCAGGCCCGCTCCGAGGCGGACCAGGTCGGCGCCACGCGGCCGACCGACCCGAGCTTCGCCCGGGCCCGGACGCTGCTCCAGGGCATGTTCGTCCAGTACGCGAGGGCGGTAACCGCGCGGGACACCGGCGACGGCAACGCCGGCGTGTACATGGGCCTCTCGTACACGCTCGCGAACGAGGTGCACGACCTGCTCGCGAAGGCGCAGCCGGCGCTCGCCGCCAAGGGCTGCGACCCGATGCGGCTGCTCAAGGGCGAATAGCGCCGACCGTTCGGCGCCGGCGCGGGCACAATCGATCCGTGGGAAGCGACGAGCTCCGCACGCGGATCGAGGCGCACGTCCGCCGGCACGACCTGATCGAGCCGGGCGGCGAGATCTGCTGCCTCGTCTCCGGCGGCCCCGACTCGACGTGCCTCTGGCACGCGCTCCGCGCGCTCGGCTACCGGGTCTCCGCCCTCCACGTCGACCACCGGCTGCGCGGCGCCGAATCCGACGAGGACGCGCGCTGGTGCGCCGAGGCGCTCGGCGCCGAGGTGGTCGAGCTCGACGGGACAGGGCTCTCGGAAGCCGAGCTGCGCGAGCAGCGCTACTCCGTCGCCCGCGACCGCCTGCGCGCGACCGGCCACACGGCGTCGGACCAGGTGGAGACGATCCTCTACCGGCTCGCCTCGCGCGGCACCGCGGCCGGGATCGAGCCCCGCCGTGAGGACGGTATCGTCCGCCCGCTGCTCACGGTCTGGCGGGACGAGGTCGAGGCGTACTGCCGCACCGAGGGGCTCGCCTTCCGGGTCGACTCGACGAACCGGGACACGAAGCGCGGGCTCATCCGCGACCGGATCCTGCCGCTGCTCCGGCAGCTCCATCCCGCCGCCGACGAGAACATCCTGCGGGCGCTCGACGCGCGCGCGACGCTGCCGCCCGCGCTCGCCGAGCTGCTCTCCTCGCCGGCCGGGTCGAAGCGCGTCGACCTCGGCGGCGGGCTGCAGGCGGTGCGCGAGTACGACCGCCTCTGGCTCGAGCGCGGCCCGATCGACCTCGACGGCGAGGTGCGCTGGGGGGCGTGGCGGATCACCTCCGAGCTCGAGGGGCTGAAGGTGCGGGGCTGGAGGCCGGGCGACCGGCTCGCCGGGCGCTCGAAGAAGATCCAGGACGTGTTCGTCGACGCCAAGGTGCCCCGCTCGGAGCGGGAGTCCTGGCCGCTCGTCGTGCGCGGGAACGAGGTTGTCGCCGTCCCCGGAATCGTCGATCATCCGGGTGTGAGGGCGGAGCGGGATCGCCGTAGGCTGGACGGAGGCGACGAAGGAGCGGAGGCGCCGGCTCGGCCGGCGCCGGAGCGGGAATGAGCGCGGCCGAGCTGGAGCGGGCCGTCGGCGAGATCCTGATCGAGGAGGATGCGCTCCAGCGCCGGATCGCGGAGCTGGGCGAGGAGATCTCCTCCGACTACGCCGGCCGCGACCTGCTGCTCGTCGGCGTGCTCAAGGGCGCCGTCTTCTTCATGGCCGACCTGATGCGGCACCTCGTCATCCCGTGCGAGATCGACTTCATGGCGATCTCGAGCTACGGCGCCTCGACCGACTCCTCCGGCGTCGTCCGGATCCTCAAGGACCTCGACATCAACATCGAGGGCCGCAACGTCCTCGTCGTCGAGGACATCATCGACTCGGGCCTGACGCTCTCCTATCTGATGCGGAACCTCGAGGCGCGGGAGCCGGCCACCCTCGAGATCTGCGCCCTGCTGACGAAGCCGGAGCGCCGAGAGATCGACGTCCCCGTCCGCTACGTCGGCTTCGAGATCCCGAACCGGTTCGTGATCGGCTACGGGCTCGATTTCGCCGAGCGGTACCGGAACCTCCCGTATGTCGGCGTCCTGGATGCTGCCCTGATACCAGAAGGGGGGTAGGCATCCGGGGCGAATCCCGGTTGAGCCGGTAGCCCGCTGGTACCCTGAGGACACCCAGTGAACCGTTTCTTCCGCAGCGCGCTCTTCCCGCTGATCATCATCGCAGCGCTCGTCTGGCTGGCTCTCCAGACGCTGGGGAACCACGGGACGAAGCAGGTCAAGATGACCTATTCGGACCTGTACTCGACGGTCCTGGCCCAGCCGGCTTCGATCGAGAACGTCACCTTCGTCCCGTCGAAGCAGGAGATCGACACGACCCTGCAGACCGGGAAGAAGGTCGTCGTCCACTACGCCACCGACCAGGCGCAGATCCAGTTCCAGGACGCGCTCCAGAAGGGCGGCGTCACCTACGACTCGAAGGGCGTCGGCGGGTCGCCGTGGTGGTCGATCCTGACGAGCCTGCTCCCGTTCGTCCTCCTGTTCGGCTTCTGGATCTTCCTGATGAACCAGGTGCAGGGCGGCGGCTCGAAGGTGATGAGCTTCGGCAAGTCGCGCGCGAAGCGGATGACGCCGGACTCGCCGAAGATCGGCTTCAAGGACGTCGCCGGCGTGGACGAGGCGGTCGAGGAGCTCCAGGAGA
>DATKNT010000141.1:0-6761 GCA_035541175.1 Gaiellaceae bacterium
CTACGTGACGAAGCCGTTCTCGTCGGCGGAGCTGCTCAGCCGCGTCCGCGCGATCCTGCGCCGGCGCGAGCTCGACCGCGCGAACGGCGGCCCGCCCGTGCGCCGCCTCGGCGGCATCCGCATCGACCTCGGCCGCCAGGAGGTGCACGTCGACGGCGAGCGCGTCCACCTGACGCTGTCGGAGTTCAAGGTGCTGGCGCTCCTCGCGGAGCGGTCGGACAATCCCGTCTCGCGCCGCGAGCTGATGCAGCACCTGTGGGCGAGCGAGCACGTCGGCGACGAGCACGCGTGCGAGGTGCACATCTCGAACCTCCGCCGCAAGATCGAGCGCGACCCGTCACGCCCGCAGCGGCTCCTCACCGTCCGCGGGCTCGGGTACAAACTGGTCCCTGCGTGACCATGCGGCGCCTCGATACGCCGTTGGGCGACCGGCTCGGCCTCCGGTTCGCGCTCGTGCAGGCGCCGATGGCCGGCGTGACGACGCCGGAGCTCGTCGCGGCGGTATCCGAGGCGGGCGCGCTCGGCTCCTTCGGGGGCGGCTATGCCTCGCCGGACGAGCTGCGCGCGGCGATCCGCGCGATCCGCGAGCTGACGGCGGCGCCGTTCGCGGTGAACCTGCTCGCGCCGCTGTCGTACGAGGAGCCGGAGCCGGCGGCGGTCGACGCGGTGCGCGCGTTCGTCTCACGCCACGGCGAGCCCGGCCCGGCGGCGGCGCCGCCGTGGAGCTTCGACGACCAGCTCGCCGTCGTCATCGAGGAGCGCGTGCCCGTCCTCAGCTTCGCGTTCGGCCTCGTCGATCCCGAGCCGGTGCACGACGTCGGGATCGCGACGATCGGGACGGCGACGACGGCGGAAGAGGCGCGGGAGCTCGAGCTCGACGGCGTCGACGCGATCGTCGCGCAGGGCGCAGAGGCAGGCGGCCACCGCGGCACGTTCCTCGACTCGTTCGAGACCGGCCTCGTCCCGCTCGCGGAGCTCGTCCCGCAGGTCGTCGCCGCCGTGTCGAAGCCGGTGATCGCCGCGGGCGGGATCATGGACGGCGCCGGGATCGCCGCGGCGCTCGACCTCGGCGCGCAGGCGGTGCAGCTCGGGACGGCGTTCCTCTTCGCGGCCGAGGCGAAGGTGCCGCCCGCGTGGCGCCAGGCGCTGCGGGAGCACGAGACGGTCGTCACCGCCGCGTACACCGGCCGGCCCGCCCGCGCCGCGTGGACGCCGTTCCTCGTGGAGCTGATGCAGCAGGGGCCGCCGCCGCTGCCGTTCCCGCTCCAGGCTGCGGTGCTCGCGCCGTTCCGCGCCCGCGACGGCTACGGCCTCTACATGGGCGGCACGGGCGCCGCCCGCGGGCGCGAGGCCCGGGCGGGCGAGCTCGTACGGACGCTGGCGTTCGAGACCGAGACGGTCGACCGCTCCGCCTAGCGAGCGCCGAGTCCCCTGGGCGGAGAGCCCGCAGGGACTCGGCACGCGGAATCCGGCGCTACGCGGCGAGCTTGCGCTTCGCCGCCTCCACCGACGGTGCCGCCGCCTTGGCCTTCGTCAGGGGCCGGGCCTTCACGGTCACGGAGGCCGGCTTCGCGGCGATCGTGATCTCCTCCCCCGTCGCGGGGTTGCGGCCGGGGCGCGCCTTCGTCGCCGGGCGGACGCGAACCTCGAGCTGGACGACCGCGCCGATCTTCACCTTCTCGGCGGCCGAGATCTGCTCGAGGACGACTTCCTCCAGCGCCGCGAGCATCTGCTTCGCTTCGGTGCGGCTGGTGCCGGCGCGCTGGGCGATCTCGTCTGCGAGCTGTGTCTGGGTCAACGGCACGACGAACCTCCATCCTCGTGGTTGTGTCGAGGCGGCTCATTGAAGCGCAGCCCCCGGATGGACACGCCGGCGGGACCGCCGTGGGCGACGAGGAGGTACGGTCGCGACGTTGACGACGACCTGGGACATTCCGGCCGGCAGCGGGGATCGGTGGCCGGAGGACTACGAGCGGGGTCGACCGGGCTGGCCGCTCGCGGCGGTGCGGGTTGCGAGGCTGCCGCCGACGGCGAGCGTGCTCGACGTCGGTGCGGGCACCGGGAAGCTGACCCGGCTGCTGGCGTCGGAGTTCCGCCGGGTCGTGGCGATCGAACCCGCCGAGGCGATGCGCCGCCTTCTCGTCGTGCACTGTCCCGGGGTCGAGGCCCTCGCCGGGACCGGGCAGGAGATCCCGCTTGCCGACGCATCGGTCGACGCGGTCTATGCCGCGCAGTCGTTTCACTGGTTCGACGATGCGCGGGCAGTGACCGAGATCGCCCGCGTGCTCCGACCCGGCGGCGCGTTGGTATTGATGTGGAACCGTCCCGCCGGGCCGTGGGAGCCGCCGACCGTGGCGGCGGAGGCCGTCCTCACCGAGCGGATGCCCGAGGAGGTCGACCACATCCCGCTCGACCTCGGCGGCCCGACCGCGGGGAGCGGCTGGCGGCCTGCTCTCGCCGATCCGTTCGAGCCGTTCGAGGCGTCGATGTTCCCGAATCCGCAAACCGTCGACCGTGACGGCCTGGTCGCCTTCTACGCGTCGATGGGCTGGCTCGCAGAGCTTCCCGACGACGAGCGGTTGCCGCTGCTCGACGCGGTCCGCTCGCGCCTCCCCGCCGGCGAGTACCACCGGTTGTGGGAGACGCACGTGCACTGGGCGCGCCTCGGAGCGCGAGTGCCACCCTGCTAGGCCGGGGCAGTTGGTGGTCGCGAGCGGCTCCAGCTCGACCACAGCCACGCGGCGAAGCCGAGGGCGATGATCGCGACGAACAGCAGGATCCACTCGATCGGGGATGCCGCGCTTACGCTGTGGACGACTGATCGAGTGGTGCCCGCCGGGGTCGTGCTGGACCGGACGAGCGACAGCTTGGGCTCCCCGGTCGCGAGCAGCAGCGCCGCAACGATCACCGCGGTCACTGCGACGGCGGTGAACGCCACGAGGGCGAACGGTGTACGGCGGTCACTTCCTCGGCCGGGCGGTTCGGGGATGACGCCGCGCTCGGCCGCCCAGGTGGCGGCGAACGAACGCGGGTCGAGCACGCTGCTTCCGAGGAACTCCTCGACCGAGACGCCTTCGGCCTCGGCCTCTCCGAGGTCGGAGGCCAGGTCCGCCGCCATCTCCTCGGCGAGCGGATCGGGGACACCGAGACGCCTCCACTCCCGGCGGCACTCCTCGACGAAATCACTCATGAAGCCACCTCGATCTTGACGGGAGCGAGCACCGAGTCGACGGCGTCGCGGGCGGCTCGCCATTCGGCCACGCCCATCGCAAGCGCCACCCGCCCCGCGCGCGAGGGGCGGTAGTACTTCCGCGGCGGCCCTCCGTTGCTTGCGGCCCGGTACGTCTCGACCAGGCCGTCACGCTCGAGACGTCCCAGCAACGGATAGATGGAACCCTCGCCGACGATCGCGAGGCCGCGTTCCCGCAGCCGCTTCGTCATCTCATAGCCGTACGCGGGCCCCTCGTCCATCACCGCCAGCAGGCAGAGATCGAGCACACCGCGGAGCAGCTCGGTTCGCCGCTGTGGGCCAGGTGATGCCATGTACCGCAAGGTAGCAGCCGGAGCCTTGCCTGGCAAGCCTTGTCACGCGCCGCTCGACGGAGCCGTCGGGGCGTCAGCGCTTCGCGGCGCGGGTGCGGCGCGTGCGGAGGGCTCGGCGCAGCTCGGCCTCCAGCAGCGGGCGCACGCCGGTCACGCAGACGCCGACCGACGGGATGCCACGCTCGCGGTGCCACTGCTCGATCGCGTCCACCGCCGTCGTGACCGTCTCGCCGTGCGACCCGGGGGTCTGCGCCCGGACGAGCCAGCGCCCCTCCGGGAAGTCGAGCTGGACGAGATGGGCGTGGAACGGCGCAAGGCGCTCCAGCAGCTGGACCGCGTCCCAGCGGCTCTCGACGTCGATCTCCAGCGTCGTCGTCATCGCCGTCACCGGTCCGTCTAGTTTGCCGCCGATCCGGGGCGGCCGCCATCGGTGATTCCTACGCGCGCAGCACGGCACGGCGCGGGCCGGCGAGGAAGCCGGCCTCGACGAGGAGCTCCATCGCCGCCGTCTCCGTCACCGGCTCGCCGTCGAACCGCTCGACGGCGAGCCGCTTGACGCCGCCGCGCTTGACGTGCGCGACGAGCGCCGCGAGCGCGGGCCGGAGCCAGTCCGGATCCGGCTCCCGGAGCGGCACGAGCGAGCGGCCGCCCCGCTCGACGAAGAGCGCCGCCTCGCCGCCGAGGAGGACGACGTGCGCACCCGCGACGCGCGCGGCGCGCGCGCCCGCGCGCTTCGGCCACGGCAGCGCCGCACCGTACGGCTGCGCCGGGTCGGCGGCGGCGAGCACGAGCGGCTCCGGCTCGTCGTCCTCCCGCGGGCGCAGCTCGCGCAGCCGCTCGACCGCCCCCGCGAGCGCGAACTGCGCGCCGCCGAGTCCCTCGACGAAGTAGCCGCGGCGGCAGGCTCCGAGCGTCTCGAGCGCGCGCAGCTCTCCGTAGACGGCGCTGTAGCCGCCGGCGATCCCCTCGCCGCGGACGGAGTCGCGCGTGACGATGCCCTGCCGCTCCAGCAGCAGCTCGGCGAGCGCGCGGCGGTCCGGCTCGCCGGCGAAGAGCGGCGCCGCGAGCGACCAGCGGCCCTGCGTCGCCGTCACCTGCTCGGCGCGGGCGCGCGAGAAGCGGCGGACGCGGCGGTCGGGGCGGGGCGGCTGGTAGCGGCGCTCCGCGCGGAGCGGTGCCCACTGGTCGTTCGTGACCTCGCCGGCCCAGACGAGGTCCCAGACGGCGGGGAGCGCCTCCCCGCCGTCCAGAGATGCCCGTTCCAGGAGCTCGGCCCAGAACAGGGCAGTTCCCGCCAATGCAGAGCGGATCGCGTCATGCGTTGCCGTCGCGCCGAGCGGGGCGCCGCCGGGCGGCCCGATCAGCGCAGCGTCGTCGCGGAAGAAGACGGCGACGCGGTCGAGCCCGGCGCCGGCCCAGACGAGCTCGCCGGACGCGCACAGCTGGTCGAGCTGCTCGTGCCGGTACGACGGGACGCGGCGCGGCAGCACCTCCGACTCCCAGAGCTGTACCGGCAGCGCCAGACCCTGCAACGGGATCAGCGCTTCGCGAAGCGAAGCGCCCCTGTCGATCCCGTGCCAGCTCGGCAGGAAGCGGCCGAGCGCCGCCTGCTCCGCGGGCTCGACCTCGCGGCGGAGCGCGGCGAGCGACGCGCGCCGGAGCCGGCGCAGCACGTCGGGGTCGCACCACTCGCGCTCCGTCCCGTCCGGGCGGAGCTCGCCGCGGACGAGCGACTCCTCGCGCCCCAGCTCCCGCAGCATCGGCTCGAGGTCGACGCCGAACCAGGCGTTCGCCTCCGCCGTCGTGAACGGGCCGCGGCCGCGCGCGTAGCGGCGCACGAGCTGCCGCAGCGAGTCGGGACCGCCCTCGAGGAAGACGTCGGGCAGCCCGGACGGCGGCATCACGCCGAGCGCGTCGCGGTAGCGGCCGGCGTCCTCCGCGGCGATCAGCCGCTCCTCGCCGCCGAGGCGGATGCGGAGCGCGCGCCGCTCCGCCTCGAGGATCGCCGCGTGCGCCTCGTCGAACTCGCCGGGGCGGAGGTCGCCGCGCAGCCGGAGCAGGTCGTGCAGCGCATCGGGATTCGACGCGTGCGGCCGCAGCGACGCCTCGACCTCCACGAGCGCGGCGCGGTCGATCAGCTCGCGCAGCTCCTCCTGGCCGAGCAGCTCGCGCAGCAGGTCGCGGTCGAGCGAGAGCGCCTGCGCGCGCCGCTCGGCGGGCGGCGTGTCGTCCTCGTACATGTAGGTGGCGATGTAGTCGAAGAGGAGCGACGCGGCGAACGGCGAGGCGGACGACGTCTCGACGTCGACGAGGTCGAGCTCGCGCGTGCGCAGGCCGCGGAGCAGCGTCTTCAGCGCCGGCAGGTCGAACACGTCCTGGAGGCACTCGCGGTACGTCTCGAGCACGATCGGGAAGCTCGAGTACTTCCGCGCGACCTGGAGCAGGCCCTGCGCCTTCAGCCGCTGCTGCCAGAGCGGCGTGCGCTCGCCCGGGCGGCGGCGCGGGATCAGCAGGGCGCGCGCGGCGTTCTCGCGGAAGCGCGCGCCGAACAGCGCCGTCTGCCCCACCTCGCCGATCACGAGCTCGTCGAGCTCGTCCGGGTCGAGCACGAGCAGGTCGGTCGCCGGCGGCGAGTCCGCATCGGGGAGATGGAAGGCGATCCCGTCGTCGGACCAGATCGACTGCACCTCGACGCCGAGCGAGTCGCGCAGCCGCGCGCCGACCGCCATCGCCCACGGCGCGTGCACGCGGGCGCCGAACGGCGTGAGGACGCAGACGCGCCAGTCGCCGATCTCGTCGCGGAAGCGTTCGACGACTACGGATCGGTCGGAGGGCACTGTGCCGGTCGCGCGTTCCTGCTCGCGCAGGAACGCCAGGAGGTTGGACGCGGCTCGATCGTCGAGCGTGTCGGCGAGGCGCGCTCGCGCTCGTGGCTCGTCGAGAGAGAGGAGCTCGCGCGTGAACGTGCCGATCGCGACGCCGAGCTCGTACGGGCGGCCGATCCCCTCGCCCTTCCAGAACGGCACCGAGCCCGGCACGCCGGGCGCGGGCGAGACGAGCACGCGGTCGCGCGTGATCTCCTCGATCCGCCACGACGACGCGCCGAGCATGATCACCTGGCCGGCGCGCGACTCGTAGACCATCTCCTCGTCGAGCTCGCCGACGCGGCCGCCCCCATCGACGACGAAGACGCCGAACAGGCCGCGGTCCGGGATCGT
>DATKNT010000142.1:0-16838 GCA_035541175.1 Gaiellaceae bacterium
AAGAATCCGCGATCGCGGTCGCGCAGGGCGCGCTCGACGTCGTCGAGGTCGGCGCCGTACGCCTCGAGCGCGTCCGCGATCAGGTCGCCGTTCTCGACGAAGATGTCGATCCAGACCGCGGGGTTCGCTCCGGCGATGCGCGTCATGTCGCGCAGCGACGCGCCCGCGTGCTCGAGCGGCGCCTCGTCGGCCACGGAAGCCGCCGCGACGCGCCCCATCAGCAGGTTCGCGAGCGCGTGGGGGAGATGGCTCGTCAGCGCGAGCAGGCGGTCATGCTCCTCGGCGTCCTGGCGGACGGGACGCGCGCCGAGGGCCGTGACGAACCGCTCGACGGCGGCGAGCCGGGCTGCGTCGGTCGTCGCCGTCGGCGTCAGGAACCACGTCGCCCCGTCGAACAGGTCGGGGGCCGCGCGCGCAGGCCCGCCCGTCTCGCCGCCCGCGACGGGGTGGCCGGGGACGTAGCGAGGATCGTCGATCGAGGCGACGAGCGACCGCTTCGTCGAGGCGACGTCCGTCACGGTCGCGTCGGGCCCGGCGGCGGCGAGCGCCGCGCGCGTCGTCTCGACGACGGCGCCGACCGGAACCGCGACGACGACGAGCTCCGCGCCCTCGAGCGCCTCGGTGAGCGACGACCCCTGCACGTCGAACGCGCCGCGTGCCGAGGCCTCGCGCAGCGTCGCCGCGCTCGCGTCGTGGCCGGCAATCCGCTTCGCGCCGGCGCGCCTCGCCGCGAGCGCGACCGACGTCCCGACGAGCCCCGTGCCGACGACGGCGAGTCGCTCGAGCCCGAGCGACGCCGGCGCCGCCGGAGCGGCAGGCCGGCGTTGCGGCGCCTCGGCCGCCTCCTGCTTCATCACGTCGAGCACCGCGGCGAACAGCGACGAGACCGCGCGGTCGGAGAGCGGCCCGCGGTTCAGCGCCGTCAGCTCCTTGAGCAGCTCCGCCTCGCGCTCGGCGTCGACGACGCGCGCCCCCGCCTCCTGCTTGTGCTCCCGGACGCGCCGGACGAGCTCGAGCCGGCGGTTGAGCGCGTCGAGCAGCGCCCGGTCGATCTCGTCGATCTCGCGACGAAGGTCGCGCAGCTCCGGCGTCGGCTCGGTCACGGCTCGAAGCGCTCGCCCGCGGCGATCCGGACCGGCAGCCGGTTCGCCGGCGGCGCAAGCGGGCAGACCCAGCCCGGATCGTACGAGCACGAGGGGTTGTAGGCGAAGTTGAAGTCGAGCACGAGCGTGTCCTTGCCGCCGCCGAGGTCGGCACCCTTGACCGTATCGAGGATGTACCGCCCGCCGCCGTAGGTCTCGCGTCCGCTCGTCGCGTCGCGGACCGGGAGGAACGCGCCGCCGCCGTAGCCCTCGAGCCAGTAGACCTCGAGGGTGAGCGGCTCGCCCCCGAGCTCGAACGAGGCGCGAGCGAACGAGCGGAAGAGGAGCGTCCCGCCGCCGCTCGTCTCGACCGGCTGCGGCGGCGCATCGAGGTCGGCGAGCGCCGCGGTCACCCGGAAGGCCGGGTCGTAGTCGAAGTACCGGAGTCCCGGAAACGCCGCGCGGGCCTCTTCCGGCAGCGGCGACTGCGGGTGCGTGCGGAACAGCTCGTCCCTCGTCTCGCGCCAGCGCCGCCAGGCCCCCTCGGGGTCGTCGTCGGCGCGGACGCCGGCGTACAGCGCGAACATCCGCCGCTTCCAGTCGAGGAGCGCGAGGGTCGATTCGGCGGCGGAGGACATCGCGTCAGTATCCCGCCCGTCGGTAGTTGCGCGCAGATGCGATCCGGGCGACGGCCGATGGGCGCGGCGGAACCGCGCCGGACGATCGTGCTGCAGCGACGAGGAGGCAGACGTGAAGACGGTCGCGATCGCACCCGCACGGATCAGGATCCATGCGCCGGACGCCGAGGCGGCTCTCGCCCTCGAGTCGCGCCTCGCCCAGGACGGCGTGTCGGCGGGCGTCCGCGACGTCTGGACCGTCGAGCTCGAGAGCACGGCGCTCCACCTCGAGGAGATCGAGGCGGAGGTCCGGCGCTGGCTGCGGGAGCTGCGGCTGGCGTCGACGCTCGTCACCGTGGCCGGGCGCGACCGGACGGTCGAGATCGAGCTCGACGCGGGCGAGCCGGAGCCGCTGGGCACGGGCTACGACGGTCGCGCCCTCGAGCACGAGCCCTAGTCGTCGCGGGGGAACCCGTGGTTCCCCCGGCGGGCCCCCGGGCGCTCAGCGGGAGCGCGGTCCCGAGGCCCGTCGTGGGCTTCGCCCGTCCCGGGCCGCTCGTTTGCCTCCGGCCCGGTCGCGCGCTGGCACACGGAGTGCGGCTAGTGCTCTTCGTGCTTCAGCGCGGCCGAGTTGATGCAGTAGCGGAGGCCCGTCGGCGCGGGGCCGTCCGGGAAGACGTGGCCGAGATGGCCGCCGCAGGCGGCGCACAGCACCTCGGTCCGGATCATCCCGTGGCTCCTGTCGGCCTCCTCGGCGACCGCGTCGGCATCCGCGGGAGCGAAGAACGCCGGCCAGCCGCAGCCGGAGTCGTACTTCGTGTCGGACGCGAACAGCTCGGCGCCGCAGCCGGCGCACCGGTACACGCCGGGCTCGAACGTGTGGTCGTACTCCCCGGTGAACGGCCGCTCGGTTCCCTTCTCGCGGAGGACGCGGTACTGCTCGGGCGTCAGCTCCGCGCGCCACTCCTCCTCGGTCTTCTCGATCTTCGCCATGACCGGAGCGTACCGTCGCAGCACCGGTTCACCGCGAGTATCGGGCCCCGCACGGATGGGAGCCGGTCCCGTGCGTCGTATGTCCGTCTCGTCGAGGAGAGGAGGACTCCGTGTCCACCGTGCTCGAGACGCCGAGGACGCTCACGTCGGTCGCGAAGGTGATCGAGATCTCCGCCGAGTCCCCCGAGAGCTTCGAGGATGCGATCGCCAGGGGGATCGCGAAGGCGACGGAGACGGTCCACGAGATCAAGGGCGCCTGGGTCGAGGGCCAGCAGGTGAAGGTCGTCGACGGCAAGATCGCCGCGTATCGCGTCGACCTGAAGGTGACGTTCGTCCTGGACTAGGAGAAGGCGCGCGGCCCCGGGGCCGGACCCCGGGGCCGCACGGCCCCGTCGTCGGGGCCGGGAGCCCCGCATGAACTCGTCGATCACCCTCGGCCGCATCGCCGGCGTCCGGATCGGGGTCAACTGGAGCTGGCTCGTCGTCTTCGCGCTCATCGTGTGGACGCTCGCGAGCGCGGTCTTTCCCGCGGCGGATCCGCACCTGTCGAAGGCGACGTACATCGCAATGGCGCTGGTCGCGGCCTTCCTCTTCTTCAGCTCGCTCCTGCTTCACGAGCTCGGCCACGCGGTTCAGGCCCGGCGCGACGGCATGGAGATCGAGGGGATCACCCTCTGGCTCTTCGGTGGGATCGCGCGTTTCAAGGGGATGTTCCCGTCCGCCGGCGCCGAGCTGCGGATCGCGCTCGCGGGCCCGCTCGTCTCGGCGCTCCTCGGCGGCGTCTTCGTCGGCATCGCGGTCGCCGGCGGCCTCGGCTCCGCCGTCGACGGGGTGGCGGCGTGGCTCGGGTACATCAACCTGATCCTGCTCGCGTTCAACCTGCTGCCCGCGCTGCCGCTCGACGGAGGGCGCGTCCTCCGCGCGCTGCTCTGGCGCGCCCGCGGCGACTTCTCGTGGGCGACGCGGATCGCGTCGGACGTCGCCCGCGGCTTCGGCTACCTGCTCATCGCGCTCGGCATCGTCCTCTTCATCACGCAAGGAGTCTGGGGCGGCGTCTGGCTCGCGTTCGTCGGCTGGTTCCTGCTCCAGGCGGCCGCGGCCGAGGGACGGTATGCGCGGATGCGGGCGGCGCTGGGGAACCTCAGCGTGCGCGACGTGATGGTGCGCGACCCCGCCACGGTGAGCGCCGACTCGACGATCGCCGAGTTCATGGACGGCGTCGTCCACGCGCACCGGTACACGACGTACCCGGTCGTGGACGGTAGACGAGTGCTCGGCCTCGTGCCGTTCGCGGCGGCCGCCCGCGTCCCGCGGGCCGACTGGGAGCGGAAGCGCGTGCGCGACTGCATGCTCCCGTTCGACGCCGTGCCGCACGTGCGCGAGAACGAGTCGCTCGTCGACGCGCTCGGCGAGCTGTCGGCGGAGCCGCCGAACCGCGCCCTCGTCCTCGAGGGCGATACCGTCGTCGGCCTGCTCTCGATCAGCGACGTGGGCCGGCTCGTCGCCGCGACTGGGCGGCGCGGCACGCGACGCGGCTGACGCGGTCGACAGGAGTACGCCGGCCGGTTTCGCTCTCGTCAGCTTCCGCGGGCGGGCGTCATGCCGCGCGACCGAGCCGGCGCCCCTCGGCAACGCTGTCCTCGTCGATCCGCCGGAGCCCGAGCTCCACGGCGAACGTGCGCGCCCGCTCGTACTCCTCACGGTCGAGACGCCGGTCGATCTCCTCGTACGACGCTCGGCCGACGCGGGCGGCGGGGCGGTACTGCGCCATCAGGTTGACGTACGTGCCGGGGCCGAGCCGCTCGGCGACGAAGCGCAGGATCGCCTGCGTCTCCTCGAGCAGGCCGGGAAGGACGAGGTGCCGGAGCAGGAGCCCGCGCCGCGCCAGCCCGCGCTCGTCGAGGACGAGGTCGCCGACCTGGCGGTGCATCTCGAGGATCGCGTTCCGCGCGACCTCCGCGTAGTCGGCCCGCTTCAGGTACCGGCGGCACCGCTCCGGCGACCACAGCTTCAGGTCGGGCATGTAGACGTCGACGATCCCGTCGAGCAGCTCGAGGCACGCGGGGTCGTCGTACGCGCTCGTGTTGTAGACGAGGGGCACGCACAGGCCCCGCTCCACCGCCGCCGGCATCGCCTCCACGAGCTGGGGGACGACGTGCTCCGGCGTGACCCAATTGACGTTGTGGCAGCCGAGCCGCTGGAGCGCGACCATGATCGCCGCGAGCCGCTCCGGAGGTGCGGTCTCGCCGTGCGCGCTCCAGGAGACGTCGAAGTTCTGGCAGAAGACGCAGCGCAGGCTGCAGCCGGCGAAGAAGACGGTGCCGGAGCCGCGAGTGCCGCGCAGGCAGCGCTCCTCGCCGAAGTGCGCGAACGCGGACGCGACGACGGCGTGGCGGCCGACGCCGCAGAGGCCGCGCTCGTCCCTCGCGCGGGCGACGCGGCAGCGCCTCGGGCACACGCGGCACGGCGCCTCGAGCAGCGCGAGCGCGGCGTCGACGCGGCCGGCGAGCCCACCGGTGCGCGCGAGCGCGAGGTAGGCCGGCTCGGCCGGCATCTCAGCGCCTTCGCGCGAGTGCGGCCACGATCGGGACCGCGACGGCGAGCTGGAGCCACGCCGGGACGCCGCGGAAGCGGACGGGACGGGCCCAGCGGTGGGTCGGGAAGAGCTGCCGGCCGCGCGGCCGCGGCAGCGGGAAGATGTGCTCGAGGTCCGGCGCGGACGAGGCGACCGCGCCGATCGTCGCCGCGTCGAGCGGGCCGCGGCGCGCGGCGAGGAGGAGCACCGCCGCGACGCCGCTCGCCGTCTCGAAGGCTTTCGACGGGATGTCCTCGTGCGGGATCGCGTCGCAGACGCCGTGGAGCACGGGGCCGAGCAGCGCCGCGCGGCGGCGCGAGCCGGACGCGGCGCCCGCGAGCCCGCCGGTGGCGACGTGCATCAGGACGATCACGCCGCCTCCAGCGGCACGTCACGCGGGTGCTCGTGCAGCTCGATCGTCACGACGGCGTAGCCGTCCCAGCCCTCGCCGAACCGATATCGCTTGCCGAGCGTCTGCTCGATCAGCGCCTCGAGGAGCCTGTCCCCGAGATACGTGCCGCGGCGGTAGGGGAGAACGCGGATCTCGCCGCTGTAACGGATCTCCGCAACCGGCTCGGACATCTCCCCACCTCCTCTCGACTCAACGGTAGCGCAGCCCGTGACGGCGCTAGCGCGCGGTGGCCGCGGCGGGCGCGGCGGCATGCGCGCCGTCTCCGGCGAGCCACGTGTCCACGGCCCTGGCGCAGCGGCGGCCCTCGTCGATCGCCCAGACGATCAGCGACTGCCCGCGCCGCGCGTCGCCGGCGGCGAAGACGCCGGGAACCGACGTGGCGAAGGCGGCGGCCTCGATCGAGCCGCGCGGGTTCCGCTCGACGCCGAGCTGGTCGAGCACGCGGGTCTCGGGACCGACGAACCCCATCGCGAGCAGCACGAGCTGGGCCGGGTGCGCCTCCTCGGTGCCCGCCACCGGGTCGAACGGCGGCACGCCCGTGTTGCGGCACCAGTGGATCTGCTCGACCCTGCCGAAGAGACCGCTGAGCTCGGTGGTCGAGATCGCGAAGCTCCGCTCGCCGCCCTCCTTCAGGGCGTACGAGGTGCGGAGCTTCATCGGCCAGAGCGGCCAGGGCGTCAGGTCGTCGGGCCGCGAGGGAGGAGGCTCGCCGAGCAGCTCGATCTGCGTCACGGACGCCGCCTGCTCGCGGTGCGCGCTCGCGACGCAGTCGGCGCCCGTGTCACCGCCGCCGATCACGATCACGTGCTTCCCCGCCGCCGTGACCGGCGGCACGGCGAGCGTTCCGGCGACGACGCGGTTCTGCCCGTACAGGTACTCCATCGCGAAGTGGACGCCGCCGAGCTCGCGTCCCGGCACCGGCAGGTCACGCGGGACGCGCGAGCCGGTGGCGAGCACGACCGCGTCGTACTCGGCGGCGAGCTCGTTCGCGTCGACGTCGATGCCGACCTCGACGCCGAGTCGGAGCTCGACGCCCTCGGCGCAAAGCTGTTGCAGCCGCCGCTCGACGACCTGCTTCTCGATCTTGAAGTCCGGCACGCCGAACCGGAGCAGCCCGCCGCCCGCCTCGTCGCGCTCGAACACGGTGACGAGGTGGCCGGCGCGGTTCAGCTGCTGCGCGCACGCGAGCCCGGCTGGGCCGGAGCCGACGACGGCCACCGTGCGGCCGCTGCGCTCGGCGGGCGGCTGCGGGACGATCCAGCCCTCCTCCCAGGCGCGGTTCACGATCGACAGCTCGATCTGCTTGATCGTGACGGCGTTGCCCTCGTCGATCTCGAGGACGCAGGCGGCCTCGCACGGCGCGGGGCAGAGCCGGCCGGTGAACTCCGGGAAGTTGTTCGTGCGGTGGAGCTGGTCGAGCGCCTCGCGGAAGCGGTCGCGGTAGACGAGGTCGTTCCAGTCCGGGATCAGGTTGCCGAGCGGGCAGCCGCTGTGGCAGAACGGGACGCCGCACTCCATGCAGCGCGCGCCCTGCTCGCGGAGCTGGACGAGCGGCAGCGTCGTCACGAACTCGCGGTGGTCGTGGACGCGCTCGGCCGGTGGGCGCTCCGGCGTCTCAGCGCGGTTCAGCTTCATGAAGGCGCCGAGCTCGCCCACTAGGCTGCCGCTTCCGTGCTCTCGGACTCGGTGATGTAGAAGCCGTCGCCGCCGGTCGAGACCGGATGGTCGAGATGCAGCCCGAGCGCGCGCTTGTAGTCGTGCGGCATCACCTTGACGAACAGCCCGAGCGCCGCGTCCCAGCCCGCGAGCACCCGCGCGGCGACGGGCGAGCCGGTGCGCCGCTCGTGCTCCTCGACGAGCGCACGCACCGCCTCCGCGTCGTCCTCGCCGACCGGCTCGAGCCCGACGAGCTCGTGGTTGCAGCGCTGCGCGAACGTCCCGTCCTCGTCGAGCACGTAGGCGACGCCGCCGCTCATGCCCGCGGCGAAGTTCCGCCCCGTACGGCCGAGCACGACGGTGACGCCGCCCGTCATGTACTCGCAGCCGTGGTCGCCGACGCCCTCGACGACGGCGCTCGCGCCCGAGTTGCGGACGGCGAAGCGCTCGCCGGCGACGCCGCGGAAGAAGGCGCGCCCCGCGGTGGCGCCGTAGAGGATCGTGTTGCCGGCGATGACGTTCTCCTCGGCGCGGAAGCCCGCGTCCTCCGGCGGGCGCAGTGCGAGCACGCCGCCGGAGAGGCCCTTGCCGACGTAGTCGTTCGCGTCGCCGACGAGCGTCAGCTCGATCCCCGGCGCGAGCCACGCGCCGAACGACTGGCCGGCGGAGCCGCGCAGCGTGAAGCGGATCGTCCCCGGCGGCAGCCCGGCCGCGCCGTGCGCGCGCGTGACGGCGTTCGAGAGGATGCCGCCGACGGTGCGGTTCGTGTTCGCGATCGCGAGCTCCGCCTGGACGGGAGTGCCGTCGGCGATCGCCGTCCGCGCCTTGTCGACGAGCTTCCAGTCGAGCGCGTCGCCGAGGCTCGGCGCCTGCGCGCGCGTGCGCCGCAGCGGCGCGTCCGGCGGCGCCTCGGCCCGCGCGAGGAGCCGCGACAGGTCGACGCCGCGCTCGCGCCACTCGGCGATCGCGTCGTCGCCGTCGAGCAGGTCGACGCGGCCGACGAGGTCCTCGAACCGCGCGACGCCGAGCCGGGCCATGATCTGCCGCGCCTCCTCGGCGACGAAGAAGAAGAACTCGACGACGTGCTCCGGCTTGCCGGCGAAGCGCTTGCGCAGCTCCGGGTCCTGCGTCGCGATCCCGACCGGGCACGTGTTCAGATGGCAGGCGCGCATCATCACGCAGCCGGTCGCGATCAGCGGCGCCGTCGCGAAGCCCATCTCGTCCGCGCCGAGCAACGCCGCCACGACGACGTCGCGCCCCGTCTTCAGCTGCCCGTCCGTCTGCACCCAGATCCGCGAGCGCAGGTCGTTGAGCACGAGCGTCTGCTGCGTCTCGGCGAGCCCGAGCTCCCACGGGATGCCGGCGTGGAGGATCGAGGAGACCGGCGACGCGCCGGTGCCGCCCTCGTGGCCGGAGATGAGCACGTGGTCGGCGCCCGCCTTCGCCACGCCGGCGGCGACGGTGCCGACGCCGACCTCGGCGACGAGCTTCACCGAGACGCGGGCGTCGGGGTTGCCGCAGCGGAGGTCGTAGATCAGCTGCTTGAGGTCCTCGATCGAGTAGATGTCGTGGTGCGGCGGCGGCGAGATCAGCCCGACGCCCGGCGTCGTCAGCCGCACGCTCGCGATGTACCGGTCGACCTTGTGGCCCGGCAGCTGGCCGCCCTCGCCGGGCTTCGCGCCCTGCGCCATCTTGATCTGCAGCTCGTCCGCGTTCGCGAGGTAGTACGCGTTGACGCCGAAGCGGCCGGACGCGACCTGCTTGATCGCGGACCGGCGCGAGTCGCCGTTCTCGTCGGGCGCGTAGCGGACGGGATCCTCGCCGCCCTCGCCCGTGTTCGAGCGGCCGCCGATCCGGTTCATCGCGATCGCGAGCGTCTCGTGCGCCTCGCGGGAGATCGAGCCGAGCGACATCGCACCCGTCGAGAACCGCTTGACGATCTCCGACGCGGGCTCGACCTCGTCGAGCGGGATGCCGCCGTTCTCCGGGAAGCGGAACCGCATCAATCCACGGAGCGTCGAGCGGCGCGCCGAGTCGGCATTGACCGTGCGCGAGTACTCCTCGAACGTCTCCGGCCGCCTGTTGCGCACCGCGTGCTGGAGCAGCGAGATCGTCTCCGGGTTCCACTGATGGTGCTCGCCCTCGCGCCGCCACGCGTACAGGCCGATCACCGGCAGCAGCTCGTCGGGCGAGCCGGGGTACGCGCGCGCGTGGCGGGCGAGCGCGCCCTCCGCGAGCTCGCGCAGCCCGATCCCGCCGATGCGCGACGGCGTGTGCGTGAAGTGCCGCTCGACGAGCTCCTCGGAGAGGCCGACCGCCTCGAAAATCTGCGCGCCGCAGTACGACGGGATCGTCGAGATCCCCATCTTCGACATCGTCTTCAGCAGGCCCTTGGCGATCCCCTTCACGGCGCGGGCCTGCGCTTGCTCGGCCGTCAGGTCGGGCAGCCAGCCGAGCTCGACGAGCTCGGCGAGCGTCTCGAGCATCAGGTACGGGTTGACCGCGGCGGCGCCGTAGCCGATCAGCGTCGCGATCGAGTGGACGCTGCGCGGCTCGCCGGACTCGACGACGATCCCCGTCTGCAGTCGCGTCCCCTCGCGGACGAGGTGGTTGTGCACGGCGGCCGTCGCCAGCAGCGACGGCACCGGCACCCGCGCCGGCCCGGCGTCGCGGTCGGAGAGGATGAGGATGTTCGTCCCGGCCGCGAGCGCGAGGTCGGCGTGGAGGCAGATCCGGTCGAGCGCGACGGACAGCCCGTCGACGCCCTCCTCGACCGGCCACGTCGTGTCGACGGTGTGCGACTTGAAGACGTCGTGGCGCACGTGGCGGAGCTGCTCGAGCTCGGAGTCGCGGAGGATCGGGTTGTCGATCACGAGCTGGCGCGCGTGCTCCGGCGTCTCGTCGAGCAGGTTCCGCTCCGAGCCGACGCTCGCCTTCACGCTCATCACCACCGCCTCGCGGATCGAGTCGATCGGCGGGTTCGTCACCTGCGCGAACATCTGCTTGAAGTACGAGTAGAGGAGCGGCTTGCGGCGCGACAGCACCGCGAGCGGCGTGTCGTTGCCCATCGAGCCGACCGCCTCCTCGGCGTTGAGCGCGAGCGGCGCGAGCATCACCTTCATGTCCTCCTGCGCGTACCCGAACAGGAGCTGGCGGCGGCGCAGCGGCTCGGCGGGCGCGTCCGGCGCGGGCGCCTCCGGCAGGTCGGCGAGCCGCACCGTCTCGGATTCGACCCATGCCGCGTACGGCTGCTGCGTCGCGACGCGCCGCTTGACCTCGGCGTCGGGGACGATCCGGTGCTCCGCGAGGTCGACGAGGAACAGCTTCCCGGGCTGCAGCCGGCCCTTGCGCACGACGTTCGCCGGCGCCTCCTCCAGGACGCCCGTCTCCGAGGCGAGCACGACCCAGCCGTCGGCCGTCTCGTACCAGCGGCCCGGGCGGAGGCCGTTTCGGTCGAGCGTCGCGCCGATCACGCGCCCGTCGGTGAAGGAGATCGCCGCCGGCCCATCCCACGCCTCCATCAGGCACTGGTGGAACGCGTAGAAGCCCTTCAGCTCGGGCGAGAGGTCGTCGCGCCCCTCGTACGCCTCGGGGATCATCATCATCAGCGCGTGCGGGAGCGAGCGGCCCGCGAGCACGAGCAGCTCGAGCACGTTGTCGAACGTCGCCGTGTCGGAGCCGCCCTCGACGATCACCGGCAGCACCTTCTCGAGGTCATCGCCGAACAACTCGGTCGCGAGCTGCGACTCGCGCGCTCTCATCCAGTTGACGTTGCCGCGCAGCGTGTTGATCTCGCCGTTGTGCGCGATCAGCCGGTACGGGTGCGCGAGCGCCCAGCTCGGGAACGTGTTCGTCGAGAAGCGCGAGTGGATCAGCGCGAGCGCGCTCTCGAGCCGCGGGTCGGTGAGGTCGGGGAAGAAGCCGGCGAGCTGCGGCGCCGTCAGCATCCCCTTGTAGACGAGCGTGCGCGACGAGAGGCTCGGGACGACGAGCTCGTCCCCGGCCGCCTTCTCGGCGAGGCGGCGGATGACGTAGAGCTTCCGCTCGAAGGCGTCCTGGTCCGCGCAGGTCGAGCCGACGATCACGTGGCGGATGCACGGGACGAGGGCCGCCGCCGTCGTGCCGGCGAAGCGGAGGTCGACGGGAACGTCGCGCCAGCCGATCAGCTCCTGGGCCTCGGCGGCGACCGCGTCCTCGACGAGCGCCTCGACCCGCGCTCGCCGCTCGGCGTCGTCCGGGAGGAAGCACGTCCCGACGGCGTACGCGCCCGCCGCCGGCAGGCGCGGGCCGAGCTGCGCCCGGAAGAACGCGTCGGGGATCTGGACGAGGATGCCGGCGCCGTCGCCGGTGTCCGGGTCGGCGCCCTGCGCGCCGCGGTGCTCGAGGTTCGCGACCGCGCGCAGCGCCCGCTCGACCGTCTCGTGCGTCGGCTCCCCGCTCAGCCGCGCGACGAAGGCGACGCCGCAGGCGTCGTGCTCGAACGCCGGGTCGTAGAGGGTGCGGGTTGGACGGTCGGTCAACGTGCGATTCGCCTCGCGGGTGGTGAGGAGGAGGTCTCCGCCTGTGCTGCTAGTCGGCGGTGGCGGAGGGGAGTGCCGACTAGCGCAGCGTGGACGGCGCGGCGAACGCGAAGCGGATCTTCTTGACGTTCGGCGTCGGCGCCATCGGAGCCTGTGAGGCTATCCCGCCGCGGGCCTCCTGAGGATGGGTGTTCTCCGGTTTGCCTCCCGATCTTCACCGGTTCCGACGAAAAAAGCCCGCAGGACGTCTCACGTCCCACGGGCTTCGTCGCCCGGCCGGCACCCTGCCGGCCTGCCTCCACTCTGCCCGACCCTCCGGCCGGCGGCAAGCGGGATTGACAGGAGCCCCGGCCTCAGGCACCCTGAGACCTCCGATGGCGACGTTCTCCGCATCCGACCGCTCGAGGCGAACACGCCTCGCGGCCGCGTGCGGCCTCATCATCGTCGTCGCCATCGTCATTCTCCCCCTCTAGGGGGAGATCACGAACACGCGTCACGTCGACGCAGACGCCGACCTCACGACACCCGAAGTGCGTCTCGGCACCGGGTCCGACCAGGAAGGAAGTGTTCGTGTCTCCGCTCTCTCGCAGGATCCAGATCTTCGATACGACGTTGTGCGACGGCGGCGAGTCGCCGGGCGTCGCGCTGCGCCCGCGGCAGAAGGCAGAGATCGCCGCTGAGCTCGAGCGGCTGGGCGTCGACGTCGTCGAGGCCGGTCCGGCGGGGGACGTCGAGGGCGTCCGCGCCGTCGCCGCGGCCGTGACGGCGCCCTCGGTCGCGGCGCTCACCCGCGCGGAGCGGCACGATCTCGACGCCGCCGGTGAGGCGCTCGCCGGGGCGCGCCGCTCGCGGGTCCACCTCGTCGTCTGCACGGACGAGGCCGACGCCGTCGCCCGGGCGGTCGAGCACGCACGTGCGCTCGCCGTCGAGGTGCAGCTCTCGGTCGAGGACGCGACCGCCGCCGATCCCGCGCTCGTCGCCCGCGTGTGCGGGCTCGCCGTCGAGGCCGGCGCGACCGCGGTGGGGCTCCCCGACGATGCCGGGCGGATGCTCCCGTCCGGCTATGCCGCCTTCCTCGCCGACGTGCGGCGCCGCTGCCCCGAGCTCGAGCGGGTCACCCTCTCGGCCCACTGCCACGACGACCTCGGGCTCGCCGTCGCCGGCTCGCTCGCCGCGATCGAGGCCGGCGCGGGCCAGGTCGAGTGCACGGTGAACGGGATCGGCGCGCGCGCAGGCAACGCGTCGCTCGAGGAGCTCGTCGTCGCGCTGCGCGTCCGCGCCGACCACTTCGGCGTCGAGACGGGCGTCGACACGTCGCGCATCGCCGCGGTGTCGAGGCTCGTCGCCGGGCGCACCGGCTACGCCGTCCAGCCGAACAAGGCGATCGTCGGCGCCAACGCGTTCGCGCACGAGGCCGGCATCCACCAGGACGGGATGCTGAAGGACGAGCGGACGTACCAGATCATCGACCCGAGCGAGGTCGGTGTCCGGATGACGCTCCCGCTCGGAAAGCATTCCGGCCGCCACGCGTTTGCACGGGCGTGCGCCGAGCGAGGCATCCACGTCTCCGGCGAGGAGCTGAACGCGGCGTTCCGGCGGTTCAAGGCGCTCGCCGACCTGGGCGGGGCCGTTCCCATCGACGCGGTCTTCGAGGAGGTGACGGCGTGAGCGGCACGACCGAAAGAGCCACGATCGCCTGTTTGACGGGGGCCGGGACGGCTCCGGAGCTGATGGCGGAGGCCGTGCGCGCGCTCGACGCGGTGGCGCGCCTGCACGGCCTGTCCTTCGACGAGGTGCACGCGCCGTTCGGCGCGGCCGCGGTCGCGCGCGGCGGCCAGGCGTTCCCGGCCGCGGCTCGCGACACCGTGCTCGCATCGGACGCGGTGCTCGTGGCGGGGGCGGAGGAGCCGGCGCTGGACGAGGTGATGGCCGAGCTGGATCTGCGGGCGCGGGTGACGCGCGTGCGCTTCGGCCACCACGACGACGTCGCGCTCGTCGCGCCGCTCGACGACGAATCGTCCGAGTGGGCGCTCGAGCGGGCGTTCGAGCTGGCCGAGCGGCGGCGGCTGCGCGTCGCCTCCGTCGGCGACGGGGGCTGGCCGGAGCTGGCCGAGTCGGTGCTCGCGCGGTACGACCACGTCCAGCTCGAGCAGCTCTCGCCGCGGGTCGCGCTGCCGCTCGCGGCGTTCCAGGCCGGCCGCTTCGACGTCGTCGCGGTCGCGCCCGCGTGGGCCGAGCCGCTCGTCGAGATCGTCGCCGCGCCCGCGACCGCACGGGTCGCCGCGCACGCGCTGCTCGCCGAACACGGGCCGAGCCTCTGCGTCCCCTCGCCGGACGGCGGCTTCGCCATCGCCGGCCACGGGATCGTCAATCCGAGCAGCATGCTGCTCGCCGCCGCGCTCGTGCTCGAGCACGGGCTCGGCGAGCCGGCCGCGGCGGCGACGCTCGCCGGGGCCGTCTCGGCGGCGCTCGTCGACGGCCCGCAGACGCCGGACCTCCTCCGCCGCGGCGTCGGCGCGACGAGCCGCGAGTTCACCGCGCGCGTCGTCGACGGGTTCCAGCTCTCGAATCGCAACGCCGAGTTCTGGGCGGGCGCTGCATGAGCGACAAGACGAGGAAGCGGATGAACGGCGCCGACGCGGTGCTCCGCTCGCTCGAGGCGGAGGGCGTCGACGTCGTCTTCGGCCTGCCGGGCGGCGCCATCCTCCCGACCTACGACGCGTTCGCGCGCGGCACCACCGTCCGTCACGTCCTCGCCCGGCACGAGCAGGGCGCGGGCCACATGGCCGAGGGCTACGCGCGCGCCTC
This sequence comes from Gaiellaceae bacterium, assembly GCA_035541175.1. GTDB lineage: Bacteria > Actinomycetota > Thermoleophilia > Gaiellales > Gaiellaceae > Palsa-739. The sequence continues at coordinate 14,664 of DATKNT010000142.1, forward strand.
CGGCCGCCCGGGTGTCGCGATCGCCACCTCCGGCCCGGGCGCGACGAACCTCGTCACGCCGATCGCCGACGCGTGGATGGACTCGACGCCGCTCGTCTGCATCACCGGCCAGGTCCGCTCGAACCTGATCGGCACCGACGCCTTCCAGGAATGCGACATCACCGGGATCACGATCCCGATCGTCAAGCACTCGTGGCTCGTACAGGACGTCGAGGAGATCCCCGCGACGATCAAGGCGGCGTTCCACGTCGCCAGCACCGGCCGCTGCGGCCCCGTGCTGGTCGACATCCCGCGCGACATCCAGGAGGCCGAGCTCGACTTCTCCTACCCCGACGACGTTTCCCTCCCGGGATGGAAGCCGCCCCGCCGCGGACACCCGCGCCAGACGGCTGCCGCTGCGCGGGCAGTCGCCGCGGCGGAGCGGCCCATCCTGTACGTCGGCGGAGGCGTGCTGAACGCGCACGCGACCGACGAGCTGCTCCGGCTCGCCGAGACGGCGCGGCTGCCGGTGGTGACGACGCTGATGGCGAAGAGCGCGTTCCCGGAGACGCACGAGCTGCACATGGGCTGGCCCGGCATGCACGGGCCGAAGTGGTCGAACTGGGCGCTGAACAAGGCCGACCTGATCGTCGCCGTCGGCGCGCGCTTCGACGACCGCGTCACCGGCAAGGTGTCCGCGTTCGCTCCGGGCGCGACGGTCGTCCACCTCGACATCGACGCGGCGGAGATCTCGAAGATCCGCCGCGCCGACGTCCCCGTCGTCGGGCCGCTCAAGCCGGTGCTCGCCGACCTGGCGAAGCAGCTGGCGGCGGTCGCGGTGCCGGGGAAGACCGAGCCGTGGCTGCGGCAGATCGCCGAGTGGCGGGAGCAGTTCCCGCTCCGCTACGGCGAGGGCGGCGACCTGCTGAAGCCGCAGCCGGTGTTCGAGCTGCTCCAGGAGCTGACGGCGTCGCGCGACGACGTGATCTGGACGACCGGCGTCGGCCAGCACCAGATGTGGGCGATGCAGTACCTGCTCTGCGACCGGCCGCGCACGTTCATCACCTCGGGCGGGCTCGGGACGATGGGATACGGCATCCCCGCCGCGATCGGTGCCAAGGCGGCGCGCCCCGACGCGACCGTCGTCTGCATCGACGGCGACGGCTGCTTCCAGATGACGCAGCAAGAGCTGGCGACGTCGGTGCTCGAGAACCTGCCGATCGTCGTCGTCATCGTCAACAACGGCTACCTCGGCATGGTCCGCCAGTGGCAGGACATGTTCTTCGAGGAGCGGTTCTCGCAGATCCACCTGACGCACTCGCTGCCGGACTACGCGAAGCTCGCGGAGGCGTACGGCGCGCTCGGCTTCACGGCGGAGACGGAGAGCGAGGTGCAGGCCGCGCTCGAGGAGGCGCTCGCCTCCGGCCGCACCGCCGTCATCGACGCGCGCGTCGACCCGGCGGAGCACTGCTTCCCGATGATCCCCGCCGGCGCGGCCGCGCTCGACCTCGTCGAGTACGAGGACGTGCAGGACGAGGTGACGACGCTGTGATCCACACCGTCGCAGTCCTGCTGGAGAACAAGCCGGGCGCGCTCACGCGGATCACGAGCATGTTCGCGCGCCGCGGCTACAACATCGAGAGCCTCGCCGTCGGCCCGACCGAGCGGCACGACGTCTCGCGGATCACGCTGCGGGTCGACTGCGCCGAGCAGCCGCTCGAGCAGATCGAGAAGCAGATGCACAAGCTCGTGAACGTGCTGCGCGTGACGGAGCTCGTCCCCGGCGACTCGATCGAGCGGGAGCTCGCGCTCCTGAAGGTGTCGGCACAGCCGAGCGCCCGCGCCGAGCTGATGGCGCTCGGCGAGATCTTCGGCGCCCGCGTCGTCGACCTCGGCCCGGACGCGATCGTGTTCGAGCTGACCGGCCCGCCCGAGGACGTCGACTCGTTCGAGGAGCTCGTCCGCCCGCACGGCCTGCAGGAGCTCGTCCGGACCGGCAGGATCGGGCTGAACCGGCCGTCCCGCAGCACCACGAAGCGGCCGAAGCCGCACGTTCTCGTCTGACCCACGAAAAGGAGACGCACCCGATGGCGACCATCCACCGCGACGGCGATCTCGGCCTCCTCGACGGCAAGGTCGCCGTCGTCGGCTTCGGCAGCCAGGGCCACGCGCACGCGCTCAACCTCCACGACTCCG
>DATKNT010000143.1:0-19133 GCA_035541175.1 Gaiellaceae bacterium
CGCGGATTCGCCTCGAGCACGTACACCTCGCCGTCGGCGGTGACCGCGAGCTGCACGTTCAGCAGCCCGACGACGCCGAGCGAGCGGCCGAGGATCCGCACCGTCCGCTCGATCTCCTCGGTGTGCACCGGGCTGAGCCCCGGCGCCGGGAGCACGCACGCGGAGTCGCCCGAGTGGACGCCGGCCTCCTCGACGTGCTGCATGACCGCCGCGATGTACGTCTCGGTCCCGTCGCAGAGCGCGTCGACGTCGACCTCGACCGCGTTCTCGAGGAAGCGGTCGACGAGCACCCGGCCGTGCACCGGCACCTGCGCGACCTCCGCGTCGGTGTAGCAGACGCGCATCGAGCGGCCGCCGAGCACGTACGACGGGCGGATCAGGACGGGGTAGCCGATCTCGTTCGCGACGCGGACGGCGTCGTCGCCGGAGTCCGCCATCGCCCACGCGGGCGGGCGCAGGCCGTGCGCGCGCAGCAGCCCGGCGAACCGCTCGCGGTCCTCGGCGAGGTCGACCGCGTCGACCGGCGTGCCGAGGATCGCGTACCCCGCCTCGGCGATCGCGTGCGCGAGCTTCAGCGGCGTCTGCCCGCCGAACTGGATGACGACGCCCTCGGGGCGCTCCCGGTCGCAGACGGCGAGCACCGACTCGAGGTCGAGCGGCTCGAAGTAGAGCCGGTCGGAGGTGTCGTAGTCGGTCGAGACCGTCTCCGGGTTGCAGTTGACCATCACCGCCTCGTACCCGAGCTCGCGGAACGTCGCGACCGCGTGGACGCAGCAGTAGTCGAACTCGATCCCCTGGCCGATCCGGTTCGGGCCGGAGCCGAGGATGACGACGCGCGGCCGGTGCCCCGCCGGCGCCGCCTCCTCCTCCTCGCCCCAGGTCGAGTAGAAGTAGTTCGAGGCCGCCTCGACCTCGCCGGCGCAGGAGTCGACGCGGCGGAAGACCGGGCGGACGCCGCAGTCGCGCCGGCGCGCGCGCACCGCGGCCTCGGTCGTGGCCGCGGCGGCGGCGATCTCCGCGTCGCCGAGCCCGAGCCGCTTCAGCCGCAGCCAGTCGCCGGCGACGAGCTCGTCGATCGGACGCGCGGCGGCCTCGCGGAGCCCGTCCTCGATCCGCGCCAGCTCGGCCCTGAAGAACGGGTGCACGCCGTCCGGGACCTCCGCGAGCGTCTGCCACGGCGTCGCCGCGCCGCCGTCGAGCTCGCGCGAGCGCATCGCCTTGAGGAACGCCTCGGCGAACGTCCGCCCGATCCCCATCGTCTCGCCGACGGACTTCATCTGCGTGCCGAGCGTGCGGTCGGCGCCGGGGAACTTCTCGAACGCGAAGCGCGGGAACTTGACGACGACGTAGTCGAGCGTCGGCTCGAAGCTCGCCGGCGTCGTGCCCGTGAGGTCGTTCGGGATCTCGTCGAGCGTGTAGCCGACCGCGAGCTTCGCCGCGACCTTCGCGATCGGGTAGCCCGTCGCCTTCGACGCGAGCGCCGAGGAGCGGGAGACGCGCGGGTTCATCTCGATCACGCGCACCTCGCCGGTCTCGCGCGAGCGCGCGAACTGGATGTTCGAGCCGCCGGTGTCGACGCCGACCGCCCGGACGACCGCGGCCGCGGCGTCGCGCAGCTCCTGGTACGCCTCGTCGGGCAGCGTCATCTGCGGCGCGACGGTGACCGAGTCGCCCGTGTGCACGCCCATCGGGTCGAGGTTCTCGATCGAGCAGACGATCACGACGTTGTCGACGCGGTCGCGCACGACCTCGAGCTCGAACTCGTCCCAGCCGCGCACGGACTCCTCGACGAGCACCTGCGAGATCGGGCTCTCGCGCAGGCCGATCTCGACCTGGCGGCGGAGCTCGTCGGGCGTCGAGGCGAAGCCGCCGCCGTGGCCGCCGAGTGTAAATGCCGGTCTGATGACACACGGCGTCATCAGACCGGCGAGTTGATCGATGTCCGTCACGATGCTCGACGCGGGAACACGAAGGCCGCACGACTCCACTGCGGCCTTGAAGAGCTGCCGGTCCTCGGCGCGCCGGATCACCTCGAGGTTCGCGCCGATCAGCTCGATTCCGAGCTCCGCGAGCACGCCGGACTCGGCGAGCTCCTGCGCGAGGTTCAGCGCCGTCTGCCCGCCCATCGTCGGCAGCACCGCGTCGGGCCGCTCGCGGCGGAGCACGTCGGCGACGCCCTCGAGGTCGAGCGGCTCGAGATACGTCCGGTCGGCGAAGCCGGGGTCGGTCATGATCGTCGCCGGGTTCGAGTTGACGACGATCGTGCGGAACCCGTCCTCGCGCAGCACCTTCAGCGCCTGGCAGCCGGCGTAGTCGAACTCGGCCGCCTGCCCGATCACGATCGGGCCGGAGCCGACGAGGCAGATCGTCTCGAGGTCGGTGCGCCTAGGCATGCGTCGCCACGTCGTCGACCCAGCGGGAGAGCAGCGGCCACGCGTCGTGCGGGCCCGGCCCGGCCTCGGGGTGGAACTGGAGCGAGCGCGCGCGCTCCTCCGGGAACGACAGGCCCTCGACCGTTCCGTCGTAGAGCGAGACGTGCGTCGCGTCCGCCTCGTCGCGCGCGCGGACGGCGAAGCCGTGGTTCTGGCTCGTCACGAGCACGCGCCCCGACGCGCGCTCGAGCACCGGATGGTTCGCGCCCCGGTGGCCGAACGGCAGCTTGAACGTCTCGTGGCCGGTGGCGACGCCGAGCAGCTGGTGGCCGAGGCAGATGCCGAGGACGTTCGTCCGCCCGATCAGCTCGGCCACCATCGACGCCTCGTCGGCGAGCGGCGCCGGGTCGCCCGGGCCCGGCGATAGGAGCACGCCGTCGAAGCCGGCGAGCGTGTCCGCGTCGACGTCGTGCGGGAACACCGTCACCGCCGCACCCGCGGTCGCAAGGCGGCGCAGCACCGAGTTCTTCACGCCGTAGTCCACGACCGCGATCCGCGTGCGCCCCTCCTCGGCGACGAAGCGCAGCTCCCGCGTCGACACCTCACGCGCAAGCGCCCGGCCCGCCATCGGCTCCTGCGCCCGCGCCGCGGCCACCGCCTCCTCCGCCGACACCTCGCCCGCAGCAGCGACCGCGCGCATCGCGCCGTGCTCGCGGAGCCGGAGCACGAGCGACCGCGTGTCGATGCCGGTGAGCGCGACGACGCCGCGCTCCCGCAGCCAGTCGGTCCACGCGGGCCCGCGCGCCTCGCGCATCAGCACCGCCTTCGCGTGCACGCGGTCCGACTCCGACCGCTCCGCCGCGACGCCGTAGTTGCCGATCATCGGCGCGGTGAAGCAGACGATCTGCTCGGCGAAGCTCGGGTCGGTGACCGCCTCCTGGTAGCCGGACATGCCGGTAGTGAAGACGGCCTCGCCCGCGGCCAGGCCGTCCGCACCCACCGACTCGCCGTAGAAGACCGAGCCGTCCTCGAGCGCGAGGAGTCCCATCAGGCCTCGTGCGCCACCGCGCCGCCGGCGACGGTCATCGCCACCGCGCCGGTGAGCGTCTCACCGAGCAGCCACGAGTTCCGCGAGCGCGAGCGGAAGCCCGACTCCTCGACGACGACGGCACGCCTGAGATCGAGCAGGACGAGGTTCGCCGTCGCACCGGCGGCGATCGTCGGCGTGTCGAGCCCGTACACGCGCGCCGGCCCAGCCGACATCCGCTCGAGCAGCGTCTCGAGCGGCAGCAGCCCCGGCTCGACGAGCCGCGTGTAGAGCACCGCGAACGCCGTCTCGAGGCCGGTCACGCCGAACGGCGCCGCCTCGAACGGCACCTCCTTCTCGTGCCGTGCATGCGGCGCGTGGTCGGTGGCGATCGCCTCGATCGCCCCATCACGGAGCGCGTCGAGCAGCGCCCCGCGGTCACGCTCCGCGCGCAGCGGCGGGTTCATCTTCACGTTCGCGTCGAGCGAGCGCACGGCCTCGTCGGTGAGGCAGAGATGATGCGGCGTCACCTCGGCGCTCGCCCGCACGCCGGCCTCGCGCGCGCGCCGCAGGGCGGCGACCGACTCGGCCGCCGAGAGGTGCAGCAGGTGGATCGGCTGCGCCTCGTACGCCGCGAGCGAGAGGTCGCGCTCGACCATCACCGACTCGGCGACCGACGGATACCCGGCGAAGCCGAGCTCGGCCGCGACGCGGCCCTCGTGCACGTGGCCGCCGCGCGAGAGCGTCTTCTCCTCGCAGTGCAGCGCGAGCGGGCGGCCGGTCGTCGACGCGTACTGGAGCGCGCGCCGCATCATCCCGGCCGAGCGGACGGGGACGCCGTCGTCGGAGAAGGCGACGGCGCCGGCGTCGGCGAGCTCGCCCATCTCGGTCAGCTCGTCGCCCTCCTGGGCGCGCGTGATCGCGGCGAGGAAGCCGACCTGCACCTCCGCCTCGCGGCGCGCGGTCTCGGCGAGCGAGCCGAGCGTCGCGGCCGAGTCGACGACCGGGTCGGTGTTCGGCATCGCGAGGATCGCGCAGTAGCCGCCGGCGGCGGCCGCCGCGGTCCCGCTCGCGATCGTCTCCTCGTCCTCGCGCCCGGGCGTGCGCAGGTGCACGTGCGGGTCGACGAACGCGGGCGCGAGCACGAGCCCGGTCCCGTCGACGACGCGGTGACCGTTCGCGTCGACCTGCTCGCCGACCGCCGCGATCGTGCCGGCGTCGACCCGGACGTCGAGGACCGCGTCGATCCCCTGCGCCGGGTCGAGCACGCGCGCGCCGCGCACGACGAGGTCGTCGCCGGGCCGCTCCCTGATCCACAGCATCACGCCACCTCCGCCGCCGCGAGGGCCTGGACTCCCACCGGGCCTCCGGTCAGCACGTCGTAGAGAACCGCCATCCGGACGACGAGCCCCGAGCGCACCTGCGTCTCGATCAGCGCGTCGACCGAGTCGGCGACGCGCGGGTCGATCTCGACGCCGCGGTTCATCGGACCCGGGTGCATCACCTTCTGGCCGGGCCGGAGCCGCTCCGGCGTGACGCCCCAGCGCGCGGTGTACTCGCGCAGGCTCGGCACGTAGTTGGCGCCCGCCTGCATCCGCTCCTGCTGCATGCGCAGGACGTAGACGACGTCCGCGTCGCGAATCGCGGCGATGTCCGTCGTCGTCTCGACCGGCAGCTCGCGCGGCAGGAGCGCCGGCGGGCCGACGAGGGTGCAGCGGATGCCGACGAGCGCGAACGCCTGGACGAGCGAGCGCGCGACGCGGCTGTGGAGGACGTCGCCGACGATGGCGACGTGCAGCCCGTCGAGCCTCCCGAGCTGCTGCTGGATCGTGTACAGGTCGAGCAGCGCCTGCGTCGGGTGCTGGTTCTTCCCGTCGCCCGCGTTGACGATGTGCGCCTCCGTCACCCGCGCGACGAGCTGGGGCGCGCCGATCTCCGGATGGCGGATGACGATCACGTCTGGGTCGTACGCGCCGAGCGTGAGCGCCGTGTCCTTCAGCGACTCGCCCTTGTCGACGGACGACCCGGACGACTTGATGTTCATCGTGTCGGCGGAGAGCCGCTTCGCCGCGAGCTCGAAGCTCGACGAGGTCCGCGTCGACGACTCGTAGAAGAGGTTGACGACGAGATGGCCCTTCAGCGTCGGCAGCTTCTTGACCTGCCGGTCCATCGTGGACTCGAACGTGCGCGCGGTGCCGAGCAGCCGCTCGACGTCGTCGCGCGTCATGTCGGCGATCGAGATGCAGTGGCGGCGCGGCGGCGGCGCGGGCGGGCGCAGGTCGTCGTTGACGAGACGGATGCTGTGTTTCGCTCCGGCGCCGGCAAAGCCGCCACCTGCGCTGTTGGGCGGCTCCGTCGAGCCTACGTTGCTGGTCATCGGGACTCCTCTTCGGGGCTCGGCACGAGCAGGATCCGGTCGACCTCGTCGACCTCGAGCAGCTGCACCTGGATCCGCTCCTCGCGGGCGGTCGGCAGGTTCTTGCCGACGTAGTCGGGACGGATGGGCAGCTCGCGGTGCCCGCGGTCGACGAGGACGGCGAGCTGGACGCGCGCCGGGCGCCCGTAGTCGAACAGCGCCTCGATCGCGGCGCGGATCGTGCGACCCGTGTAGAGGACGTCGTCGACGAGGACGACGGTGCGTCCCTCGAGCGGGAAGTCGAGCTGCGTGGCGCGGACGACCGGCTGCGGCGCGAGCGGCGCCTCGCCGCCGCGAACCGTGACGTCGTCGCGGTAGAAGGTGATGTCGACGGCGCCGAGCAGCGGCTCGGCTCCGGCGCGCTCCTCGATCAGCCGCGCGAGCCGGTGCGCGAGCGGGACGCCGCGCGTCTGGATGCCGACGAGCGCGACGTCGGCGACCTCGGGGTTCGCCTCGATGATCTCGTGGGCGATCCGCGTGATCGTCCGGGAGAGCTGGTCGGCGTCGAGGAGGATCTTCCCGGACGCCTCCACGGTGCTCATCTGCCGGCGGGCGTCGACGGGCCGGTCTCCATCCCATTCGGGACGTGCGTCATCATTCGGCTCCTTTCCGGCCTCGCTGGACCGGGTTAAAGGACTCGTGTCGCCGGGCAGCGTAGCGGCTCCGGCGGACGGATCGCCCGCCGGGGCGTCGAACAGCTGCTGTAAGGTCGGCCTTACATGGTGGAGCGCTGTTCGACGGCGGAGGAGCTCGCGCGCCGCAAGCTGCTGCTGCGCCGTTCGGCATGGACGCTCGTCGCGCTCGTCGCCATCGGCGCGCTCGCGTGGAAGGCGGTGACCGCGCCCGACGGCGTCCCGGACCCGACCGCGCCCGGCGCGCACCTGAGCCACGGTGCCGTCGTCGTCGACAGCGCGCTGCTCGTCTTCCGCGAGGGGCTCGAGGCGGTGCTCGTGCTCGCGGCGTTCACCGCGAGCTTCGTCGGCGCGAACCGAGGCTACCGGCGCCCCGTCGCCGCCGGCGCGGGCGCGGCGCTCGGGCTCACCGTCGCCACGTGGTTCGCGGCGATCTGGATCATCGGCGCGCTCGGCGGGCCGGGTCTCGACGTCCAGGCGGCGACCGGGCTGCTCGCCGTCGCCGTGCTCCTCGTCGTCATGAACTGGTTCTTCCACAAGATCTACTGGACCGGCTGGATCTCCGCGCACAACCGCAGGCGACGGCGGCTGCTCGGCGGCGACGCGGGCCGCAGCGCCCTGCTCGGGCTGGCGCTGCTCGGCTTCACCGCCGTCTACCGCGAGGGCTTCGAGGTCGTGCTCTTCCTCCAGAACCTCCGCCTCACCGCCGGCTCGACGACGGTGCTCGAGGGCGTCGCCCTCGGTCTCGCGTTCACCGTGGCCGTCGGCGCGCTGACGTTCGCGCTGCAGCAGCGGCTGCCCTACCGGCGGATGCTCGTCGCCACCGGCGTCCTGCTCGGGTTCGTGCTGCTCGTGATGGTCGGCGAGAGCGTCCAGGAGCTCCAGCTCGCGGGCTGGCTGCCGGTGCACGGCCTCGGCGTCGCCTTCCCCGGCTGGGTCGGGCTCTGGCTCGCCGCGTTCCCCACGGTCGAGGGGATGCTCGCGCAACTGCTCGCGGCGCTCCTCGTGATCGGCTCGTATGTGGTGGCGGAGCACGTCCGCGTGCGCCGCCCGCGGGCGCGCGCCCGGACGACACATGGCGCCGAGGCGCCTGCCGAAGCGCGCTAGCGTTCCGGGGCGTGGACGCCGCCGTCCTCACCCGCTATGCCGACCTGATCGTCTCCGTCGGCGCCAACGTGCAGCCCGACCAGGTGCTCGCGGTCGACGCCGCGCCGGAGGCGCAGCCGCTCGTCGCGGAGATCGCGCGGGCCGCGTACGCGCGCGGCGCCCGCTACGTCGACGTGTCGTACTTCGACCCGACCGTGAAGCGGATCCGCGCCGAGCGCGCGCCCGACGGGACGCTCGACTGGGTGCCGCCGTGGCTCGGTCGGCGGATGCTCGACCTCGGCGACCTCGACGCCGCCCGCGTCGTGCTCGTGCCGGTCGTCCCGCCGGGGCTGCTCGACGGCGTCGACCCCGCGCGCGCCGGAATCGATCGCCTCCCGAACCTCGACGAGGTGTTCACCGTCATCGACGACCGCTCGGTCGCGTGGACGCTCTCGCCGTTCCCGACGCGCCGCTGGGCGCAGACGGTCTACCCCGAGCTGCACGCCGCGGAGGCGCTCGAGCGCCTGTGGGAGGACGTCGTCCACGTCTGCCGGCTCGACGAGCCCGACCCGGCGCAGGCCTGGACCGACCGGATCGACGAGATCTGGCAGGCCGCGAACCGGCTCGACGCGCTCGACCTCGACGCGCTCCACTTCGCCGGCCCGGGCACCGACCTCACCGTCGGCCTGCTCCCCAGCTCGCGCTTCGCGAAGGAGGGCGGCGCATCGCACACCCGCACGGGCGTACGCCACCTGCCGAACATCCCGACCGAGGAGGTGTACACGACGCCGGATCCGGAGCGGACGGAGGGCGTCGTCTCGGCGACGAAGCCGCTCGATACCGCGGGATCGCTCGTCACGGGCCTGCGCATCCGCTTCGAGGGCGGGCGCGCGGTCGAGATCGACGCCGACGCGAACGCAGAGACCCTGCGAAGGCGCTGCGCCGTCGACGCCGGCGCGTCACGGCTCGGCGAGGTGGCGCTCGTCGACCGCGAGAGCAGGATCGGCAAGCTCGGCCGCACCTTCTACACGACGCTGCTCGACGAGAACGCGGCGAGCCATCTCGCGCTCGGCGACGCGTACTCGGCGCCCGTCGCCGACCCGGCCGACGTCGCGCGCATCAACGCGAGCGGCGTGCACATCGACTTCATGATCGGCTCCGACGAGGTCGAGGTGACCGGGATCGCGAAGAGCGGCGCGCGCATCACCGTCATGAGCGGCGGCTCCTGGCGGATCTAGTTGGCCGGCACGTGCCGGACGCACTCGCGGCCGGACGTCTCACATCAGCCCTATCGCTACCCCGAAGCGATCGCGCCGAACAGCCCGTGCACCTCGAGCTCGCTCGCGCCGCGCCACGCGTGCGGGCCCGCCATGAAGTACAGCCGGTCGCGCGGGCCGGCGTCCGAGCCGTTCCCGAACGCGAGACCCCAGATCCCGTTGACGACGAGCGCCCGCCCGTCCGCGTCCGCCAGCGCCCCGTCGTGACGCCAGCCGCGCCCGGCCCGCCGGTAGGCGTCGACGTGGCCGTCGCCGAAGCTCGCGACGAGGAGGTCGCCGCCGAACCGCCCGAACGAGCGCGGCGCGAGCGCGAGCCCCCACGGCTCGGCCAGCGGCCCCATCGCCGCGACGCGGGCGACGAGCCTCCCGTCCGTCGCGAACTCGTCGACGAAGCCGCCGCTCGGCGCGTCGTTGCCGTCGACCGGCGCGCGGTAGACATACGTGACGAACAGGTGCCCGCCGAGCGCCTCGATGTTGTCCGGCGCGTACCAGGCGGAGACCCGCGGATCGGAGAACGCGCTCTTCGGCATCGCCACCCGCCGCCAGCGCGCGTCGAAGACGTCGACGCGGTCGTTGTGGAAGTCGGTCGCGAACAGCCTCCCGCCGGCGAGCGCGACGCCGCGGAAGATCGCCGCCTGTGCGGCCGCGTCGACCGCGACCACCGCCGTCGTCGACCATCCCGCCGGCACGGTCGGCGTCCACGCGCGGATGCGCCCGTCCTCGCACGCGTAGATGAACCGTGCGGGATCGGAGTGCCCGCCGCCGGAGACGCGGAACCCGTCGCCCGCGTTGTAGACGATCCCCGTCGGCCCCCCGGCCACGCGCACGGTGAGCCGCTGCTTCAGGCCCGACCCGGTGTAGAGCGCGCTCCGGCCCGACGCCTCGCTCGTCGTCCAGAACGGCCCGGTCGGGGCGGCGGCGAGCCCCCAGCCGTTGACGAGGACGCGGTCGACCGCCGCGGCCGGGACGCCGCCGTCCGAGACGAGCCGGACGATCGAGTAGCCGCCTGCCGACGTGCTCCGCGCGCCGCCCGCCCCGAGCGCCGCCGCGACGGCGGCGAGCGCCAGCGCGACGGTCGCCGGCCGCGTCACGCCGCGGCCGGGACGCGCGGCGGCGCCGTCGACTCCCGCACGACGAGCTCCGTCGAGAGCTCGAGCCGGAGCGCCTCGATCCGCTGGCCTTCGAGGATCCGCAGCAGCAGGCTGACGCCCATCCGCCCCATCTCCGCGAGCGGCTGGCGCACCGTCGTCAGCCTCGGGATCACGAGCTCGGCGAGCGTCGTGTCGTCGAAGCCGATCACGGCCAGGTCGTCGGGCACCGACAGCCCGCGCCGGTGCGCCGCGTGGAGCGCGCCGATCGCCACGTTGTCGTTGAAGCCGAAGATCGCGGTCGGCGGCTCCGGGAGCGAGAGCAGCTGCTCCGCCGCCTCGATGCCGCGCGGCGTCTGCCAGTCGGAGTAGACGATCAGCTCCGGCGCCGGCAGGATCCCCACCGCCGAGAGCGCGGCGCGGAAGCCGAGCAGCCGCTCCTCCGTCGCATACCAGCCCGGGACGCCCGCGATCGCGCCGATCCGGCGATGGCCGAGCGTGAGCAGGTGCTCGGTCGCCTGCCTCGCCCCCACTGCGTGCATCGCCGAGACGCAGGGGATCCCGTCCGGCGCCTTGTCGCGCGGGTCGACGACGACGAACGGGTACCCCTGCCGGTGCAGGCTGAGCAGCTCGTCCTCGCGCTCCTCGGGGAGGATGAGGATCGCGCCGTCGGTCGAGCCGCCGCGCATCAGCCGCTCGATCAGCGACACCTCGCGGTCGTGCTCCTGGGCCGTCGGGCAGATGACCGTGCGCAGGTCGGCCTCGTACAGCGCCTCGGAGGCGCCGTAGATCATCGGCCCGAAGTACGCGTCGTTCACGTTCGGGAGGGTCAGGCCGATCGAGCCCGTCCTCGCCCTCGCGGCGGGCGCGCCGGCGCGCGCGCCGCGCTTGAAGCCCTGCTGGCGGACGACCTGGAGCACCGTCTCGCGCGTCTCGGGCGCGACGTCCGGGCGGTCGTTGAGGACGCGCGAGACCGTCGCGATCGAGACGCCGGCGAGGTCGGCGATGTCTCGGATCGTCGCGCGGCCGCGGAAGCGCGGCTCGGACGGCGGGGTAGGGGGCTGCTCGATCATGGCGGAAGTGTTCCGGTGCGTGTTACGGGACGATAACGTGGCTTCCTGCCCGTAACAAGCGCTCTTCTCGAAACGGGCCATTGACTTTTCCGGAGTGACTTGCTTAGGGTTCCCGGAAATTCCCGGAATCCAACGCTGACGCTGGTCCGCCCTCGTCGCCCCGCGCGGGCGAGAAAGGAAGTCCGATGTCACGTCACCCCCGCACGGCCCGCCGGCTCGGCCTCAGTGCCGGGCTCCTGGCGGCCGTCACCGCGGTCGTCGCGCTCGCCGTCACCGCCTCGGCACCCGCGGCGCCGCGCATCGTCGCGAGCCCGAACGCGCATCAATGCCTCGTCATGACCGGCTCCGGCGACCCGACGTTCGTCAAGAACTTCAACCCCTTCACCGCGACCGGCCTCCCGAGCGGCGCCTTCGTCAAGGGCGCCATCTACGAGCCGCTGATCATCTCGCCCGAGGGCGGGAAGCCGGCCGTCCCGTGGCTCGCCCAGAGCTGGAAGTGGTCGAACGGGAACAAGACGCTGACGCTGAACATCGCGCAGGGCGTCAAGTGGTCGGACGGGCAGCCGCTCACCGTGGCCGACGTCGTCTACAGCCTCACGGACGGCAAGCAGAGCGCCACGATGGACCTCTCCGGCTACGCGCGGCCCGACACGAACATCGCCTCGGTGGCGGCGAAGGGCAAGACGCAGGTCGTGATCAACCTCAAGGTCCCGGACTCGCAGTTCATCGCCTCGACGCTGAACCTCGTCATCGTCATCCCGAAGCACATCTGGCAGAACATCTCCGACCCGGCGACGTTCACGAACCCGAACCCGGTCGGCTCCGGCCCGTTCGACCGCATCACCCGCTTCACCGGCCAGGACTACGTGTTCTCGAAGAACCTCCACTACTGGCAGGCCGGCAAGCCGCTGATCCCGTGCCTCGAGTACACGCAGGCGGCGTCCAACGACGCGGCCCTCGCGCTGATCCAGAGCGGCCAGGTCGACTGGACGCACAACTTCGTGCCGAACGTCGCCCAGGCGTACGAGGCGAAGGACCCGAAACACTTCCACGCGTTCTACGCGACGACCGCGTATCCGGTCTCGCTCGTCTTCGACGACACGCAGTATCCGTACAGCCTCGTCGCCTTCCGGAAGGCGCTGAGCTACGCGATCGACCGGAACAGCGTCTCGAAGCTCGGCGAGTACGGCTACGCGCCGCCCACCGACGCGATCGGCCTCAACGGGCTCTTCCCCCAGTGGGTCGCGGATCCGACCGTGAAGGCCGACGCGAAGGCCCTCGCCACGTACGACCCGAACAAGGCGAAGTCGACGCTGACCGCGGCCGGCTTCACCTACAAGGGCAGCCAGCTGATCGACCCGAAGGGCAACCCGGTCACGCTCAACATCCACGTGATCTCGGGCTGGTCGGACTGGGTCGCGTCGAACCAGATCATCACGAAGGACCTCCAGGCGATCGGGATCAACTCGCAGGTCGCGCTCGAGCCCGACTGGAACTCGTGGTATCCGAACGCGGCGTCGACGAAGAACCCGACGCTGCTGTGGCAGACCGCGTCGCAGGGCTCGCCGTACGGTTTCTTCAACGCGAACCTGTCCCAGAACTCGTACATCCCGTCGGGTCAGGACGCGACGAACACCGGGAACTGGGAGCACACGTACGACGCCACGGCGACGACCCTCCTCAACCAGTGGAAGGCGACGCTCGACCCGAAGAAGCAGCAGGCGATCGCGACGTCGCTCGAGAAGATCTGGCTGAACGAGCTGCCGATCGTCCCGCTCTTCATCGGCCCGCGGTGGTCGACGTACAGCACGAAGTACTTCCACTGCTTCGACTCGCCGAAGAACTTCTTCGGCGACCCGATCTTCACGACGTTCCCCGACAACATCCTGTCGTTCACCAAGATCTGCCCCGGCGGCCAGGCAGGCGCCTGAGCCGACGGGTCGAAGGACGCGGCGGGCTCGCGTAGGGGCGGGCCCGCCGCGATACTCCCTCTCGCTCCATGCGCTGGCTCCTCCGCCGTATCGCCTTCTACGTGTTCGCCGCCTGGGTGGCGCTCACGCTGACGTTCCTGCTCCCCCGGCTGATGCCGGGTGACCCGGTCGGCGGCGTCCTCCAGCACCTCTCCCCCTCCCAGATCCAGTCGAACCCCGGCATCGTCAAGACGTACGAGGCGCTCCTCGGCGGCGGCAAGGGGACGATCTGGCACGACTACGTCGTCTACCTCCACCGGATCGCGCATTTCGACTTCGGCGTCTCGACCTCGAACTACCCGGCCCCCGTCTCGACCGTGATCGGGAGGACGTTGCCGTACTCGATCATCCTCGTCGGCGTCTCCTTCTTCCTCGCGTTCGTCCTCGGCACCTTCATCGGCATGGTCGCCGCGTGGCGGCGGGGCAAGGCCGTCGACTCGGTGCTCGTCCCCGTGTTCATGTCGGTCGGCGCGTTCCCCGCGTTCTTCACCGCGCTCCTCGCCGTCTACTTCCTCGGCCTCAAGCTCGGCTGGTTCCCGATCCAGCACGCGTACGACAACGGCCTCGCGCCGGCCTTCGACTGGACCTTCATCTCGAGCGCGGTGCGCCATGCGGAGCTGCCTGCGCTCGTGATCCTCGCCGCCTACACCGGCGGCTGGGTGCTGAACATGCGCACGGTGATGATCAACACGATCGGCGAGGACTATGTCGCCGTCGGCTTCGCCAAGGGATTGAAGGACCGGCGCGTGATGACGAGCTACGCCGGGCGCAACGCGATCCTGCCGCCCCTGAACGGATTCGCGGCGCAGTTCGCGACCGCCGTCGGCGGCGTCGTCGTGATCGAGTACGTCTTCAGCTACCCCGGCGCCGGGCTGACGCTCCAGCAGGCCGTGCTCGGCTCCGACTACCCGCTCTCGCAGGCACTGCTGCTCGTGTTCGCGCTCTGCGTGATCGGCGCGAACTTCCTCATGGACATCCTCAACCTCGTCCTCGACCCGCGGGTGCGCACGAGCTGATGAAGAGGCTCCACGTCCCCGGTTGGCTGCGCCTGCTCCTCGCCAACCCGAAGTCGCGCCTCGGGCTCGGAATCCTCGCCGGCATCGTCCTCGTGATGGCGATCGGGCCGTTCTTCACCACGAACGACCCGAACGGGTTCAACCTGCTCGCGGCGCGGCAGGCGCCGTCGTGGCACCACCTCTTCGGGACGACCGACCAGGGCAGCGACGTGTTCGCGCAGGTCGTCGTCGGTGCGCGGCGCTCGCTGCTGCTCGGCTTCGCGGCCGCGACGCTCGCGACGACGGTGGCGACGATCCTCGGCGTGCTCGCCGCGTACTCGGGCGGGATCGTCGACGACGGGATCAACTCGATCATCAACGTCTTCCTCGTGCTCCCGCCGATCCCGCTCCTCGTCGTCGTCTCCGGCTTCCTGAAGACGCGCGGGCTCTGGACGATGGTGCTCGCGCTCGGGCTCGTGCTCTGGGCGTTCGAGGCGCGCATCCTCCGCAGCCAGGCGCTGTCGCTGCGGAACCGCGACTTCGTGCACGCGGCGAAGGCGGCGGGCGAGTCGACGCACCGCATCGTCTTCGGCGAGCTGATGCCGAACATGATCAGCCGGATCGCGGCGGCGTGGGTGCTCGTCTTCTACATCTCGCTGCTCACGGACGCCGGCCTCGAGTTCCTCGGGCTCGGCAACTACTCCAAGCCGAGCTGGGGCGTGACGCTGTACTGGGCGCAGACGAACTCCGCCGTACTCCAGGGAGAGTGGTGGTCCTTCGTCTTCCCCGGCGCCGCGCTGGCGCTCACGGTGATCGGGCTCACGTTCCTCCTCGCCGGCATCGACGAGGTCTCGAACCCGCGCCTCCGCACGGAGCGCGTCGGCGGCGGGCTCGCGCACCGCCTCACCGAGCTCGTCCTCCCGAGCCGCGCGGCGCGGCCGCCCGCGGAGGTGTCGTGACCGTCACGGCCGGCGTGCCCGGGACGACCGGGAGCGCGCGCGAATCGGAGACGCTCATCGAGGTGAGCGGGCTCCACGTCGCGTACGGCGTCTCGCGGCCGGTGCACGCCGTCGACGGGGTCGACCTCGCGATCCGGGCGGGCGAGATCGTCGGGCTGGCGGGCGAGTCCGGCTGCGGCAAGACCACGGTCGCGAACGCGATCCTCCAGATCGTCCGGCCGCCGGGCCGCGTCGTCTCCGGCAGCATCCGCTTCCGCGGCCGGGAGATCAACGGGCTCAAGGCCGAGGAGCTGCGCAAGTTCCGCTGGCGTAACGTGTCGATGGTGTTCCAGAGCGCGATGAACGCGCTCAACCCCGTCCTCCGCGTCGGCACGCAGTTCGTCGACATGATGCAGGCGCACGAGCGCGTGTCCAGACGCGACGCGCTCGCGCGCGCGCGCGACCTGCTCGAGCTCGTCGGCATCGACCCGCGTCGCGTCGACTCGTACCCGCACCAGCTCTCCGGGGGTATGCGGCAGCGCGTGATCATCGCGATGGCGCTCGCGCTCGAGCCGGAGCTCGTCATCATGGACGAGCCGACGACGGCGCTCGACGTCGTCATCCAGCGCGAGATCCTCCAGCAGATCCAGGACCTGCAGCGCGAGCGCGGCTTCGCCGTCCTCTTCATCACGCACGACCTCTCGCTCCTGCTCGAGGTCGCGGACCGGATCGCGATCATGTACGCGGGAGAGATCGTCGAGAGCTCGCCGGCGTCCGCGCTTCGGACGAAGCCGCTCCACCCGTACACGAACGGGCTGATCGAGTCGTTCCCGCCGCTGACGGGACCGCGCGTCAAGCTCGCGGGCATCCCGGGCTCGCCGCCCGACCTCGGAGAACCGCAGGTCGGCTGCCGCTTCGCCGCGCGCTGCCCCTACGCACGGCCGGAGGACGCGTACCTCTACTTCCGGCAGACGAACGAGCGGCCCGAGCTGCGCGAGGCGTCGCCGAGGCACTTCGTCGCGTGCCACCGCGTCGAGGCGGTGACGGCGTGAGCGCGCCCGCTGCGGAACGGCACGGCCCGGAGCTCGAGGTCCGCGGCCTGACCAAGGAGTTCCCCGTCGGGGGCGGCCTCGTCGCGCGCGAGCGCGTGCACGCGGTCGACGGCGTCTCCTTCACGCTCAAGCCCGGCCGCGTCACCGCGCTCGTCGGCGAGAGCGGGAGCGGCAAGACCACCGTCGCGAAGCTCCTGCTCCGGCTGTACGAGCCGACCGGCGGCAGCGTCGTCTTCGACGGGCGCGACGTCACGGGCGACCGCAGCCGCGGGAGCGAGCTCCGCTACCGGTCGCGCGTCCAGATGATCTTCCAGGATCCGTTCGACTCGCTGAACCCGGTGAAGACGATCCGCCACCATCTCGCGCGGCCGCTCGCGATTCACGGGATCGTCCCCCGCAGGAAGATCGACGAACGCGTCAACGAGCTGCTCGAGAGCGTCGGGCTCGTCCCGCCGGAGAAGTTCGCGGCGAAGTACCCGCACGAGCTCTCGGGCGGGCAGCGGCAGCGGGTCTCGATCGCCCGCGCGCTCGCGGTCGAGCCGACGGTGCTGATCGCCGACGAGCCGACGTCGATGCTCGACGTGTCGATCCGGATCGGGATCCTCAACCTCATCCTCGAGCTCAAGAGCGAGCACGGGCTCGCGTTCCTCTACGTCACGCACGACCTCGCGAGCGCCCGCTACGTCGCCGACGACGTCCTCGTCATGTACGCCGGCCAGATCGTCGAGCAGGGCCCGATCGACGAGGTGCTCGAGCACCCGCGGCACCCGTACACGCAGCTGCTGCTCTCCGCCGTCCCCGACCCGAGCCTCGTCGCCGAGGCGCGCGTCGAGCTCGGCGCGGGGCAGGAGTCCGCCGCCGTCGATCCCCGCGAGGGCTGCCGCTTCCTCGCCCGCTGCCCGCTCGCGGTCGAGGTCTGCGCCGGCGTCACGCCCGAGCTCGTCGTGGACGCGTCCGGGCGCGGCGCCCGCTGTCACGTCAACGCACCGTCATCCAGGAGTCGAGAGGAAACCAATGACCGACCGGATCAGTAGCCCCTTCCCGCCCGACTTCGTCTGGGGGGCGGCGACCGCCGCGTACCAGATCGAGGGCGCCGCCCACGAGGAGGGCCGCGGCGAGAGCGTCTGGGACCGCTTCTGCGCGACCCCCGGCAAGGTCCGGAACGGCGACAGCGGCGCGGTCGCCTGTGACTTCTACCACCGGTACGCCGACGACATCGAGCTGATGCAGAAGCTCGGCATCGACGGCTTCCGGTTCTCGATCGCGTGGCCCCGAGTCCTGCCGAAGGGGCGCGGCAAGCCGAACGCCGCCGGTCTCGACTTCTACGACCGGCTCGTCGACGAGCTGCTCGGTCGCGGGATCGACCCGTACGTCACGCTCTTCCACTGGGACACGCCGCAGGCGCTCGAGGAGCACGGCGGCTGGCCCTCGCGCGGGACCGTCGGCGCGTTCTGCGAGTACGTCGAGGCCGTCGCGACGCGGCTCGGCGACCGCGTCCGCCACTGGATCACGCACAACGAGCCGTGGGTCGTCTCCTGGGTGGGCTACGGCTGGGGCCACCACGCGCCCGGCCGCACGTCGGAGCCGGACGCGCTCGCGACCGCGCACCACCTGCTGCTCTCGCACGGCCGCGCGGTCGAGATCCTCCGCGCCGCGGCGCCGCAGGCGGAGATCGGGATCACGCTCAACCTCGACCACCCGTACGCGGCGAGCGGCGACCCGGCGGACGCCGCCGCCGCGCGCTGGGTCGACGGGATGCACAACCGCTGGTTCCTCGACCCGCTCTTCCGCGGGAGCTACCCGGAGGACATGGTCGAGGCGTGGGCGGAGATCATGCCGGAGATCCGCGACGGCGACATGGAGACGATCGCGGCGCCGATCGACTTCCTCGGGGTGAACAACTACTCCTCGCCGCTCGTCGCCGCCGACCCGAACGGCGGGCGCTCGCAGATCGTGCGGCGCCACGATGCGGAGCGCACCGACATGGGCTGGGAGATCACGCCGGACGGGCTCCACGATCTGCTCGTGCGGGTCAAGCGCGACTACAAGCCGGAGGCGGTGTACATCACCGAGAACGGCGCCGCGTTCGCGGACGTCCGCGGACACGACGGCTCGGTCGACGACCACGAGCGGCAGGCGTATCTCGCGTCGTACATCGACGCGGCCGGACGGGCGCTCGCCGCCGGCGTCCCGCTGCGCGGCTACTTCGTGTGGTCGCTGCTCGACAACTTCGAGTGGGCGTGGGGCTACTGGAAGCGCTTCGGACTCGTCTACGTCGACTACGCGACGCTCGAGCGGGTGCCGAAGGGGAGCTTCTACTGGTACCGCGACTTCGTCGCCGCGCAGCGCGCGAGCGCGTCGGGAGAAGCCGCAGCCTAGGACGGCGCGTCGGCGACGACGACGGCCCACTCGAGCCGGACAGGGATCCGCTCCGGCAGGTCGCGCGCGGCGCGCGCGGTCCCGGCCGCGATCTCGTCCTCGTCGAGGAGGTCGAACGTCGAGATGTGACGGCCGCGGATCCGCTCGAGCGCGGTCTCCCGGTCGAGCTCGTGCGCCTGCGACAGGCGCACCACGCGAGTCGACGCGAAGCCGGCCGCCTCCAGCTCGCGGCGGAGCTCGTCCGGCTCCGGGAAGCGGGCGCGGTCGATCGCCTCGAGCGACGGGAACAGGCTGTTCAGCCAGAAGCCGTCGAAGTGCGACGGGTCGAAGGTGGCGACGACGGCGCGGCCGCCGGTCGCGAGCACGCGCCGCAGCTCCGGCAGCGCGCGGCTCCGGTCGACGAGATGGACGACGAGACGCTGCACCGCGCGCTCGAACCAGGCGTCGCGGAACGGCAGCTCCTCCGCGCGGCCCACGCGCACGCCCGCGCCGCGCGGCAGCCGCGCGCGGGCGACCTCGACCATCGCCGGCTCCTCGTCGACGGCCCATACGCGCGCCGCGTCGCGCTCGGCGAGCGCGGCGGCGAGCACGCCGGTGCCGCAGCCGACCTCGAGCACGCGCCTGCCGCGGAGGTCGCCCTCGCGGACGAGCAGATCGTAGAGCTCCCACCAGCCCGCGTCGGCCGGCCGGAGGTCGTCGTAGCGCGCGGCGCGCGCGCCGAAGTCCGGCCTACGGCTCGGCGATGAGGTCGTCCGGCTCGCTGAGAGCCTCGATCGCGTCCTGCGCCGCCTCGAGCGACGACTCCGGGACGAGCACGGTCAGCGGATC